>NZ_JALAZE010000002.1:322877-645754 GCF_022809095.1 Bacillus kexueae
AAATGGTATTATGCATTTTTAGTTAAAAGAGGCACATTTGATGTGAAAAAATACGGTGCGGAGCTGGCTAAGCATAAAGGGTGGACAAAAGAAACAATAATTTTCATGACGAAGGTGTTTTTTGAATTAGATTTTGTTAAAATAGATGATGGTGTCATCTCATTGAACAAACAAGCACCTAAACGTGATTTGACACAATCTAATACTTATCAAGCAAAGCAGCGTTTGATTGAATTGGAGCAATTATTATTATATTCTTCTTATCATCAGTTAAAAGCATGGTTTGATGAGAAGTTTTGCAATCATGTAAATGATATAGAGTACGAACGAGAAAGGGTAAGATAAGGGGCCTTGGCTCAAACATATGGAAAAGTGTGTAGCGAATTTCGTTGGAAGGACAAGTACTTAATTGAAGTATAGACTTTTATATGTCTTGTATGTGTTCTTTAAGTAAAAGCGATATGTGCTTTTCTAATTTCTTAGCTTAAGCGCTATCGGCCCGAGGCTCTTACGCTTTTCTACGTAGGTGGATACATTCAAGGAGGACATGAACAGATGGATTTAAAACAATATGTTACGATCGTACCTGACTTCCCAAAAGAGGGCATTCAATTTAAAGACATTACAACGTTAATGGATAAAGGGGACGCGTACAAATACGCGACAGATCAAATCGTTGACTACGCGCGTGAAAAGGAAATTGACATTGTTGTTGGTCCAGAAGCGCGAGGATTCATCATCGGGTGTCCAGTTGCTTATGCATTAGGAGTTGGATTTGCCCCTGTACGTAAGGAAGGAAAACTTCCACGTGAAACGATTAAAGTTGAATACGGCTTAGAATACGGAAAAGATGCATTGACAATTCATAAAGATGCTATTAAACCAGGGCAACGCGTTTTAATTACAGACGATTTACTAGCGACTGGTGGAACGATTGAAGCAACGATTAAACTTGTTGAAGAACTTGGTGGCGTTGTAGCTGGAATCGCCTTCTTAATTGAACTATCTTATTTAGAAGGCCGTGAAAAGCTCGAAGGCTATGACATTTTTACATTAATGAAGTATTAATAATGTTTGTGCGAAAAAGAGAGGGAAAAAGCACTCAATTAGGGTGCTTTTTTTCTTATATCATACTTGATTGTAAATTCTATTCATTTCATATCATTTTAAATTTATCATCTATATTCGTCAATAATTAAACAGCATACTTTACACATATTGAAATTTTATTAATAATAAAAGCAATACGAAAAATTGGTGGACAAGAAGTCAGAGGTCTAAATTGTAAATATAAGAATAAAGGTGATTCCATGGCGAATGAACAAATTTTAACGGCTGAGCAAGTCGTTGAGAAAGCAAGAACGTATCTTGCAGAACAGGATATACAATTTATTCAAAAAGCCTATGATTTTGCAAAAGAAGCCCATAAAGACCAATTCAGGAAGTCTGGGGAACCCTACATCATTCATCCTGTTCAAGTTGCTGGAATTTTAGTTGATTTAGAAATGGATCCGGCAACTATCGCAAGTGGTTTTTTGCATGACGTAGTAGAGGATACAGATATAACCTGTGAAGACTTAGCGAAAGCGTTTAACGAAGAAGTAGCAATGCTCGTGGATGGTGTGACAAAACTCGGTAAAATTAAATATAAATCAAAAGAAGAGCAGCAGGCAGAAAATCACCGAAAAATGTTCGTCGCAATGGCTCAAGATATTCGTGTCATTTTAATAAAGCTTGCTGATCGCCTTCATAACATGCGCACGTTAAAGCATTTACCTCAAGAGAAGCAACGTCGAATCGCCAATGAAACGTTGGAAATCTTTGCGCCATTAGCACACCGTCTAGGGATATCTAAAATTAAATGGGAATTAGAAGATACATCGCTTCGTTATTTGAATCCGCAACAATACTACCGGATTGTGAATCTGATGAAGAAGAAGCGCGCGGAACGCGAACGATATGTAGACGAAGTAATTGATGATTTACAACAGCGTATAGATGAGGTGCAAATCAAAGCGGAGTTATCAGGTCGTCCAAAACATATTTATTCAATTTATCGGAAAATGGTTTTGCAAAACAAGCAATTTAATGAAATTTATGACTTGTTAGCTGTCCGAATTATCGTCAATAGTATCAAAGATTGTTACGCAGTCTTAGGGATTATCCATACATGTTGGAAGCCGATGCCTGGACGTTTCAAGGACTACATCGCGATGCCAAAACCAAATATGTACCAATCACTTCATACGACTGTAATCGGACCAAAGGGTGATCCGCTAGAAGTACAGATTAGAACGTTTGATATGCATGAAATCGCTGAATACGGAATTGCGGCGCATTGGGCTTACAAAGAAGGTAAAAGTCTTGAAGATCAGATGACATTTGATAAAAAGCTCAGTTGGTTCCGTGAAATTTTAGAATTCCAAAATGATTCCACAAATGCTGAAGAATTTATGGAATCGTTAAAGATCGATTTATTCTCTGATATGGTATTCGTTTTCACTCCAAAAGGCGATGTAATTGAACTACCATCAGGGTCAGTTCCGATTGACTTTGCATATCGTATTCACTCTGAAATCGGCAATAAAACGATAGGGGCTAAAGTGAACGGAAAAATGGTACCGCTTGATTATCGCTTGAAAACCGGTGATATCATTGAGATACTAACGTCAAAACATTCATACGGACCAAGCCAAGATTGGTTAAAGCTAGCGCAAACATCTCAAGCTAAAAATAAGATTCGCCAATTCTTTAAAAAGCAAAGAAGGGAAGAAAATGTTGAAAAAGGGCGCGAGATGATTGAAAAAGAAATCAAAGCGCAAGACTTTGACGTAAAAGATGTCCTAACGAGTGAAAATATTCAACGGGTTGCAGAAAAATTTAACTTCCCGAATGAAGAAGATATGTATGCTGCAGTTGGGTATAACGGTATTACAGCCATTCAAGTGGTCAATCGTTTAGCTGAAAAACTTAAAAAGAAACGTCAGCAAGAAGAAACGGAAAAAAATATTGAGGAAGTCATTCATGAAGTCAAGCAAGTCCCTTCTCAGAAGAAACGTGATGCGGGTGTATCCGTTAAAGGAATTGATAACCTGCTCATTCGATTGTCGAGATGTTGTAATCCAGTTCCAGGAGACGATATATCAGGGTTTATAACGAAGGGGAGAGGTGTTTCCGTTCATCGCTCGGACTGTCCAAATATCTTAAAGGATGATGCGAAAGAACGATTAATTGAAGTTGAATGGGAAAATCAATTGGAAGGGCGAAAAGAGTATAATGTTGAGATTGAGATACTCGGATATGACAGAAGAGGTTTGTTAAACGAAGTCCTCCATGCGGTAAATGAATCAAAAACAAATATTTCATCAGTATCAGGAAGGTCTGACCGAAATAAAGTTGCTACGATTAATATGGCGATATCCATTCAGAACATCAATCATTTGCATAAAGTAGTGGAACGAATAAAGCAAATACCGGATATTTATTCGGTTCGACGAATTATGAACTAGAAAGGGTAATTAGGAATGAAAGTGGTTATACAAAGAGCGAAAAATGCGCACGTAAAAGTGGCGGGAGAAATCGTCGGACAAATTGATAACGGGTTTATGGTTTTAGTAGGTGTCACACATGACGATGAAGAAAAAGATGCACGATTTTTGGCAGATAAAGTGGCGCATTTACGTGTGTTCGAAGATAGCGAAGGAAAAATGAATCACTCTTTACTTGATGTTGAAGGAAGTGTCTTATCCGTTTCCCAATTTACGCTATACGGAGATTGTCAGAAAGGAAGAAGACCGAACTTCATGCAAGCAGCTAGACCAGAAAAAGCTGTTGAACTGTATGAAAGCTTCAATAACCACTTGCGTGAACTAGGAATCAACGTTCAAACAGGGCAATTTGGTGAAATGATGGATGTGTCTTTCACTAATGTTGGTCCCGTAACATTAATCATTGAAAGTAAAAAATGAGTTTAGTCACTGACTAAACTCATTTTTGTCTGTATAAAACGTTGATATGGTAGACATCTTCCCATTCAGTTGACAGGGAAGGCCTCTAACGTCTAGCAAACGACGCTGGGCCCTCCACTTTCACTAATTTAAGTACGATACTACGCCGTTGTAAATGGCTTGTGATACTTGTTCTTGAAAGACGCTCGTATTAATTGTCCATTCCTCTGTTGGGTTGCTTAAAAATCCTAGTTCTAACAATACAGCAGGGTAATAGTTTTCACGAATGACGTGGAAGTTTCCAAATTTCACACCTCGGTCACGCAGGTTCGTGTTTTTAATGAGTTGCTTTTGAATGACTTCAGCTAGCGGTTTATCCTTCGTGCTACTATAGTAGAATGATGTTATACCGGAAGCAGTTGAATAGATGGAACTATCGTAATGGATGCTAATAAAGGCATCTGTTTTTTGTTTGTTAGAAGTATAAACACGTGAGTTTAGACTGATATATGTATCATCACTTCGAGTTAACTTTACATCTGCACCTTGCGCCTTTAACTTATTGTACACGAGTTTTGCTGTTTGTAAGGTTACATGCTTTTCCAAAGTTCCTCGTGAACCAACTGCTCCACTATCATAGCCACCGTGGCCTGGATCTAAAATGATTTTTTTCCCTGAGATCGAGGAAGATTTTTGATTATTTAAGTCTTGTTGAATATTACCAGTTGTGACAATCCATCCAGCTACGAAGGCTTCTTTCCCATTTGTAAGCTTAATTTTGTACCAGTCGCCTTCTTTTGAGAGTACTTGAAATTGTTCCCCTTGATTCCCTCTTGCGATGACCGTATGTGAGGTAGAGGGACCACTTCGTAAATTCGTACCGTTATATAATAATGTGACAGTTTGAGTCGTTTCTTTGCTGTCTGAAGATGTCTCGGTACCGTCCGTACTTACGTACCAGCTAGCTACCCATCCTGTTTTATTTCCATCAAGTTTAATTTCATACCAATCGTTTACTTCTTGAAGAATGGTCAACTTCGTTCCTTTTTTAACAGCCCCTACAACCTTACCGTTTAAACTTCCTTCACTACGAACATTCAAACTACTAGCTGTTACAGTACCTGTTTTGGTGCTACTAGTAGTAGAGTTACCATTTGAAGTAGACGAATTAGATGAAGTTTGAATAAAATCACCGTGAACCCATGCCGTTTTGTTTTGGTATTTAATTTGATACCATTTTCCTTGTTGCCCTATAATGGAAACTTTCTCGCCTCTGTACAGTTTTCCAACGATAGATGTAGATGTATTCGGTTGAGAACGAACATTTAAGGCAGAAGCTAGAACCGTTCCAGTGTTAGGTGTTGAATGGCTTGTTGATTGATTCGGTGAAGTAGAAGATGAACTGCTATTTACATAAGATATGTATTTTTTAGAAACCCATCCTTTTTGTCCCTTGTAGGAAATATTAACCCAACCTGATTGTTCTCCTAGGGCTTCAGCTTTTTCACCTTTTTGGAAGTAACCAATGATTTGAAAGCTTGTCCCTGGGCCTGAACGAATTCGTAATCCAGTTGCATTTGACGTCACGTCGCCGGTTGATTTTTGAGTTGATGCAACCGTCTTTTGAGAGACAAGCCAGCCCGCAATCCAACCTGTTGATCCATTTTTTAACTGTATTTTAACCCAGTCTCCGTCACTCCCTACAATTGTGTAGGTCTCTCCGTATTTTGCAGATGAGATTACAGGATAGCTAAGTCCAGGACCTTGTCGCACGTTGACGGAGCTACCAAGAACCGTTGCAGTCTTTGATTCAGCTGTTACGACGTTTACAACAGGTGAAACAGTGCCTAAAAGTAGGAAAAAAATGATAAGTGTTATCCAAAAGGATCGCCTTTTCAACGTTCCATCTCCTTTCAATAATGACATTTGTTCTATTTGTTAACCCATTCTCTTTTTTTATCGTCAGTTCCTTGTGCCATTTGAAATATTTTTTGCCAAAAAAGGAAAGAATAAATGGAGAGAAAGTATTGAAAGGGGATTGCTATGCGTTATAGCCGAAAGCATGAGCGCACAAGTACATCTAGTTACAATCAGCATGGATTGTTAAAGCATGATTTAGAAGAACAGGAAACGACATTTGAGCTTAGCAGTGAATTCGGGGTATTAGGTAGAGAGGTACATTCTTTAAAGCAATACTTAAAACGAACTTGACATGACATATAGATGTTCGTATGATATTATAAGATTTACATTCAAATAGTGTACAAACCAATGATGGAGAAAAGTAGTTAAGAGTACACAAGAACAGAGAAGGAAAGTCATAGGCTGGAAGCTTTCCCTTGATGACTTAACGAACGAACACTCCGTAGGTTTCCCTCTGAAAGCCTGATTAGGGTGAATAGGAGGTGAACGCGCAATGCGTTATCTTGGAAGTGGAAGCAATTATATGCTTCAATTAGGGTGGTACCACGGGAATATCAACTCTCGTCCCTACGTTTACGTAGGGATGGGAGTTTTTTTATTTGCTTTTATACGATAAGGCTATTGAACAAAGGAATGTTGCTTTAATCATGAGGGTGTAAAAGGGTATTCGAACGGTTGAAGGAGCCATTTCTTTCCCACACGTTTTATAAGGGGATAACCTTAAACCTTGATAAAAGCAACTAGGTATTTGAAATGAGCCTTAGCTACATAAATTTTGGAGAAAGAAAATAAAGGAGTGGAACGAAATGGGATTTAAAATTCCAAGAGGTACGCAAGATATTTTGCCAAACCAAGTAGAAAAATGGCAATTTATTGAGCAAAAAGCGAAAGAGATTTGTCGTCTTTATCAATATAAAGAAATTCGTACACCGATTTTTGAGCATACGGAATTGTTTGCAAGAGGAGTTGGTGACTCGACAGATATCGTTCAAAAAGAAATGTATACATTTGAGGATAGAAAAGGAAGAAGTATAACGTTACGTCCTGAAGGAACTGCTGCTACTGTTCGTTCATTTGTAGAAAACAAAATGTATGCTTCTCCTCAACAGCCTGTCAAGCTATATTACATTGGTCCTATGTTCCGTTATGAGCGACCTCAGTCAGGTCGTTTCCGTCAATTTGTTCAATTTGGTGTAGAAGCGCTAGGAGCGAGCGATCCAGCTATTGATGCGGAAGTGATTTCATTAGCAATGGATTTATATCGTTCGCTTGGGCTAACGAAATTAAAACTTGTCATCAATAGCTTAGGGGATAAAGAAAGTAGACAGGCACACCGTGAAGCGTTAATTAACCATTTTGAAGGTAGAATTGACGAGTTTTGCTCTGATTGTCAAACTCGCTTACATCAAAACCCATTGCGAATATTGGATTGTAAAAAAGACCGTGAGCATGAATTGATGGCAACCGCTCCGTCCATCCTCGATTATTTAAATGAGGAGTCCAAACAATACTTCGAGAAAGTTCTCTATTATTTAGATCAAATCGGAATTCAATATGAAGTAGATGCTAATTTAGTACGTGGATTGGATTATTATAATCATACGGCGTTTGAAATTATGAGCGATGCAGAAGGATTTGGTGCCATTACTACTTTATGTGGTGGAGGAAGATACAACGGTCTTGTTCAGGAAATTGGGGGACCAGAGACACCGGGCATCGGGTTTGCGTTAAGTATTGAACGTCTTCTTGCTGCACTGGAGGCAGAAGGAGTTGAATTACCAATTACAAAAGGAATCGATTGTTATGTTGTCACGCTAGGTGAAAAAGCAAAGGATCATTCGGTATCGATTCTGAAAGAATTAAGAAAAGCTGGCATCTCGTCTGAAAAAGACTATGAAAATAAGAAGATGAAAGCCCAATTCAAAGCGGCAGACCGCTTGGAAGCAAAATATGTGGTGGTTGTTGGTGATGACGAATTAGACAAAGGTATTGCCAATGTGAAAAACATGGAGAGCGGTAGTCAAGAGGAAGTATCACTTGATGAGCTGACTTCTTACTTAAAGGAAAGAGTTTGAAAGGAGAGAGGCAAGTGTTTGGTAGATCCTATTATTGTGGTGAATTAACAGAGAAGCATATTGGGGAAAAAGTTACGCTCAAAGGTTGGGTGCAAAAGCGACGTGACCTTGGAGGATTAATCTTTATTGACTTACGTGATAGAAGTGGTATCGTTCAGGTTGTATTTAATCCAGATGTTTCGAAAGAAGCATTAGCGGTTGCGGAAAAGGTTAGAAGTGAGTTCGTCCTAGATATTAAAGGAGAAGTTGTTGCGCGTGAAGAAGGAACAATAAATTCGAATCTTCCTACTGGGAAAGTAGAAATTTTAGTAGAAGAAATTACGATTTTAAATAGTGCAAAAACACCTCCATTCTCTATTTTCGAGACGAACGCAGAAGTATCAGAAGATGTGCGCTTGAAGTATCGATACTTAGATTTAAGACGTACACCAATGTTTGATACTCTGAAAATGCGTCATGATGTAACAAAGTCCATACGCCGCTTTTTAGATGACCAAGGATTTATTGATGTGGAAACGCCGATTTTAACGAAAAGTACACCGGAAGGAGCCCGTGACTATTTAGTGCCTTCACGTGTACATCAAGGAGAGTTTTATGCGTTACCTCAATCTCCACAAATCTTTAAACAATTACTAATGGTGTCTGGATTCGATCGATATTACCAAATTGCGCGTTGTTTCCGTGATGAAGATTTACGTGCAGATCGTCAACCAGAGTTTACTCAAGTGGATATTGAAATGTCATTCATGAGTCAAGAGGAAATCATGACGATGATGGAGCAAATGATGGCGACGCTGATGAAAGAAGTGAAGGGAATCGATGTTACTCTTCCATTCCCACGGATGACATATCATGAAGCGATGGAGCGATATGGTTCCGATAAGCCTGATACTCGCTTTGGCATGGAGCTAGTGAACGTGTCGGAAATTGTAAAAGAATCAAGTTTCAAAGTATTTAGCAGCACAGTTGAAAATGGTGGACAAGTAAAAGCAATCAATGTAAAGGGAAGTGCGGATAAGTACTCACGTAAAGATATTGACGCGTTGACGGAGTTTGTAAATGTTTACGGTGCAAAAGGGCTAGCTTGGTTAAAAGTTGAAGAAGCTGGATTAAAAGGTCCAATTGCGAAGTTCTTCACTGAAGAAGAACAAAATGGATTAATGCAAACTCTTCAAGCTGAGACTGGCGACTTGTTATTATTTGTAGCGGACTCTAAGCAAGTTGTTGCAGATGCTTTAGGAGCATTGCGTTTAAAACTTGGAAAAGAGCTTCAACTAATTGATGAATCAATCTTTAACTTCCTTTGGGTGGTTGACTGGCCGCTTGTGGAATATGCTGAAGAAGAAGATCGTTATTATGCTCTTCACCATCCGTTCACAATGCCAGCTCGTGAGGATGTAGCTTTATTTGATTCAAGTCCAAGTGAAATGAGAGCTCAAGCGTATGACTTAGTTTTAAATGGGTATGAGCTAGGTGGAGGATCCATTCGTATCTTTGAGAAAGATGTCCAAGAAAAAATGTTCAAGCTTTTAGGATTCTCTGAAGAAGAAGCGAAAGAACAGTTCGGATTCTTGTTAGAGGCTTTCGAATACGGTACTCCTCCACATGGTGGAATTGCACTTGGATTAGATCGTTTAGTCATGCTTCTAGCTGGACGCACGAACTTACGTGATACCATTGCATTCCCGAAAACTGCAAGTGCAAGCTGTTTATTAACCGAAGCACCAGGTGAGGTAAGCGAAGAGCAATTACATGAGCTACATTTGAAAGTGGTTCAAAAAGTGGAAGAATAAAAAGAGTGGCGCATGTTGAAAAACATGCGCCATTGTGTTATTCTTAGTTCAACAATCGAATCCAAAATTTTACGTCCTGATGTGTTCGTCGTACACCTAGTTTTGACCGAACAATTCGTTAATCGGGAGCTCGGTGTTTCCAACTTGAGTACATGCCTAACATACTCGTTTAGGACTTACGAATAGTTGGAACAGAGCACCCACCTGCCGTGAGCGGGATCAAAACGATGGAAATGGCGACGGCACAATCGGGACTTTTTTGTTTCTTGAACAACTGCTATTTTGTTTCGTTAGTGGTTTTCTTAATCCAGTCATTAATTAAATCAACGATTTGTTTCTGCTGATTGAGCGCAGATATGTCCGCGTCTCCATCTCCCTTTTGAGGCCCATACATACCAAACCCTCCATGATTACCACCGATGACCTCTACAAATTGACTACCTGTCGGAAGAAATTCTTTTGAACGTTCAATATCGTTTCCAGTTGTTAAACCGTCGTTTGTAGCATAAATCGATAATACAGGTAAAGAATCTTCTTTTAAAGAATCCTTTTCAGAAGGGTAGGATGCTAATAAGACAAGCCCATCGACTTTGTCGAGATGCTCACTAGCGAATTTTGCAGCAGCCACCCCGCCTAATGAGTGTCCACTTATATACCATTCTTCAATATGGTTTGCATCCTGAATAATGTCTTCCGCTTTTTGTGTGTCAAATATGGCGAAATTGAACGCCATACTCGGAATGTAGACGGTATATCCTTTCTCTGAAAGCTGTTCACCTAAATAACTATAGCTTTCAGGCTCGACTTTGCCACCAGGGTATAAAATAATACCAATTTTTGATTCTCCTTCAAAGGTTAAAATGCCGTTCGTATACTCTAACTCTGAATTTGACATTACTTGATACATTTCCTCCGTCGGTTTATACGTAATTTCAGACCAAATGAAAAATATTACGAATAAGCATACACTCAATATTGAGATGCCGATTATAAGTCGTTTTCCCCATCGCTTCATGATGCTTCACGCCTCCACAATCAATTTCCGACACTGATGTCGGATGATGGTGTTATTATGACAATGGAGATAAATTTTGTCAATCCAATCTTTATAATAGATGAAAGCAATTTGTTTTCAACAATTTTTAGGTTGTACCTCTTTTTAACTCCATGCTTGAGAAATCCTCTCTAAATTTAGTAGTTATGATTAACCTTTCTGATAGAAATACTTGTTTTTACTTGTTGAATGATATATTCTTGATTCAGGTAAAATACTGCTAAGTGAAACAAAATTATTGGAGTGATTTTTTTGTTACATCAATTTTCTCGTAATGAACTTGCGATTGGTAAGGAAGGGTTAAATATATTAAAAGGTAGTACGGTAGCTGTTTTAGGAATTGGCGGAGTCGGTTCCTTTGCAGTTGAAGCGCTTGCAAGATCTGGAGTAGGACGCTTAATTTTAGTCGACAAGGATGATGTCGATATCACAAATGTAAACCGTCAAATTCATGCGCTACTTTCAACGGTAGGTCAACCGAAAGTTGACTTAATGAAGGCGCGTATCGCAGATATTAACCCAGAATGTGAAGTTATTTCTCTAAAAATGTTCTATACAGAAGAAACGTATGAAACGTTCTTTAGTTATGAACCAGACTTTGTCATTGATGCTTCTGATACTATTAGCTATAAAATCCATTTAATGAAAGAATGTCTAAAGCGAGATATTCCGATCATTTCGAGTATGGGTGCAGCGAATAAAACAGACCCTACACGCTTTAAAATAGCAGATATCTCAAAAACACATACGGATCCAATTGCGAAAGTTATTCGTACAAAATTGCGTAAAGAAGGAATTCGTAAAGGCATTAAAGTTGTATTCTCAGATGAAAGTCCAATTGTTATTCGTGAAGATGTACGGAAGGAAGTAGGAAATGATGAGGCTAAAATTCGCAAAGCGAAAATGCCACCTTCATCCAACGCATTTGTTCCGTCTGTTGCAGGTTTAATTATGGCTTCTCATGTCATGAATGAACTTTTAAAAGATATTAAAATTCATCGTGTTTCAGATGATCAATAATAGACAAAAGGTGGGTGTCCCAAAAGTAACTGGGGACACCCTTTATTTGTTGTTACAGAAAGTTTAAGTTCAATAAAGTGTTAAAGTATTCTCTTTACTGTTTTTTTGTGTCTAGCTCCAAGCGCCATCAGCTCGGGTCGCTTCGGCCCTGCTGACGGAAGCCTCCCTGCCTAAGGACTTGCGCTTTGCGCTTTTCTCCTAAGCTTCCACCAGCTTTTTAATGAGTATTTTCTTCTTTCATGATTTGTGAAGCTTGCTCCACTAGGTTCATCATTATTTCCAGTTCACCGTTCATGTTCTTTTGTTTTTCAACAATTTCATGAAAAAGGCTTTTCAAACGCTTGTTTTCATCAAGTAACTTTTCGTACTCGTGTTTTAACTGGTGTTGTTCTGCTAATAATGTTTCATAGTTGCGTTCAGTCTCAGCCACTTGTTGTAAGTAGGTGATACAATCGGTTAGTGTAAAAGTCCCCGTAGCATCTTTATTTTTTCTATCATTTTTTACTTCTTCTATTTCATGCTCATAATTTTTTCGTAAAACACTATTCCAACGATACCTACAAGCACTTATGGAGCGATGTATGCTTTCTGCGACATGTTCGAATGCCTTTGCCTATGTTTTGCCTTGCTGCATAAATTGTAGTACGGTAGTTGCAAGTAACTCATCGTCTTCTTTTGACCATGTGTTCGGTTTTGTCTTCACAATAATTCCTCCGACTTGTAACATGCTTGTCTAAATGGATGCTTTAATCTTAGCATTAAACGGATGGTCACTTTATTATGCGTTAAAAAAGAGGATTATTTGGACTGACGGTTTAAATTTTCGTAAACAGTAGCAAGAGCTTGCTCGAATTTCCCTGTCTTCTTCGGTTCAAAATATTTTTTGTTTTTAATAGGGTCGGGTAAATATTGTTGTTTGACCCAACCATTCTCATAATCATGAGGATAGAGATAATCCACACCCCTACCTAATTGTGTAGCCCCTTTATAATGTGCGTCTTTCAAGTGAAGAGGAACCTCTCCGGTCACACCTAGCTTCAAATCTTTTAACGCATGGTCAATGGCTAAGTAGGCTGAATTTGACTTAGGGGATAAGCTAAGTTCAATGACCGCGTTTGCTAGGGGAATTCGCGCTTCAGGAAAGCCAACACGTTCAGCCGCTTCAATTGCTGCCAGTGTTCTTTGTCCAGCTTGTGGGTTGGCAAGTCCAATATCTTCATATGCAATAACTAGAAGACGCCGGGCAATAGAAAAGAGATCCCCTGCTTCAATGAGACGAGCCAAATAATGAAGTGCAGCATTAACGTCAGAGCCACGAATGGATTTTTGAAAAGCGGATAAAACGTCATAATGGGCATCTCCATCTTTATCGTGAACAAAGCTCTTTTTTTGAATGCATTCCTCCACTGTTTCTAAATCAATTTGAACTACATTATTCTCGTCTACTTCCGAAGAACGGACTGCCAGTTCTAATGCATTCATTGCGCTTCGAATATCTCCACCACAACAAACTGCTATGTGATTTAGGCTTTCATCGGTAATTTGAACGTTAAAATCTTTTAACCCTCTTGAGTCGGTAAGAGATCGCTTCAATGCAATCATGATTTCTTCTGGCGCAAGTGGCTTTAATTCAAAGATTTGACATCGGCTTCGAATTGCAGGATTTATCGCATGATATGGATTGCTCGTTGTCGCGCCAATTAATATAATTTTCCCACTTTCTAAATGAGGAAGTAAGAAATCTTGCTTTGCTTTATCCAATCGATGAACTTCATCTAAAATGACAATCAATTGCCCGCTCATTTTTGCTTCCTCAACGACGATTTCCATGTCCTTCTTATTATGAATAACAGCGTTGAGTGATCGGAAGGGCGTATTGGTACTACCAGCAATAGCTGTAGCGATTGATGTTTTCCCAATTCCGGGTGGGCCAAATAAAATCATGGATGTTAATTGTTTTGCTCGCACCATTCGTTCAATAATTTTTCCTTTACCAACTAAATGTTGTTGACCGACGATTTGGTCAATTGAGGTCGGTCTCATTCTAAATGCTAATGGTTTCATGAAATTCACCTATTTCTATCCATGTGTACGATACTCTATATTATGATAATATGCTATAATGACTAAAGTTTAAAGTTATATGAGCAAGTGCGGTCATCAGACATTGATATAAAAGAATATAAGAATAATTTAATGTTTAACAAAAAATAGGAGTGTATAAAAGTGAGAATTTCAACTAAAGGACGCTACGGATTGACAATTATGATTGAATTAGCGAAACGTTATGGTGAAGGCCCTACTTCATTAAAGAGCATTGCGCAGACGCATAATTTATCAGAACATTATTTAGAACAACTCATTGCTCCTTTACGTAACGCTCGTCTTGTTAAAAGTATTCGCGGAGCATATGGTGGATATATATTAGCAGATGATCCACGAAATATTACTGCTGGAGACATTATTCGCGTACTTGAAGGTCCAATCACACCTGTTGAAGGAATTGAAGACGAAGAGCCGGCAAAACGTCATTTATGGATCAAAATTCGTGATGCCATTAAGGATGTGCTGGATAATACAACATTGGAAGATTTAGCGAGTTTTACTGACGATAATGAGCAAGATGCTTACATGTTTTATATTTAATCACTATAATAAGCAAAGGGACTTTTTAAAGAGGTGATAGAAAATGGAACGAATCTATCTAGACCATGCAGCTACATCGCCAATCCACCCAAATGTCTTAGAAAAAATGGTCCCCGTTATGGAAGAGGTGTTTGGGAATCCTTCTAGTATACACGCATTTGGACGGGATAGTCGAAGATTACTTGATGAAGCGAGAGAAACGATTGCATCCGTGATTAATGCGAGTGCAAAAGAAGTTGTGTTCACAAGTGGAGGAACGGAAGCAGATAATATGGCGATTGTTGGGACTGCAATGGCACACCAACAAAAAGGAAAACATATTATTACGACAACCATTGAACATCACGCAGCTTTGCACGCTTGCAAACACTTAGAATCGATTGGATTTGAAGTGACATATTTACCTGTAAATGAAAAAGGTGTCATTTCAATGAAAGATTTCAAAGAAGCCTTGCGTGATGATACGATATTAGTCACGATCATGTACGGAAATAATGAAGTCGGCTCACTACAGCCCATTTCAGAAATCGGGCAGATATTAGCGAACCACCAAGCTTATTTTCATACTGATGCTGTACAAGCATTCGGTGTACTTTCTGTCGATGTTCAAAAGTTGCAGGTTGATTTATTAAGTGCATCAAGTCATAAAATTAATGGCCCAAAAGGAACGGGTTTTTTATATGTACGTGAAGGGCTGAAGCTTGCGCCAATATCGTATGGTGGTGAGCAAGAGTTAAAGCGTCGCGCGGGAACAGAAAATGTTCATGGAATAGTTGGCTTTGCCGAAGCTGTGAAAATTTCTGAATCTCTAAGAGAAGAAAAAGTTAAGGAATATCAACAGTTTAAACAATCGATGGTTGATACCTTTAAAGAATATGGTCTTACATTTGAAGTTAATGGAGAACAGAACGAGGGTCTTCCTCATATTTTAAATATCCATTTTCCTGGCACGAATGTTGAAACGTTGTTAGTGAATCTAGATTTAGTTGGCATTGCAGCCTCAAGCGGCTCCGCTTGCACAGCGGGTTCAGTTGACCCATCTCATGTGCTTGTTGCGATGTTTGGAAAAGACTCGGAAAAGGTGACGTCCTCCATTCGTTTTAGTTTTGGTCTTGGTAACACAATCGATCAAATTCAAGCTGCGAGTGTAAAAGTCGCACAAGTTGTTCAACGGTTAACAGCTTAGAAATACTGGAGGTGAAAGGAATGAATGACAATAAAAATAAACGTGTTGTCGTTGGGATGTCCGGGGGAGTGGACTCCTCTGTTGCAGCCTTATTGTTGAAAGAACAAGGATACGAGGTCATCGGTATCTTTATGAAAAACTGGGATGATACAGATGAGAATGGTGTTTGTACCGCAACGGAAGATTACAATGATGTCATTCGCGTGTGTAATCAAATTGGGATTCCTTATTATGCGGTAAATTTTGAAAAGCAATATTGGGATAAAGTGTTTACGTACTTCCTTGATGAATATAAAGCGGGTAGAACCCCAAACCCGGATGTCATGTGTAACAAGGAAATTAAATTCAAAGCATTTTTAGAACATGCGCTTGCTCTTGGGGCGGATTATGTGGCTACTGGGCATTATGCTCAAGTGGAATATCGAGACGGCAAATATCAAATGCTTCGTGGGAAAGATCCAAATAAAGACCAAACGTATTTCTTAAATCAACTTTCGCAGAAGCAACTTTCGAAAGTGATGTTTCCATTAGGACACTTAGAGAAGAAAGAAGTTCGCGAAATTGCCCAGAAGGCGGGTCTTGCTACTGCTTCCAAAAAAGATAGTACAGGTATCTGTTTTATTGGCGAACGAAACTTTAAGGAGTTCCTAAGTCAATATTTACCAGCTCAACCTGGTGAAATGCAAACCATGGATGGCGAAGTAAAAGGAAAGCATGATGGATTAATGTATTATACGATTGGCCAACGTCAAGGCCTCGGAATCGGCGGAAGCGGTGAACCTTGGTTTGTTGTTGGAAAAGATCTAGAAAAAAACATCTTATATGTGGATCAAGGATTTGAAAACGAGTTGCTATACTCAGATTCCATCATAGCAGTCAACATGAACTGGGTTTCGGATGAAGTGCCAACAGGTGAAGTAGCTTGTACAGCCAAATTCCGTTATCGCCAACCTGACAACGAAGTTCGTGTTGAAATGTTAGATAACAATCGAGCGAAAATCACATTTGAAAAGCCAATTCGTGCTGTAACACCAGGACAAGCAGTTGTTTTATACAATGGAGAAGTATGTCTTGGTGGAGGAACCATTGACGAGATTTATAAAGATGGTGCACGTTTAACTTATGTAGGATAGTACGGAAAAATGCCTCAACATGATGATGTTGGGGCATTTTTGTCTTCGACAAACACCGGTTAATTTCTGTCAGGATTGCATGTATAATGTACATAGTTATAGATGTAACGCATTGATTCAAGTAAGTATAATACTAGTAAGTATTTGAATGAGAATCGTTACGGAATAGTTTCATAATTAATAAAGGAGAATTGCAAATGATGACAAAAAATGAACGCGGTATTCAAGCGATGCAAGAGGGGAATTTTGAAGAGGCAGCGAAACATTTTACAGAAGCGATTGAAGAAAATCCGAATGATCCTGTTTTATATGTTAATTTCGGTAATTTATTAGCTGCTTTACAAGATTATGGTCGTGCGCTTCGATTTTTTGAACGTGCTATTGAGCTAGATGATAAAACAGCGACTGCCTATTACGGAGCGGGAACCGTTTGCTTCAATCAAAATGACTTTCATAAAGCGAAAGATTTCTTTGAAAAAGCGATGAAAAGTGGTTTGGAAAATAGCGATGTGTTTTATATGCTTGGAATGTCCATTCATCATTTAGAACAGCCTCGTCTTGCTCTTCCTTATTTGCAGCGAGCTGTAGAGTTAAAAGAGGAAGATGTTGAGGCCCGCTTCCAATTTGCATTGTGCCTTGGACAAACAGGGGCAATGGAGGCTGCAAAAAGTGAGCTTGAAAAAGTAATCGAGCTTGATAGTGGTCATTCTGATGCGTATTACAATTTAGGCGTTGCATATGCGTACGAAGAGAATGTAGCAAAAGCGTTAGAAATGTTTGAAAAGGCGCTAGCTATACAACCAGATCATTTACTCGCTGGAAATGCGAAAAAAGTGATTGAAGAAGCACAAAAGAATTAATGGCTGGAAGGAGGGGGAAGAATGGAAAATGAGCAGTTAGAGATGTTTCATGAACAAAAACCGTATGTCAAAGGAGTCATTCAACATCTTGTTTATCAAAATGAAGAAAATTTCTATACCGTTTTAAAATTACGTGTTACAGAAACGAATCAATCATTTTCAGATAAACATATAACTGTGACAGGCTATTTCCCTCTTCTCAATTTAGAAGATACGTATACGTTTACGGGACAAAAGAAATTACATCCGAAGTTCGGGGAGCAATTTCATGCCGAGCACTTTCGAAAAGAGTTACCTCAGACGAAAGAAGGTGTGATTCAGTACTTATCAAGCGATCTCTTTAAAGGAATTGGAAAGAAAACGGCAGAGGCGATTGTTGCAGAACTTGGTGAACGAGCGATCTCTATTATTTTGGAAAATCCAGATGCTCTAAATCGCGTGCCGAAGTTACATAAAGAAAAAGCGAAAACGATAATCGAAACGGTTAAATCGCACCAAGGACTAGAACAAATTATGATTTCATTAAATCAACTAGGCTTTGGACCTCAGCTCGGCATGAAAATTTATCAAACATACAAGGATCTTACCATAGAAATTATTCAAAAGAATCCGTATAAACTGGTAGAAGACGTAGAAGGGATTGGATTTATTCGAGCGGATGAGTTAGGTAGTCAAATTGGGATTTCAGGACAGCATCCAGATCGAATTAAAGCGGCCTGTTTATATACATTAGAACATGATTGTATACAAGAAGGACATGTGTTTTTAAAAAAGAAACAACTTATCCAAAAAACAATGCAATTGCTTAATCAAAGAGGGGAAGATGCGATAGAAGAAAGCCATATCGATCAAGAGCTCCTCGTTTTATCTGAAGACGGGAAATTAATTATCGAGCAGGACCGACTGTATATCCCTTCATTATACTTTGCTGAAAAAGGGTTATCGTCTAGCATTGAACGCCTGTTACAACAAAAGGAATATGAAGACGCTTTTCCTGAATCTGAATTCTTGCTTGCTCTAGGAAGACTTGAAGAAAAAATGAATGTCCAATATGCTCCATCACAAAAAGAAGCGATCCAACGAGCCATCCATTCACCAATGATGTTGCTAACAGGTGGTCCTGGTACAGGGAAAACTACCGTTATAAAAGGGATTGTTGAAATATATGCGGATTTGCATGGCATTTCTTTAGATGTGGATTCATACAAAAAAGACGAAGCCTTTCCCATTTTGCTAGTTGCACCAACTGGGCGAGCTGCCAAGCGAATGAGTGAAGCAACGGGATTACCCGCTGTAACGATTCATCGACTTCTCGGTTGGAATGGTCAAGAAGGGTTTCATTTTGATGAGGAAAACCCGATAAATGGTAAGTTATTGATTGTCGATGAAGTTTCGATGGTGGATACTTGGCTAGCTAATCAACTGTTTAAGGCCCTTCCATCAACGATTCAAGTCGTTTTAGTAGGGGATGAAGATCAACTCCCTTCTGTAGGACCAGGGCAGGTATTAAGCGATTTATTAAAGGCGGATGTTATTCCAACTGTCAGACTAAAAGAGATCTATCGTCAAGCAGAAGGATCATCAATTATTGAATTAGCGCATGATATTCGTAACGGAATACTTCCAGACAATATTCTCTCTCCAACGAAAGATCGTTCCTTTTTACCTTGCAAAAGTAATCAAGTGAAGGAAGTTGTACAGAAAGTAGTAGAAAATGCTGTGAAAAAGGGATATTCGCCACGAGAGATTCAAGTGTTAGCGCCAATGTATCGTGGTACTTCCGGTATTGACCAATTAAATACAATGCTTCAGGAAACGTTAAATCCTAAATCAGAGCAAAAACGTGAAATACAATTTGGACCTATCGTTTATCGTGTGGGAGATAAAGTGTTGCAACTCGTAAACCAACCGGAGAGCAATGTGTTTAATGGGGATATGGGAGAAATCGTTTCGATTTTTTATTCCCGCGAGAATACAGAAAAAGAAGATTTAATTGTTATTTCATTTGATGGAAACGAAGTGACCTATACCCGACAAGATTTTCACCAATTTACGCATGCGTACTGCTGCTCTATTCATAAATCACAAGGAAGCGAGTTTCCAATTGTCATTTTACCTATTGTAAAAAGTTACTATCGAATGTTGAGAAGAAATTTGATTTATACAGCCGTTACACGAAGTAAGCAGTTTTTGATTCTTTGTGGTGAAGTGGATGCACTTAAAATGGGCATTCGTCAAAATGAAGACTACAAACGTCAAACGTCACTAATCGAGTGGTTGGGGATGGATGATGAACTGGAAGCATTACAAAAGCAACTTCCATTTAGTGTTCACGATGCAAATATCGGGATGGAAAACATTACGCCTTATGATTTTATGGAAGCAGAAACACAATAAAAATGTTCGGAAAGGTGGAGAGAGTCTTTGCGAACATTTAAGAATTTAAAAGGATTTCCCGTATATTTGTCAGATGGAAGAGAAATTGGAAAAACGAAAGATCTGTTGTTAAGAGAAGACGGAAAAGTTGACGGTTTCATTGTGGACGGGAAAGGCTGGTTCCAGCGTGATTACGTCTTTCGAATTTCCGATATTCAATCGATTAATGATGAGAAGATTGTCTTGAATGCAAGTGATTTGGCAGTTGAACTATCTGAAAAGGGGCACCGCTTTATTGAAAAGAAAAATCCCATTTTACATTTGCCGGTGTTAAACGAAGAGGGAGAAAGTTATGGATTGGTTGAGGATGTATATTTAAGCCAAAAATTGGACACAATTGTAGCATATGAGGTAACGGAAGGTTTCTTTACTGATGTTACAGTTGGCACGACAACACTTCACGTACAGAATGAACAATCCATCGGTAAAGACGCGATTATCCTCTATTAAGAATAAAGAGGTGTCCAAGTTTTGTTCACGTGTCCAAATTGTAAAAGTAAAGATCTTGGGAAAATTGGTGTCAATCAATATTATTGTTGGGGTTGCTTTATTGAACTGACGGTTTCAAAAGGCGTAATCCACACCCATCAAGTCGAAGAAGATGGAACACTAAGTTCACTTGATGATTTGTTTTCAGATGATGAACGATCCATCAGTATGTAAAGGGGTGTATTAGGAATGAACCGCGCAATGACTTCTATTGTTACAATGGGTATTGGAGCTGCAGCTCTTTACCTCGTCCAAAATGCAAGAAGTGATAACCGTACAGGACAAGTCATGAGAAAAATGGGACGACGAGTGATGAGATCCATGTCGTAACTATTTTTCGAGTGAACTGACTGATAAGTTCCTTAAATGGAATAAGTGGAGAACCAACTCCTTCACTTGGTTTTGAACGAAAGAAAGGTGGCGGCGACTCCTGCGGGAAAAGCATGAGCCAAAGAACCCACAGTCGAGCTTGCGAGTAGAGGAGACGATAATTGAATGAACCTCTGCTAAAAGCGGCCACGTCCTGTGCAAGTTCGGATAGCGTCCGCCACCGCATGGTTTTAACCGAATTTAATTTACGATGAAAAAGGGCTGTACTTTGTGTACAACCCCTTTTTGTTTTGAGTTTAGGATTTTTTATTTTAATCGTAAAATACTAAAAACCATGTATAAAAAATTGGCCCATCATCACACTAAAATAGAGGAGTGGTGACGGTGACTGACCAGCAACGAAAATGGTTATATTGGCTATTCATTTTATTACTTAGTTCCCTTTTTCTCCTAGTAATGTATCAATTAAAGACCTTGTGGGAGCCATTTTACAACATGCTTAAGGCGATTTTCATTCCTTTTTTTATTTCTCTCTTTATTACGTATCTGCTTCATCCGACTGTAGAAAAACTTCATAAAAAGGGAGTTCCTCGGCCGTTTTCAATTATCATCATCTATTTATTGTTTTTTGGCGGTTTGATATTCGCGCTTTATAAAGGAACTCCTGTATTGATTGAACAAATGAAAGATTTATCGAATAATATTCCGAATGTTACGGCCTCTTATCAACAATGGATGGATAATCTTCATGATCAAACGTCCAAACTACCGCTCGATGTACATGAGCGATTTGAAAAAATGGTTCAAAACGTAGAAAATCAAATTGGAAATACGCTAGAACGACTTGTAACTAGCTTTCGTGCTTTGTTCGATTATGTTCTCATTTTTGCTGTTATTCCATTTTTAGTTTTTTATCTATTGAAAGATTATGATTTAATGAAGCGAGTAGTTTGGTACTTAACCCCAAAAAGATGGAGAAAAGATGGAAAGACATTACTGCATGAAATTGATGCTTCGTTAGGTAATTACATTCGTGGACAATTACTTGTTTGTTTAACTATTGCTATTTTAGCAACAATCAGCTTCTGGCTATTTGATATTAAATATGCTTTAATATTAGGAATTATTGTCGGGGCAACGAATGTCATTCCTTACTTTGGACCCGTTATCGGTGCCATTCCGGCCGCAATTTTAGCAGCGGCTGATTCGGTAGATAAAGTCATAGTTGTGGTCATCATTGTGTTTGTCCTACAATTTATTGAAGGAAACTTACTTAGTCCTTTAATTGTTGGGAAAAGTCTACATATGCATCCGGTTCTCATTATTTTAGCTTTGCTTGCTGGTGGAGAAATTGGTGGCATTATTGGGCTTATTTTGGCGGTTCCAATTGTATCGATCTTAAAGGTGGTAGCTGTTCATACAGTGACCCATTTGCGAACAGATTGACATTTGATGAATGGTTCCACTATAATGCAAGAGTAGATACATAGTGAAAACGATGACGGATCGAGTATGTTACAGTCCATCTAAAGCGAGTAATCGTGAAGAGAGGAATCTTCGAGGCTGAAAAAGATTCTAGATGAAGGGTAACAGAAGGCTAATCCGGAGTGCAGGAGAACCCTGTCGTTCAACCACGTTACGGTTAATGAAGGTGATGGATGTATTCCATAATCAGGGTGGTACCGCGAGCAATCTCGTCCCTGTGTAAATAGAAATATTTACATAGTGGCGAGTTTTTTATTTGTATTTTAGAAACTATACAATTGTAGGAGGTCAAAGATGAAAAAGTTAACATCAGCTCAAGTGCGCCAAATGTTTTTAGATTTCTTTCAAGAAAAAGGCCATGCTGTAGAACCAAGTGCGTCTTTAATTCCGCACGAGGATCCATCGTTGCTATGGATTAATAGTGGTGTTGCCACGTTAAAGAAGTATTTTGACGGACGAGTGATTCCTGATAATCCAAGAATTACAAATGCGCAAAAATCGATTCGTACGAATGATATTGAAAATGTCGGAAAAACTGCCCGTCACCACACATTCTTTGAAATGCTCGGTAACTTCTCAATTGGAGATTATTTCAAAGAAGAAGCAATTGAGTGGGCGTGGGAATTTTTAACGAGTGAAAAATGGTTAGGGTTTGATTCGGATCGTCTATCCGTTACAATTCATCCAGAAGATGAAGAAGCGTACAAAATTTGGAATGAAAAAATTGGAGTTCCGAATGAGCGTATTATTCGCTTAGAAGGGAACTTCTGGGATATTGGTGAGGGGCCAAGTGGACCGAATACGGAAATTTTCTATGATCGTGGTGAGAGCTATGGAAATGACCCAGAAGATCCGGAATTGTATCCAGGTGGAGAAAACGAGCGTTACTTAGAGGTGTGGAACCTTGTTTTCTCTCAATTCAACCATAATCCGGATGGTTCGTATACACCACTTCCGAAGAAGAACATCGATACAGGAATGGGCTTAGAGCGCGTCGTTTCGGTTATTCAAGATGTACCTACAAACTTTGATACAGACTTGTTTATGCCTATTATTGAAGCGACAGAATCCATTTCTGGAGAGAAATATCGAAAAGATGAAGAAAAAGATGTGGCGTTTAAAGTAATCGCTGACCATATTCGAACGGTAACCTTTGCGGTAACAGACGGGGCACTCCCTTCCAATGAAGGTCGTGGGTATGTGTTACGCCGCTTATTACGTAGGGCGGTTCGTTACGCAAAACAATTAAATATTCACCGTCCTTTCATGTACGAGCTTGTACCGACTGTAGGAGAAATCATGGTTGACTTCTATCCAGAAGTGAAAGAAAAGGCAGAATTCGTACAAAAAGTTGTGAAAAATGAGGAAGAGCGATTCCACGAAACATTAAACGAGGGGTTAGCTATTTTATCCTCTGTTATTGAAAAGCAAAAAGCGGCTGGTTCGAATGTCATTCCGGGTGAAGAAGTATTCCGATTATATGACACATACGGATTCCCAGTCGAATTAACAGAAGAATATGCGCTTGATGAATCCATGAACGTTGACCATGATGGATTTGAAAAAGAAATGGAACTACAGCGCGAACGTGCTCGTAAAGCACGTCAAGATGTTGATTCCATGCAAGTACAAGGTGGTGTGCTCGGCGAAATTACAGAGGATAGTGAATTCGTTGGGTATGATACTTTTGAAGCAGAAGGAACAATTTTTGCACTAATGAAAGATGGTCAATTAATTGAAGAAGCAAATGAAGGTGAAGAAGTTCAAGTCATGTTAACTCGCACACCATTTTATGCAGAAAGTGGCGGTCAGATTGCAGATAATGGCGTGATGGTTAATGATAATGTTCACGTAGTTGTAATGGATGTTCAAAAAGCGCCGAATGGACAACATTTACACAATGTGAAAGTTCAAAGTGGTACGCTAAAAAAAGGTATGAATGTGGCAGCTAAAGTCGATGCTACATCTCGTAAGGCCATTGTGAAGAACCATACGGCGACGCACTTACTTCATCAAGCATTAAAGGATGTATTAGGTACGCATGTAAATCAAGCTGGTTCCCTTGTGACAGCAGAACGCTTACGTTTTGACTTCTCTCATTTCGGACAAGTTAGTCCAGAAGAGTTAGAACAAATCGAGCGAATTGTGAATGAGAAGATTTGGGAGTCGCTTTCAGTTGTCATTGATCATAAATCACTTGATGAAGCAAAAGCAATGGGGGCAATGGCACTATTCGGTGAAAAATACGGCAATGTCGTTCGTGTCGTTTCAGTAGGAGACTATAGCTTAGAGTTATGTGGTGGTTGCCATGTTGAGAATACTTCATCAATCGGCTTGTTCAAAATTGTTTCTGAATCTGGAATCGGTGCTGGTACTCGCCGCATCGAAGCGGTAACAGGACAAGAAGCTTATCGTTTCTTAACAGACCAAGTTGTATTATTGAAAAATGTGGCAGAAAAATTAAAAACAAAACCGAAGGATATCATTTCCCGTGTGGAATCTCTGCAAGCAGAAATGCGTGAACTAGAACGAGAAAACGAGTCGTTAACAGCTAAATTAGGAAATTTAGAGGCTGCAAACATAATCGATCAAGCTGTTGAAGTTAACGGTGTAAAAGTATTAAGCGCAAAAGTAAATGCGAAAGATATGAATAGCCTTCGTGCAATGTTAGATGAGCTGAAACAAAAACTCGGTTCAGGTATTGTAGTACTTGGAGCTGCAAATGAAGGGAAAGTAAACTTAGCCGCTGGTGTAACGAAAGATTTAATTGAAAAAGGCTACCATGCAGGAAAACTAATTAAAGAAGTAGCAACACGTTGCGGCGGTGGCGGCGGTGGACGCCCAGATATGGCTCAAGCCGGAGGAAAAGATCCAAACAAGCTTGAGGAAGCATTAAATTATGTAATGGAATGGGTCAAATCCGTTTAATATTCTTGTCTAATGGTGTAAAATGGAGATAGATGTAGACAAGGTAGAATTCGGAGAAGAGTCTCCAGAAAGAGGTGCAAAAGGTGAGTTCGTTTGATAAAACAATGAAATTTAATTTCTCGGAAGACTCCGTACAGACGAATGTCAATGATGTGTTAAATACCGTCTATGATGCCCTAAAAGAAAAAGGGTATAATCCGATCAATCAAATCGTTGGATATTTACTTTCTGGGGATCCCGCATACATTCCACGTCATCGAGATGCACGTAATTTAATTCGGAAGTTAGAACGGGACGAGCTAATTGAAGAGTTAGTCAAATCATATTTGAAAGATCATCGCGAGGGTATATGAGAGTTTTAGGTTTAGACTTAGGAACGAAAACATTAGGGGTCGCTGTTAGCGACGCGCTTGGATGGACAGCACAAGGGCTTGAAACGATTAAGATTGATACAGAAGAAGGAGAGTTTGGGTTAGACCGACTCTCCGAAATATTGAAGGAATACGAAGTTGAAAAAATTGTTGTAGGGATGCCGAAAAACATGAACGGAACCATTGGTCCGAGAGGAGAAGCTTCCCAACAATTTGCAGATCAATTAAAAGAAACGTTTAATCTCCCAGTTGTCCTATGGGACGAACGTCTTTCGACGATGGCGGCTGAACGTTTATTAATAGAAGCAGATGTAAGTAGACAGAAGCGTCGAAAAGTGATTGACAAAATGGCAGCTGTTGTCATTTTGCAAAGCTATTTAGATAGCCCAAAATAAATTAAAGAGGTGTCAAGTTAATGGAACACGGAGAAAAGCAAATTACAATTATCGATGAAGAAGGCAACGAGCAACTATGTGAAGTTTTATTTACTTTTGAAAATGAACAGTTTGGAAAATCGTACGTTCTTTATTATCCGGTAGGAGCAGAAGAAGATGAAAATGAAGAAATCGAAATTCATGCATCTAGCTTCGTTCCAAATGAAGAAGGAGAAAACGGTGAATTAAAACCAATTGAAACGGAAGAAGAATGGGACATGATTGAAGAAATGTTAAATACGTTTCTCGATGATGAAGAGGAATAAGAAATAAATATGAGAGGCTGAGTCAAAAAGTCATTTTCATGATTTTTTGAGGCTCATGCCTCTTTTTTTATTGTTACAGAAAGTTTAAGTTCAATAAAGTGTTAAAGTATTCTCTTTACCGTTTTTTTTTGGTGTCTAGCTCCAAGCGCCATCAGCTCGGGTCGCTTCGGCCCTGCTGTGGCGACGGAAGCCTCCTCGCAGGTCCTAAAGCGCCCTTCGCCTAAGGACTTGCGCTTTTCTTATGGTTTGGTTTTGTATTTGTCTTTTTTCCATCAATTCATGAACATAATCTTTACGAATTCCGTCGAAATTAAAGAAAATCGTCGGGTTGTGCCGAAATTTTGTGTAAATTATAGTATAATAATCAGGATGAGAGGAGGATTTGGATGTCTGAAGTCGATTCAAAGAAAGAAATGATGGAAAAGCTACTTCAAAAACAGCAAGAAGCCAAGACGATACGAAAAATTGTTTTAACAACATTTATCGTATTAGTTGTTTTGTTTACAGGAATTATTGGTGGAGGCTACATTTATATAAAATCCGCATTACAACCGGTTGATCCAGATCAAACAGATCCAATTGAAGTAACCATACCAATTGGTTCATCTGTTTCGTCCATTGCAAGCATATTAGAAGACCATAACATCATTAAAGATGAAAAAGTGTTTAAGTATTATGTGAAATTTAAAAACGAGTCAGGCTTTCAAGCTGGGGATTATATGCTCAATAAAGCGATGACGTTTGATGAAATCATCGCAAGCTTAAAATCAGGGAAAGTCGTACAGGAACCTGTGTTTAAGATGACGATTCCAGAGGGGAAACAATTAGTTGAAATCGCTGCGATTATCGCTGAACAAACACCATATTCAGAAGAAGAAATTTTAACGAGAGTATCAAGTAAAGAATTTATTGAAAAAATGAAAGGTATTTACCCGGATACCATTACAGATGACGTGTTGAACGATGAAATTAAATACCCGCTTGAAGGATATTTGTATCCTGCAACGTACTCATTCTATGAAGAAGAACCTGAGCTAGATGCGGTCCTTGAAACGATGATTAAGAAAACAGATGAAGTTGTCCAGGAATATCAAGAAGAGTTAGTCAATCAAAACATGTCTACACATGAGTTTTTAACGATGGCTTCTTTAATTGAAGAAGAAGCAACGGAAAAAGTGGACAGAGAAAAAATAGCGAGTGTATTTTACAACCGAATTGAACGGGGCATGAAGCTTCAAACAGACCCGACTGTATTATATGCGCATGGGGAACATAAAGAACGTGTGTTATACAAAGACTTGGAAATTGATTCACCTTATAACACATACAAAGTAACAGGGTTACCTCCAGGGCCAATTGCGAATGCAGGGAAAATGTCGCTCGATGCTGCTTTAAAGCCTGCTGATACCGACTTTTTATACTTTTTAGCAAAGCCTGATGGAGAGGTTGTCTTCAACAACACGTTAAAAGAACATAATGAAGACAAGGCAAAATATATAACAAGTCAATAAAATTCTTTTCTTTTAGGGAATTGCTATTAGCAATCCCTTTCTTTTTGTGGTAAAATATATCGAGTTGTATAAAGGAAGAGATGAGTGGAAAGAGTTCATTTGTTGAACTCTTCTTTTTGAGTTTTCAATAATGATTGGTTATTTTTAGATGGCTCTTTTCTAATAAATTGTGGCTTCATGCTTTATTTACTATAAACGGACACTTTTTGCCCCGCTTTCCGAACTTCAGACCGCAATGTTCGATGGGGTCTTGCAGGTCCATGCTTTAAACGTTTAAGTAGCAACAATGTTTACGGAAACAGCCTTTTAGATAAAGAATGGGGAGGCTCTTACAGTGCAAAATAGCAAAATGGAAATGTACATTGAAGGTTTGTTGCCGCCCGTAGATCAACAAATTCAACAAATGGAATCATATGCAAATGAACATAATGTACCAATTATGGAGAAGACCGCTATATCTGTCATGTTATCTATCTTGAAATTGCACCGTCCAAAGCATATTTTAGAAATTGGTACGGCGATTGCTTATTCTGCCATTCGAATGGCTAAGTCTCTTCCAGAAGCGAACATAGTAACGGTTGAGCGTGATGAGACTCGCTATAAACAAGCAATCTTAAATATCGAAAGAAGTGAAACAAGAGACCGAATTATTCCTCTGTACGGAGATGCATTTGAATTAACGGAAGAAATTCAACAACATGCTCCTTATGATGCATTGTTTATTGACGCCGCAAAAGGTCAGTATCAACGATTTTTTGAACTATTTGAGCCGTTGCTTTCAGAAAATGCGATTATCATTACCGATAATGTTCTTTTTAAAGGATTAGTCGCAGAAGAAGAAATCGAGTCAAAACGTATACGAAGCCTTGTGAAAAAAATTCGTCATTATAATGAGTGGTTAATGAATCATCCGGATTATGAAACGACAATCATCCCGGTGGGTGACGGTGTTGCGGTAAGTATTAAGAGAGGTGAGAACAAATGAAAAAACCAGAATTGCTAGTAACGCCTACATGTGTAGACGATATCAAACCTTTAATCGATGCAGGTGCAGATGCATTCATTATTGGTGAACAACGATTTGGACTTCGTTTAGCTGGAGAATTCGATCGTGAGGCGGTAAAAGAAGCGATTCATATTGCACATGAACACGGCAAGAAAGTCTATGTTGCTATGAATGCCCTCTTCCATAACGACAAGGTGGAAGACATTGAAGACTACATGAAGTTTTTAAATACGGTGAAGCCAGATGCGATTGTTTTCGGTGATCCGGCTGTACTTATGATTGCGAGAGAGTTCGCGTGTGATATTAAGCTTCACTGGAACACAGAGACAACAGCGACGAACTGGTATGCTTGTAATTACTGGGGCCGTAAAGGAGCTAAGCGTGCCGTTTTAGCTCGTGAATTAAATATGGATGCGATTATTGAAACGAAAGAGAACGCGGAAGTTGAAATTGAAGTGCAAGTTCATGGCATGACATGTATGTTCCAATCAAAGCGTTCGTTAGTAGGGAACTATTTTGAATATCAAGGTAAAGTAATGGAAATTCAGAACAAAAAATATCAAAAGAATATGTTCCTACACGACAAAGAACGAAACAATAAGTATCCGATTTTTGAGGACGAAAACGGTACTCATATCATGAGTCCAAACGACATTTGTATCATTGACGAATTAGGAGAAATGATAGACGCAGGCATTGATAGCTTTAAAATTGATGGGGTCTTAAAATCTCCAGAATATATTGTTGAAGTGACAAAGAAGTATCGACTTGCGATTGATACTTACATTGAAGACCAAGACCGATACGACGACATAAAAGAGGAACTTGTGGAAGAAATTGAAGCAATTCAACCACCAAACCGACCTCTTGATACAGGTTTCTTCTTTAAAGAAACGGTGTACTAAACAATAAAGGAGGAGAATCCGATGGTTGCCGTAAAAGAACCGATTTCCAAAATGATTGATGGGAAACGTGTTATTGTGAAAAAGCCTGAGTTATTAGCACCTGCTGGTAATTTAGAAAAACTTAAAATTGCAGTTATGTACGGTGCTGACGCTGTATTTATTGGTGGACAAGAATACGGTTTACGTTCAAATGCGGACAACTTCTCAATCGAGGAGATTGCAGAGGGTGTTCAGTTCGCTAACAAATATGGAGCTAAAATTTACGTAACGACTAATATCTTTGCACATAACGAAAATATGGACGGACTTGACGAATATTTAGTAGCGCTTGAAGGAGCAGGGGTTACTGGGATTATCGTTGCCGATCCATTAATTATTGAAACGTGTCGTAAAGTTGCACCAAAACTTGAAGTACACTTAAGTACACAACAATCCTTGTCTAACTGGAAAGCTGTGCAATTTTGGAAGGAAGAAGGACTTGAGCGTGTAGTACTAGCGCGCGAAACAAGCGCTGAAGAAATTAAAGAGATGAAGGAAAAAGTGGATATCGAAATTGAAGCTTTTATCCATGGTGCGATGTGTATTGCCTATTCAGGCCGTTGTACGCTGAGTAATCACATGACTGCCCGTGACTCGAACCGTGGTGGGTGCTGTCAATCTTGTCGTTGGGACTATGATTTATATGAAATGATGCAAAATGAAGAAGTTCCTTTATATGAAGAGAAAGATGCTCCGTTTGCAATGAGCCCAAAAGATTTAAAATTAATTGAGTCGATTCCAAAAATGATTGAGCTCGGTATCGATAGTTTAAAAATTGAAGGACGAATGAAGTCAATCCACTACGTGGCGACAGTTGTAAGTGTTTATCGAAAAGTGATTGATGCGTATTGTGCAGATCCTGACAACTTCGTCTTTAAAAAAGAATGGATTGAAGAGTTGGATAAATGCGCGAACCGCGATACAGCTCCAGCGTTTTTCGAAGGAGTTCCGGGTTACCAAGAGCAAATGTACGGAAATCATAGCAAGAAGACAACTTATGATTTCGTAGGACTTGTCCTTGATTATGATGAAGAGACGAAAATGGTTACACTTCAGCAACGCAATCATTTTAAACCAGGAGAAGAAGTCGAATTCTTCGGGCCGGAAATCGATAATTTTAGAACGGTTATCGAAACAATCTATGATGAAGATGGAAATGAACTAGATGCAGCTCGTCATCCGTTACAAATTGTTAAATTTAAGGTTGAACAGCCTGTTTACCCATACAACATGATGCGAAAGGAGACCAGGTGATGGGGAAAAAGCCAGTAGTTATCGGAGTGGCCGGAGGAACAGGATCCGGAAAAACAAGTGTGACAAAAGCGATTTATGAGCACTTCCAAGGTCACTCGATTCTCATGCTTGAACAGGATTTTTATTATAAAGATCAAAGCCATTTACCTTTTGAAGAACGTTTAAAAACAAATTATGATCATCCGCTAGCTTTTGATAATGACCTATTAATTCAACATCTTGAACAACTTTTGAAATATGAGGCTATTGAAAAGCCTGTATATGACTATGCTTTACACACTCGATCTGATGAGGTCATTCACGTAGAGCCTAAAGATGTTATCATTCTTGAAGGGATCCTTGTTTTAGAGGATGAGCGCTTAAGAAACTTAATGGATATTAAATTATTTGTAGATACAGATGCAGATATTCGCATCATTCGCCGTATTTTACGTGATATTAAAGAGCGCGGCAGAACGATTGACTCAGTCATTGAGCAATATGTTTCTGTTGTTCGTCCAATGCATAACCAGTTTGTCGAGCCGACGAAACGATATGCCGACATTATTATTCCTGAAGGCGGGCAAAATCACGTTGCGATTGATTTAATGGTCACAAAAATTCAAACAATTCTTGAACAAAACGCTATTTTGTAATAACATAGCATAGATATCGCATACTGCGTTTATATTATGTATACAATGACAACATAAAGATCTTTACTTGCTTTTTGTTAATAACATAATATAAACGCCTGTTACATACTTTTATTTTTCGGGGGATTTGATTGTAAAGAAGGAGTGATTTACATGGCAGAAGAGAAAGTATACCCTATGACCGAAGCGGGGAAGGAAAAGCTTGAGCAAGAATTAGAATACTTAAAAACAGTTAAAAGAAAAGAAGTTGTAGAGCGAATTAAAATTGCGCGCTCTTTCGGAGATTTATCCGAGAACTCCGAGTACGATTCTGCGAAGGAAGAGCAAGCATTTGTAGAAGGGCGTATTACTACATTAGAAACGATGATTCGCAATGCGAAAATTATTGAAGAAGATACGGAAAATAGCTCCGTTGTTTCATTAGGGAAATCGGTTACATTTGTTGAGCTTCCAGATGGAGAAGAAGAAACGTATACAATTGTTGGTAGCGCTGAAGCAGATCCATTTGAAGGACGCATTTCAAACGATTCTCCAATGGCGAAAAGCTTAATTGGAAAGCAAATTGGTGATGAAGTAACTGTTCAAACTCCTGGTGGAGATATGGTAGTTAAAATTGTCGATGTAAAATAATGAGTTTATTCTTATAACACCTCGTCCAAAATGAAGACGAGGTGTTTTTTTATGAAAAAAATAAAGAGGCGCATGGTGGCCGTAGGGGTGCTAGCTGTCCTTCTATTAGGATTATATATTGCAAGGCTCGCGCAGGTTCAGCTTTTTCAAACAGAGTCTTTTTCAACTCATAATATTAATTTAATTGAAAACAGTATTAAACAACGAACTCAACAAGTGTTGATAGAAGACGGTAGAGGAAGATTTTTAGACCGAAACGAGAACCCCATAGGGGAACAATTTATCCCAGCAATCGTACTGTTTCCATTTTTAAAGAATTATGATTGGCCAATAGAAGAAGTTCAATCGATTCTTACACTTTCCAAAACGGAGATTTCATCGCGTATAGAAAAAGCTGAGGAGCCGGTGTTAATTACGAATGAAGATGGAATTTACGTATCAGACGATATGATTCGAGCTATTAACGACTTACAAATACCAGGTGCTTTCGGTGTGTACATGGAAGTGCCAATTCAAGAACAAATAGCAAACCATGTAATCGGCTTAACAAGCATTGATAAACGACTCGTTGGAGAAAAATATGAAGAAAGGGAAAGTATACCTCACGAAGCGCAATATGGTGTTTCGGGTTTACAACAAGCATTTGATGAATTCCTTTTAGCTGAGGAAGAAACGAAATTGTTGTATCATGTGGACGGAATTGGTCGACCTTTATTTGGGGTGAATGTAAAATATATTGCAGATAGTAATCCGTTTTATCCCATTTCAGTTAAAACAACGATTGACCGTGAGTTTCAACAAGTAGCAGAAGATCTATTTGAATCTTACAATGTGAACCAAGGTGGACTTATATTACTTGATATTGAGACGAATGAAGTTTTAGCACTTGTTTCTAAACCCGATTTAGACCGCAATGATTCCGACAGCTATTCAAATTTCATGTTTGAACCAATCTTTCCTGGATCCGTTTTTAAAACTGTAATTGCGGCAGCAGCGTTGGAGGAAGGGTTTGTTAAAAAAGATGAACGATTTAATTGTGATTTAGATATGTATGGAGAAGTTGAACAAGAAGAAAAAAAGCAATTAGGGATGCTTAGCTTTGAAGAAAGCTTTGCTCGAAGTTGTAACTATACTTTTGCAAAAATTGGTCAGGATTTAATCGAAAATGACTTGGATACTTTTGAAAAATATGCAGAAAAATTAGGACTGTTGCATCTTGTTGGGTGGAATGGCGCTGTTTATCATTATGAGCAGTTCAAGCAAATTCCCGAAGAGAAAAAAGGTGTGGTATGGAAAGAAGAGGACTTAAAAAAAGTACCAAAAGCAGTGGCTCAAACTGCAATTGGTCAGCTCGATGTTCAATTATCTCCCCTTTCGATTGTCAATATGATGGCGACAATTGCAAGAGGCGGGGAACAAAAATCCGTTAAGTTAGTGTCCGATTTGTTATATAAAAACGGAACCACCATGTTTCATTTTGAGGATCAAACAGTAGCTAAGGAAGTATTGTCATCTTATACAATCCAACAATTGCAACATTTATTAAAAGAAGTGGTTTCTGATGAAAACGGAACCGGACGGCGTTTTCAGTCGCTTCCCATTCAAGTAGCGGGAAAATCGGGTACTGCGGAAGTCGATAAAGAACTAGTACACAAGTGGTTTGCAGGCTATTTTCCATTTGATAAACCGAAATACGCATTAGTTGTAGTTGAAATGAATACGAAAAGTAGCGCAGCAAGTACGAATGCGATATTTTACGATATGGTTAAAACGATGTATAAAGAATAATTTTATGTTAAAATGTGGTCAACCCACAACCATAAAACATAGTTTTTTTACGATGGCTCCTTTCTAAATGATCGTTAGTATCCTTGAGGGGACATTATTTTACTTTATGTAATGAGGTGACCTGACTCCTGGGGGATGAAGAGGAAAGGTTAAGCCCACACAGATAGAAAGTAATGGCTGTAAAAACACCTTTGAATACCAGCCTTCACAAAAGAAACGGAATATGATATTCGTCATGCATGGAGGAAAGGAACGAAAACTCCATTGCTATCACTTTTAATAGGAAAATCAAAAGGAGATGACGCAAATGTCATACGATAATCATGAATCCCGTATGCAAATGAGGCAAAAAAAGCGAAAAACCAATTTGATATTAAATACACTAATAGCGGTCGTATTCGCCTTTATATTAATTATTGGATACCAGTTGTTGTTTCAAGAGCCAAAATCAGAGAAACAAGTGCAGCCTTCCGATACGAAACAAGAGCAGTCAAATATAACGGAAGCACCAACGGAAGAGGAACAAAACAATGAAACAAGCGTTCAAGAGGAAGAAAAAGACACGGATGAAGAAGTAATCGTAAAAGAAGGAGAAGATGGCTCTGGTGTTGAAAAGGTAATCGAAAATCCGAACTGGGAGCCGATTGGTACTGTCCAAACAGGTGAACACGTAGCGACATATGACAAGGAGTCAACAGACTGGGGAGAAATGGTTCAAGCGATTAGCTATGCTACAAATGTTCCAGAGGACCAGATGACAATTTTATGGCTCGGTAATAATGGTAGCCCACATGATGCGGTTGGAACCATTCAAAATAAGCAAGACCAACAAAAATACCGCGTCATGATTACGTGGGTGGATAACGAAGGATGGAAACCAACGAAAGTAGAAGTGTTACAATCGGAATAAACGTACCATCAGTTTTGAAACGTTTAAAGAACCTCCGCGATTTCGTTAAATGTAACGGATCTTGGAGGTTCTTTTTTACGGGACTGCTTTTCGATTATTACCTTTTCTTTGCCTTAAAATGAACGACAGCACTATATAATCTTCTACCTTCTTCATCGACATGCATCTGATGAGAGACAGAATGCACTTCAAGTAAGATGTTTCGGTTATGCTCAATTTGTTCGTTAATCTTTTTTTCAAGCTCATTTAAAGACAAAGCCTCAAAAAACTCAATTTTATCTTGTATAATATCCAGTTGAAAATTCATGGTCATCGCTCCATTCGAATATTTACGACCATAGTGTAGCAAAATTTCCTGCAAATATCTATTTCATTTAAGTATCATTCATATGATGTGCCACGAATGGTGTAATTAAAAGCATTCAAATTTATTTTGACAAATCATTTCCATTGAGTTCTAGGAAAAGGTGTGATAATTTAAGAACAGTACTACATTTAATTCATAGTATGTTGATATGAATTATATACTTTCGAGGTGACATCTATGGGAAGAGAGTTTATTGATTTATTTGATGAATGGGCTAAAGATTACGATTCAACAGTTGAAGGACATGACGAACAATATAAAGATGTCTTTTTAAACTATGAACTTATATTACAAGAAGTTGTGAACCGCTCTAACGAAGTGGTGTTGGAATTTGGATGTGGTACAGGTAACTTAACGAAGAAGCTTCTCGACGCGAAGAAAAAAGTTTATTCCATTGAGCCTTCTGAAATGATGAGACAAAAAGCGAAAGAAAAGCTAGGGAAGGACGTTTCTATACAAGACGGTGACTTCTTAACGTTTCCGATTCCGAATGAATTAGTCGATACGATTGTAAGTACGTATGCATTCCACCATTTAACAGACGAAGAGAAGGAGAAAGCCGTTGGAATCTATGGAAGTTTACTTCGTTCCGGTGGTAAAATAGTGTTTGCTGATACTGCTTTTATTGATCAACTTGCAAAAGATCAAATGATTATTGATGCAAAGGAAAAAGGCTTCATGCGATTGGCAGAAGATTTAGAGACTGAGTATTACACAACTCATCAAGTGTTAAGAGATATTTTCGAAAAACATCAATTCCGTGTCTCGTTTACTCAAATGAATTCTTTCGTTTGGTTAATGGAAGCAGTGAAGGAATAATCGAAACGAAGGGAAGTCGTATTATGAAGGTAGCAATTATTGGAGCAATGGAAGAGGAAGTACGTATCCTACGTGAACAACTTGAACATACAAAGCAACAAGTCATTGCGGGTTGTGAATTTACAGAAGGTACGTTAAACGGTGTTGAAGTTATTTTATTAAAATCAGGAATTGGTAAAGTAAATGCAGCGCTAAGTACATCGATTTTGTTGGATCGATTTAAGCCAGATTTCGTCATTAATACTGGTTCGGCCGGAGGTTTTCATGAATCATTAAATGTCGGTGACGTAGTCATTTCAACAGAAGTTCGTCATCATGACGTAGACGTAACAGCATTTAATTATGAATACGGGCAAGTTCCAGGCATGCCTCCTGCTTTCATTCCGAATGAAAAGTTAGTTAAAATTGCAGAAGCGAAAGCAAAAGAAATCACAGACATTCAAGTAGTAAAGGGTGCAATTGCGACAGGAGATTCATTTATGAACGATAAAGATCGTGTGGCTTTTATTCGCACAAAATTCCCTAATTTATATGCTGTAGAGATGGAAGCTGCTGCAATTGCGCAAGTTTGTCATCAATTCGAGACACCATTTGTGATTATTCGTGCGCTCTCTGATATCGCAGGAAAAGAATCAAATGTTTCCTTTGAGCAATTTTTAGACCAAGCAGCTCTACATTCTACGAAAATGGTTGTCAATATCGTAAATGAGTTAAAAGCTCAATAATAGTAGGAGCCGAGTCGGGCTCCTATTTTTAAACGACGTCGTAAGGAGAGATCATCATGAACGTAGTTCGCGGTATCCACTCGTTAATCGGTCAGACACCATTATTTGAGATAACTGCTTTTCCATTACGAGAAGGTGTACGCTTATTTGCGAAGCTTGAATTTTACAATCCAGGTGGAAGTATTAAAGACCGACTTGGGGTTGAATTAATTGAAGATGCCCTAAAAACAGGGAAGCTAAAAAAGGGTGGGACAATTATTGAACCAACTGCAGGAAATACCGGAATCGGCCTTGCTTTAGCAGCCGTACAAAAAGATATTCAAGTCATTTTTTGTGTCCCTGAAAAATTTAGTCAAGAAAAGCAAGAATTGATGCGAGCACTCGGTGCCAAAGTGATTAACACACCGACATCTGAAGGGATGAAGGGTGCTATTAAAAAAGCAAAAGAGTTAGCGGCAGAAATGCCAGGTGCATATTGTCCACAACAGTTTCAAAATGAAGCAAACCCTAATACGTATTATAAAACCCTCGGCCCTGAAATATGGGAGCAAACGGATGGAAAGATTAATGTATTTGTTGCCGGAGCAGGTACAGGCGGAACATTTATGGGGACTGCTCGATATTTAAAAGAAAAAAATCCATCCATTAAAACGGTCATTGTGGAACCAGAGGGCTCAATCTTAAATGGAGGGGAAGCAGGTCCACATAAAACGGAAGGAATAGGAATGGAGTTTCTCCCACCGTATATGGATACTCGCTATTTTGACGACATCTATACGATTTTAGATGTTGACGCATTTGATCGTGTCAAGCAGCTTGCTAAATTTGAAGGGTTGTTAGTCGGAAGTTCATCTGGTGCAGCATTCCACGCAGCATTAAAAGAGGCGGAAAAAGCGACACCAGGGACAAATATTGTGACGATATTTCCTGATAGTAGTGAACGGTATTTAAGTAAGAAGATTTATGAGGGAGGTATTTAAGATGAAACGAAAAACAATGATGATTCATGGTGGAATTGTAGGAGACGAACATACAGGTGCTGTATCAGTCCCGATTTACCAAGTAAGCACGTATAAGCAAGAAGCAGTCGGTAAACATAAAGGCTACGAATATTCACGTACAGGAAACCCGACTCGATTTGCCTTAGAGGAGCTTGTAAAAGATTTAGAAGGTGGAGAACGTGGCTTTGCTTTCGGTTCCGGGATGGCTGCCATCACTGCAGTGATGATGCTATTTAATAGCGGTGATCACGTCATCTTAACAGATGATGTGTATGGTGGAACATACCGTGTCATGACAAAGGTGTTAAATCGTCTAGGAATCGAATCGACCTTTGTAGATACTAGTAGTCTCGAGGAAATTGAAAAGGCTATTCAGCCAAATACGAAAGCGATCTATATTGAAACTCCGACAAATCCGCTATTAAAAATTACAGACATTGCAGGTGCTGTGGAAATAGCACGCAAACATAACTTAATGACGATTGTTGACAATACATTTTCTACTCCTTATTGGCAACAACCACTTGCTCTCGGTGTAGATATTGTGTTACACAGTGCTACGAAATATATCGGTGGACACAGTGATGTAGTAGCAGGCTTAGTTGTTGTAAAGTCGGAAAAGCTTGCTGAAGATCTTCATTTTGTTCAAAACTCTACAGGTGGTGTATTAGGTCCTCAAGATTCTTGGTTATTAATGCGCGGTATTAAGACGTTAGGACTCCGAATGGAAGCTACTGAAAGGAATGCGAACGAAATTGTATCATTCTTACAAGAGCATCCTGCAGTCGAAAAAATATACTATCCTGGCTTACCAAGCCATCCAAATCATGAAATTGCTAAAAAACAAGCCGATGGATTTGGAGGGATGATTTCCTTTGATGTCGGCAGCGAAGAAAAAGCGAATCAGTTGTTACAAAAGGTAAAGTACTTCACGTTAGCAGAAAGTTTAGGAGCAGTTGAAAGTTTAATCTCAGTACCAGCAAAAATGACGCATGCATCTATTCCGAAGGACCGTCGTGAAGCGTTAGGAATTACAGACGGGCTTGTTCGAATTTCTGTTGGAATTGAAGATGTGGAGGATTTAATTGCAGATTTAAAACAAGCATTAGAAGATTAATAGTGGATAAATTTACATGCCTACAACCCTTTTAAAATATGATACCGTTAGAGTAGACATTCTAGGAAATGGGTGAAGGTATGTGAACAAAAAGCAAATTCGAGAACTCATGATGGACTTTAAGCAATATGCTATTGTCTTGTTAGCAATTGGAACGTTTTTGTACATTGGGATGGTTATCCCTGATGAATACGTCAGTCGCTCATCGATGGAAGAATATGCTTTATTAGGGGCCACTACTCTTTTATTCATTTTTTCGATCTTATGTTTTTCTCGATCATTGAAATATAAAAAGCAACTGGAAAATATGGATGAGTAAAGTCTTGGGCAATTGCACCAAGGCTTTTTTTTATGGCTGTTTTTTATCCATTGTCTCCTTTAGGGCAGGAAATAAATTTAATTCTTGAAGGGAAAGACGACGACTGACCAACGTTGGAATGAGATCAAGGCGATAAATCGAGCAAATACGATTAATCACTATGCTGATAATATATTTACATTTCAAGGATTACAATAAAATAACAAATGTATATTATTACCTTCGAAAGTTATCATTGTATTGGAGGTCGAATAAAATGAAAACGCTAGTTGTTTTCTTAAAAGAATTAAAATCCGAACGAATGCTTACCTTATTCGACCCAAAATGGCTAAAAGGTACCTTTTTAACACATTTAACGTGTTACATTCAAAAGCCACAGGTTGACTAGATGCAGCCTGTGGCTTTCAATCTCTTATTGAAAGGAGGGCTGCGCCATGACGATTAATTTGTTTTTCATTCTCATTCACATTGAAAAACGAAAAAAATCCTTAGAAGAAATTGAGCATGAACAATATGTAGAACAATTGATGGAAGAAGTTAAAAACCGTCAATTTAAGCTGTACAGAGGCATTTGAAGTAACGGATCGAAGAAGGGGGAACAAACGATGACGAATCATTATATTCGAACACATTTACCAACTTTGAGGGATACGGATTAGGTTTGCGAGGGGGCGATTTGAAAAGGCCCCCTCGCTAATTTACTTACATCCTGTCAGAAGGTCGAAGAAATAATGCAATTGAAGTAACGGTTGCTAATATTAATAGGATGAGAGTCTGATGAGAATAGCCTTCAAAAATAAACTTAGCGATTGATGCAAGTAAAATAACAAAATAGACTATACCTACAATTATTTTTCCTGCCAATGGAAACTCACCTTTCAATGTTTATCAACTAAAATTTTATGGGTTAGATGATAATATGTCCATAAAAAAAGAGGCCATTTCGGCCATCCTCTTAAGATTTTCCTTCATTCATTCGCTTTTCTTTTTCAATTCTAAAAAATTCGTGAAAAATCTTCATCAATGCCCGCTTCTCAATTCTAGATACGTAACTTCTAGAAATCCCTAATTCCTTAGCAATTTCTCGTTGTGTTTTCTCATCTTGCATATTAAGACCGAACCTTCCAATAATTACTTCTTGCTCTCGTTCATCTAAAATATCAATATATTCCTTAACGCGTTCTAGCTCCATGTTTAATTGAATCGTTTCGACAACATCTTCATGCTCGGCTTTTAACACATCAATTAAACTGATTTCATTTCCCTCTTTGTCTTGACCAATTGGATCGTGTAAGGAAATGTCTTTCTTCGTCTTTTTCAGAGCACGCAAATGCATCAAGATTTCATTTTCTATACACCTCGCCGCGTATGTAGCGAGTTTTGTTCCCTTACCTTGTGAGTAACTTTCGATTGCCTTAATTAATCCAATCGTGCCGATGGAAATTAAGTCCTCTGAGTCTTCACCTGTATTTTCGAATTTCTTTACAATATGTGCAACAAGTCGCAAATTATGTTCAATTAAAATATTTCGTGCTTCCTCATTCCCTTCAGCCATGAGACGTAAATATTTTTTTTCGTCAGAGGAAGAAAGAGGTTGTGGAAAGGCGTTATTTTTTACGTAAGAGACGAGGAAAAGAAGTTCTTTCATCATCACAGTAAGTGCAGTTAAAATTCCCGACATGCTGTTCACCTCCACATTCAATAAGGCTCATACCTTATTTTCGAGTGTATGATCGCTTCAATCTGTAAGTGTGAGCCCTTCGTTTAATAGCTCGATTATTGCAGGGTGGAAAAGTAACGATATAGACGAATATTTCCCCGTGAAAAGATGTTTATATGTAAGTGTATGTCGTGTGCGTGTTGTTTTTGTCTGTACAAATAAAAAACCACCAACTTCACATGAAGGGTGGTATGCATAAGTATGGAATTCATAAATGGAAGGGAATGGATAGAGGTGCGTATTTTACGTTGTTACGTGTAAAAAATGATCTAAAGAGCGGCGATTTATTTCTGATTTGATTAATTCAATAAAATCTTCACTTAACTTCATTTCCGTTGCTTTAAAATACGATTCAATGAGCAATTCATCCGATAACTTTTTCATAGATTGGGCCACTTGACGTGATACACCTCCTTTTTAAGTTCTAATCTCTTTTTTGTATGCATAGACTAGTATTTTCTAACAGTAACCTAAATCTACCATGTTTCTGAGAAGAGAACAACCGTTCTGTTATCCACAAAATTTGGTGGATAAGTTGTGTATAGTTTGTTTATATATTCTGAAAATACATATTTTACTAAGTGTATAATGTGAATAAAGTTATCCACATTTCAAATAATTGAGAAAAATGTCGAAATTTTTTCGAAAAAATTATGGCAGAAGTCCGAGTCTTTACAGTTTTGAAATTGTAAAGTGTGTTTTCGTAAAATAGCGAAGAGGTTGATTGAGGAATCTTTTCTTAAAAGTAGTATTGGAAAACATTAATTTTTCGACTAAGATAAGAAGGCGAATGGTTACGATTCTTTCAATAAGGCTGATTTTGACCAAGCATTTTTAATAGGAATACTTAACATTTACGCTTTATCCTGCAGGAGTCAAGTGTCCATTATATGGAAGAAAGATAACCCCGAACAATACTTCTTAAGTACATGCCTTCAATAAAGTTTGAAGTTTGCTTTGAAACTAGAAAAGAAATTCGATATGATGTATAATGGTCTATTCTTATAAACATGAACATTCACTCAAGAGGTGTTACATTTGTTAAAGCTTTTTTTGCCTGAAGAATATGTAAAAAGTGTTTTTGACATTACACCACAGTTCTTGAAAGAACGTGGGATTAAAGGAGTTATAACCGATTTAGATAATACGTTAGTAGAATGGGATCGTCCTAGTGCAACTCCTCAGCTAAAAGAATGGTTTCAACAGTTGGAGGAAAGCGGGATTGAAGTGACGATTGTATCTAACAATCATGATAAGCGTGTGCGATTATTCTCAGAGCCATTAGGCATTCCATTTATTCCAAAAGCGAGAAAGCCGATGGGAGTTGCTTTTAGAAAAGCGATGAAAGCAATGAACTTGAAAAAAGAAGAGGTTGTGGTGGTCGGTGACCAGCTACTAACAGATGTTTTAGGTGGTAATCGAACGGGGTTAAAAACCATTTTAGTAGTTCCGGTAGCTTCAACTGACGGCTTTTGGACAAGATTTAACCGAAAAATAGAACGTAGAATTTTAGCAACTTTAAAACGAAAAGGTATGCTACATTGGGAGGAATGACAAGTTGAATGATATGGTTTGTGTAGGATGTGGAGTTCCCATCCAAACAGATAATCCGAGTGAGCTTGGGTATGCGCCAAAGCAAGCATTGGAACGAGAGCATATTATTTGTCAACGTTGTTTCAGATTAAAAAATTACAATGAAATTCAAGACGTTTCTTTGACAGATGAAGATTTCTTAAAAATCCTTCACGGAATTGGAGAAACAGAATCTTTAATTGTGAAGATTGTTGATATCTTTGATTTTGACGGAAGCTGGATTCAAGGAATTCAACGCTTCGTAGGTCATAACCCTATTCTTTTAGTAGGAAATAAAGTTGATATTTTACCAAAATCGGTTAAGCATCAAAAGGTCATCAATTGGATGAAGCGTCAAGCTAAAGAATATGGGTTAAAGCCGCTAGATGTATTTTTAGTTAGTTCTTCGAGAGGTCATGGAATCAAAGAAGTTGCCTCAGCGATTGATCATTATCGAAACGGGCAAAATGTATATGTTGTAGGTTGTACAAATGTGGGGAAATCTACGTTTATTAATCGTATTATAAAAGAAGTATCTGGTGAAGGGGACATCATTACAACATCGCATTTCCCTGGAACCACGCTCGACCTCATAGATATTCCATTAGACGATGGGTCAAGCTTGTTCGATACACCGGGAATTATTAATCATCATCAGATGGCCCATTACATTGATAAACGTGATCTAAAGCTCCTATCACCAAAAAAAGAAATTAAACCGAAAGTGTATCAATTAAATGAAAACCAAACGTTATTTTTTGGAGGGTTGGCGCGTTTAGATTTCGTTAAAGGAGAACGAACATCTTTTGTTTGTCACCTTCCAAATGAACTAATGATACACAGAACGAAACGGGATAAAGCGGATCAACTATACATGGACCATAAGGGAGAGATGTTAACTCCTCCTCGTAAGGAGCAGTTGGAGCAATTCCCTGAGCTCGTTCCTCATACATTTACGATCAAAGAAAAGAAAACGGACATCGTCTTTTCCGGATTAGGATGGGTTACCATCAATGAGCCGAATGTTCGTATTGTTGCATACGCGCCGAAAGGAGTTTATGTTACATTACGTCCATCGTTAATTTAAACGAATACGACGAACGTTTTGTAGCTAAAGAGAAAAGGAACAATTCAGATTGAAGGGGGAGAAAAAGGGTGAAAGAGATGTATGCGGTCATTGGGGACCCAATCGGTCATTCAATGTCGCCTTTGATTCATAATGATGCTTTTCATAATTTGGGGATCGAGGGATACTACCATGCCTTTCGCGTCTCAGAAGACTCCCTTGAACAAGCAATCGAAGGTATGAAGGCCTTGCAATTTAAAGGCTTTAACGTCACAGTTCCGCATAAAGTGGATGTAATGAAATATCTTGACTCGTTAGATGAAAGTGCGACTTTAGCGGGTGCAGTAAATACAGTTGTTAATAAAAATGGTAAATGGGTCGGGTATAATACGGATGGAATTGGTTTTTACCGTTCTATTGAAAATAGACTTTCAAAGCCTTTAGAAGAGGTGAAAGCTGTTATTATTGGAGCTGGTGGTGCGAGTAGAGGGATTTATGCCACTTTAGCAAAGAGAGGAATAGGGGAGATTGACCTTGTCAATCGCACCATAGAGCGGGCGATTACTTTAAAGGAACAATGTCCATTTCCGATAAGTGGAAAGATCATGTCATTAGAGGAGTTTGAATCTGAGCAGTCCCGTTATGACGTAGTAATACAAACTACATCGATTGGAATGAGCCCGAATGTCCTTGAACAACCAGTTTCACTAAAAGGGAAAGTAGACCACCAGTCGATTGTGGCGGATATCATTTACAATCCACTTAAGACCGCATTTTTAAAAGAAGCAGAACGCCTAGGAGCAATTGCTATAAATGGGGTTGGAATGTTTGTTCACCAAGCGGCAGAAAGTTTTTATATATGGACAAACGAACACCCGGATGTCGAACGTATGACACAAATTGTTTATGAAAAATTGAAAGGAGCAACATGATGTTAACAGGAAAACAAAAAAGGTATTTACGCTCATTAGCGCATCACTTAAACCCAATCTTTCAAGTAGGAAAGGGTGGGGTTAATGAGAATATGATTAAGCAAATTATCGACGCTTTGGAAGCGCGTGAATTAATGAAGATTAGTGTATTACAAAATTGCGATGTGGATAAACAAACGGTTGCGAGTGAATTGGCTGAAGGAACAGGTGCGCACGTTGTACAAATTATTGGGAATACGATTGTATTATATAAGGAATCGAAGGAAAATAAAGAAATCGTTCTTCCTTAATGGTGCAAGAGGAGGTGTTGGTAATGAAAAAGGTGGGCATTTTCGGTGGTACGTTTAATCCGCCGCATAATGGTCATTTATTAATGGCGAATGAAGTCTTACAATCTTTGCAGTTAGCAGAAATTTGGTTCATGCCAAACCAAATTCCTCCTCATAAGCAGCACCGGGATATTATATCAGCAGAGCATCGTTTCAATATGCTACAATTAGCTGTGAATGGAAACGATGCTTTTCGTGTGGAGTCAATAGAGCTTGAAAGAAGTGGACCTTCATTTACGTACGATACGATTTGCTTATTAAAAGAGCGTCATCCGGATATTCAGTTTTATTTCATTATTGGTGCAGATATGATTGAATATTTACCAAAGTGGTACAAAATTGATCTATTGCAAAACCTAGTTCAATTTGTCGGCGTTAAGCGACCCAATTACAAGACTACAACGCAATATAATGTACTGGAAGTTGACGTGCCTCAATTTGATGTGTCATCTTCTTTCATTCGTCGTCGTTTAAATGAAGGGAAAAACATCCGCTATCTACTTCCTGATAGTGTTATTCAATATATAAAGGAGCATGGACTTTATGAATCGTGAAAAAGCGTTACAAATCATTAAGGATAAAATGACGGAACATCGATACATTCATACGCTAGGTGTGATGGAAACAGCCATTTCCCTTGCCGAAAGGTATGATGGGGATCCGGAAAAAGCTGAAATTGCGGCGATTTTTCACGACTATGCTAAATTTCGTCCGAAAGATGAAATGAAACAGATCATCATCGAGCAAAATATGTCAAAGGAATTGCTCTCTCATCATATGGAGCTTTGGCATGCACCGGTTGGGGCATATTTAGTTCGTACCGAAGTAGGAATCGAAGATGAGGAAGTATTAAATGCTATTAAGTATCATACATCGGGAAGAACTCAAATGACATTACTTGAAAAAATTATTTATTTAGCGGATTATATCGAGCCTAATCGTCACTTTTCCGGTGTGGAGGAAGTTCGTGAAATGGCCCAAAACAATTTGGACGATGCAGTTAAGCAAGCGATGAAAAATACTATTCAGTTTTTAATGAAAAAGAATCAACCAATTTTTCCAGATACATTTCACGCATACAACGACCTTGTTATGAATGGAAAAAAGGAGGAATAAGATAATATGTCTTCACAAGATGTATTACATGTTGTCGCAAAAGCAGCAGACGACAAAAAAGCAGAAGAAATTATAGCATTAAATATGCAAGGAATTTCCTTAATGGCTGATTACTTTGTAATCTGCCATGGGAATAACGACAAACAAGTGCAAGCCATCGCAAGGGAAATTAAATATCAAGCCGAAGAAAAAGGGCTGAACGTAAAGCGCCTTGAAGGGTTTGACGAAGCGAAATGGATATTAGTTGATTTAGGTGATGTTATTGCACATGTGTTTCACCGAGATGAACGCGGTTATTATAATTTAGAGAAATTATGGGGCGATGCTCCAATTGAAGACCTTAACAGTGAGTTGTTATCCTAATGTATCAACATTTTGCTTATATATACGATGAACTAATGAAAGAAGCTCCGTATGAAGAATGGACAAAGTATTATTTGCAAATGGTGCGTAAATTTGGAAATGGAGGAAATCGAACGTTAGATTTGGCGTGCGGCACAGGTGAGATGTCTGTTCGATTTGCCAAGGAAGGATTCCATGTGACGGGTGTAGACTTATCAATCGATATGCTCACGGTTGCGAAAGAAAAAATGGAACGTCATGGGTATTCAGATGCGCTTTTCGTCAATCAAGACATGCGAAATCTTGAAGGATTTGATTCGTTTGATTATGTTTTTATATGCTGTGACTCGTTGAACTATTTGTTAGAGGAGTACGATATTCAAGAAGTATTTAAACGAGCGTATGATGTACTGGCACCAGGTGGTCTCATTATGTTTGATGTCCATTCTCTTTATAAAGTGGAGAGCTTATTTAAAGGGAATACTTTTGCGTACAATGGTGACGATATAAGCTACATTTGGAATTGCTTCGCTGGAGAGGCGTCGAATAGTGTAGTGCATGAGTTAACGTTTTTTGTTCAAGAAGGAGACGTATATCGTCGCTACGACGAAGACCATGAACAACGGACGTTTCCTATCGAATCGTACAAATTATGGTTAAAGCAAGCGGGATTCTCCATTGTAGATGTGAGCACAGGACTTATTCAAACATCTTTTGAAAAAGCTGAACGGATCTTTTTTGTCGCTAAAAAATAAATAAAACTCGTCAATGATGAAAAAAGGAAAAAGCCCGGAGAGCAGTTTATACCGCTTTCTGGGCTTATTCTATTCCTAAAGGCTCGTATACATTATTGCTTATACACTTATTTCGCTCCAGACACTCCCTTTCCGTGTAGAAATCAGTCTAGTTCGGCGCTTACTTCTAAAAACAAGGAGGATTTTTTTACTTATTGTTGTATTATAGTAAATGGAATTGTTCTTTTACTTCTTCAATGTCTTCAAAATACTTGGAATGGGTACTTTGGAAAAGATGGATAAATAATGTCCCGATTTCTCTTTCTAATACTTTAATTCCTTCCCCGGTCACACCGCCCTTCACACAAACTTTTTCTTGTAATGTCGGAAGTGTGTAATGTCCTTTTTCTAATAAATTCCCCATGCCAATCAACATTTCGCTTGCAAGTTTTGTTGCTTGCTCTTCGTTAATTTCTGTTTCTCGGACGGCAGCGTCGATAAACCTTTGAAGTAAGAAGCTAAAAAATGCAGGACCACAACTAACAATATCAGAAGCTACTCTTGTCACATTATTTTGAATGTAAACAGGAGTAGAGATTTTCTGAAGCATCTTTTCAATATCGTGTTGTGTTTTTTCGGTACATGATTGACCAACTGTAATGAGGGAGACACCACTTAATGCTCGATTTGTAATGCTTGGAATGACACGAGCCACTTGACAAGGTACAATGGATTCGATTTGCTCTACGGATAAAGGGCTCGTGATGGAAATAATGCATTGCTCTTTTGATAATTGGCTTTTCAGTTTTATTAAAAGGGGGTGTATATCTAAAGGTTTTACGCATACAAACAAATAATCAACTTCGCTTATGAGACCCTCTACGGTTCTACAAAGGTTCACATTAGGATGCTCCTCTTGTATTGCTTTCGCTTTTCCAATTGTCCGATTTGTAATGTAGATGGATGAAGGTGATGTGACCTTTGCTTCTATAAATGCCTCAATCAAGATGCGCCCCATATTTCCTGTTCCAATAAATCCTATTTTCATTTTCTCACCCCTCCTCCTTTAAACATTTTCTCTCCTACACCATATGAAGATCATAGTCAAAATATGAACGATGAAAGGAGTTATCGAAAATTGGAAATACAGTCATACGTAAAAAAATATTGGTTTGTCGGTGTCATTGTCGTATTAGTCGTCTTTCTTTTATTTGACGTAGGGGCTCAAAACGAGTCTGAATTGGTTTCTGTTGAAATTGAGGACGAATCAGTAAAAAGTGATCAAGGCACCCCCTCTCAAGAAAGTGAAGAAGTGGTCATCTATGTTGATGTTAAAGGTGCCGTCAATCAACCTGGTGTATATCCATTAATTGAAAATGATCGAACACTACAGGCGATAGAAAAGGCGGGCGGTTTTACGAATGAAGCGGATGTAAATCAAGTTAATTTAGCAGCGAAAGTAAAGGATGGAACGGTCATCTATGTTCCGAAAGTAGGAGAAGTTCAAAACCAGCCAGTCGGAAGGGAGAGTTCGGAAAAAGAGGAGACTGTAAATATTAATACTGCGAGTGTAGAAGAATTACAAAAGATAGATGGAATTGGACCGTCTAAAGCAAAAGCGATTATTAATTATCGGGATGAGAATGGCCCGTTTTCTTCGATTGAAGAAATACAAAATGTATCAGGGATTGGTGAAAAATCGTTTGAAAGAATGAAAAATGAAATTTCTGTCGATTAATCGTTGACGAAAGAGTTTTAGTGTCGATACACTTAAGAAAAACAGACAGGGGAGTCGGTTGTGGAACGTATTTCTTGGCATCAATATTTTATGGCTCAAAGTCACTTATTAGCACTTCGGAGTACATGTACTAGACTAGCGGTTGGCGCTACAATTGTTCGTGATAAACGAATTATTGCAGGGGGATATAACGGATCGATTGCCGGTGGTGTTCACTGCGTAGACGAAGGATGTTACGTCATTGATAATCATTGTGTTCGAACAATTCATGCTGAAATGAATGCCATTTTACAATGTGCAAAATTTGGAGTCCCTACTGATGGAGCAGAAATTTATGTAACCCATTTTCCGTGTCTACAATGTTGTAAAGCCATTATACAAGCTGGAATTAAGCGGGTATATTTTGCGAAAAATTATAAAAACCATCCATACGCACAGGAGTTATTTAAACAAGCAAATGTACAGGTAGAGCAAGTAGAGCTTAATAATGCTCTTTTCCAACAACTGATTGAGCAGTAGTTTCACGAACTTCATACTTTCCGTAAAAGGAGGTCTGGGATGAAAGGACACTGGTATTTAATTGCTGTCACTGTCTTGTTAGCGTCCACCTCCTCCTACATTGCCTTTCTTCTTTTCTTTTTTATTGCTGCTAAAAAGAAGTCATTTCACTTTGCCTTCTTCTTGGGGTTGTTGTTTTGTTTCATTATGATTCCGAACGTTTTTGTTCCTAGTGAAGTCGAATACTCGCATGAGAATGAAATGGTTCAAAAGACGATGAAAATCATTTCATCCCCTAAAATTGACGGTAATAAAGCGACGTATGAATTGAAAACAAACCAAAACGAGAGGTATGCAGCTATTCATTACCTTTCCTCAATTCAAGAAAAAGAAAAAGTCTCGACCATAAAAGCGGGACATCGATGTTCGATGAGAGGCACGATTGAATTACCTCTCAATCATACGGTTGAGAATGCATTCAACTATCGCGATTATTTACAGTCAAAGGGAATAAAAGCGATCTTTTCCGTTGAGGAAGTGAAAGAGTGTACGTATACCCCGAACTTGTTAAATCGATTGGAAAATGCTCGTGCTTCTTTTAAACAGGTGATGGAAGAACACTTTTCAGATGAAACGGTCGGCTTTGTGTTAGCATTAACCATTGGTGATCGAACATTGATTGAGGAAGAGGTAAAGCGAGCGTATCAACAATTAGGGATTATTCATTTACTGGCTATATCTGGCCTGCACGTTGGGATTATTCTTTCTTTTTTCTACTTTGTTTTTTTGCGGATAGGTTTTACGAAGGAACAAGTATGGCTTCTTTTATTCCTTTGCTTGCCTCTATATTGCATATTCGCTGGTGCAGCTCCGTCTGTCGTTCGATCTTGCCTTATGGCAGGGGTATTTTTGATTGCAAAATGGAGAAAGATTGAGGTTAGTCCACTAGATTGTCTTTCCATTAGTTTAATCTTAATCATCCTCTTTGACCGAGAACAAGTTCAACAGATCGGTTTTCAGCTATCCTATATTGTAACGACTGCTCTCATATTATCCCACTCCATTCTTTTGAGGTGCAAATCATACATCCGGATGTTAATGATGGTAACACTGATTGCTCAACTAAGTTCACTTCCCATTCTTTTATATTATTTTTATGAGTTTTCTTGGCTAAGTTTGGTTGTAAATTTATTTTTTGTTCCCCTATATGTTTATGTCATTCTTCCTCTAACGCTTTTTACAACGGTCTTGATTTTCATTCATCTCCCTTTTTATGATTTCTTTAGTCAGTTTTTAGACTTCATATTCTCTATGTCATCTTCCTTTGTCTCCCGTGTAAGCAGCTGGGATTGGCATACGATAACGATAGGTGCCATATCACTTGTAGAACTTTGCTTACTATACGGAATCTTTATTCATGTAATGGTCTACCTTGAGAAAGAAGAAAAAAAGATAGTTACTCTTTTCGTCACACGAATTCTATTTTGTGTTCTATGTCTTTTTGCCTTCCGTTTGTTTCATCCTGGGGAAGTTACCGTATTAGATGTGGGACAAGGCGATGCCATCTTTATACAAGAAGAGAGACGTGGCAATGCCTATCTCATCGATACGGGAGGGCTGTTAGAATTTCAATCAGAAGAAACATGGCAACAAAGAACGAACAAATTTGAATTAGGGGAAGATTTACTTCTTCCGTTTCTTAAGTCAAAAGGTGTTGGGAAGCTAAAGGCATTATTTTTAACCCACGGGGATGCCGATCATATCGGTGAAGCTGTGACCGTATTAAAGCGAGTAGACGTTGAGTACTTAATCATTTCACCGTATTTCGGGGTAGGTTTTGAGGAAGAGGAAGTTTTACGAGTAGCTAAAGAAAGGGGCACGAAAATTGTCATAGTAAAGGGAGGTGATTCATTATCATTTTCCACCTCATTTAAAGTTCTATCACCGGTACAAAAAATGGAATCCAGTAATGATAATTCCCTCGTTCTTCAAGCTGATATTGGAGGATTGTCGTGGTTATTTGTGGGAGACTTAGAGCAAAAAGGAGAAGAGATTCTTATGGGGAAATATCCTAACTTACAGGTAGATGTTTTGAAAGTTGGACACCATGGAAGTAAAACTTCTACTTCAAAACCTTTCCTTCAAATGATAAATCCAAATATGGCGATTATTTCATCAGGAAGAAAGAATCGATTTGGACACCCTCATAAAGAAGTGATTGACAGGTTAGACAATGAAGAAATTCAAATTCTCAGGACGGATACGATGGGGGCAATAAAATACCAATTTCGTGGAAGTACAGGAACGTTTTATACATTTCCTCCATACGATGAAGTAAACCAATAAATCATGAAGCGTTTTCATAATTGTGTGCTTAAACCTAATAAGGAGACTGCGAGCGCAGCCTCCATGATTAGGCACCAAAAAATTGAACTAGTGTAGCGATGATGAATAAAGTAGCGAAAAAGCCAAAAGAAACAATGAATCCTACTGCAGAATCTACAGCATCATTACGTTTACTTTGTACATTTTTCTCAAATTGGTTCACAGTTACCCCTCCTATTTCATCATTAGTATAAGGGATTTATTCAAAAAAATCTATACAAGTTTCAACAACCATAGTTGTTAACGATTAACAACTATATTCCGGTCTATTAAGGAAATTCTATGAGTAAGCAATCATTTTTTTTGTAAGCAACCCGGGACTTACGGAAAAAATGTTTAATATAGATGACGGGATTGGTCTATCGCCAGTCCCTTCCTCATTTGCACATATATCATTCGTCCTTTTAGCATTCCCTTGCTTGTCAAAAATATGAATTACCTTTACGATAATAACAGCATGAAATGACAGCGGGAGACGATTTGAATGATTATAAATACATGGGATGCCATTAAAAAGAAAAAGTTTCATTCGGTATATTTATTTATCGGAAATGATTCTTTTTTAATTTCTGAAACGATGCGACTTATAGAAGAAAATGCAGTTATGGAAGAAGAGAAAGACTTTAACTATTCTGTTCACGATATGGAAGAAGTGGAGATAGATGTAGCAATCGAAGATGCAGAAACGCTTCCTTTTATGGGGGAAAAACGAGTGGTTATGTTGAAAAACCCTTATTTTTTCTCATCCGAAAAACGTAAAGATAAGCTTGAGCATAACTTGAAACGCCTTGAACAATATTTACAGCAACCTGCTCCATATACCATTTTGGCTATATTCGCACCGTATGAAAAGCTTGATGAGCGTAAGAAGATTACTAAGGTGTTAAAAAAGCATGCTGAAGTCGTTGATTTGAATGAATTCTCTGAGAAAGAGACAGTATCTTGGATACAAAGTGTGGTAGAAGAAGAGCATGTAGTGATAAAAGATGAGGCAATAGAGCGTTTAATGATGTTGACTGGAAGCAACTTAATGCTCATGCAGAACGAGCTCAAGAAATTATGTACATATGTCGGAGCGGGTGGCGTGATCACAGAAGAACTTGTTCGACAATTAGTAGCTCGTACACTTGAGCAAAATATATTTGAATTAATGGACCTCGTGATGCAAAAAAAACGACATGATGCTATGCAGTTACTTTATGACTTATTAAAAACAAATGAAGAGCCGATAAAAATATTAAGTCTACTCACTTCCCAATTTAGGCTATTGTTACAAGTAAAGCAGCTAGTACAAACAGGATATAGTCAACCTCAAATTGCGAGTACATTAAAGGTGCACCCTTTTCGTGTAAAATTAGCAAACCAAAAGGCGAGGAATTTCCGAGAGGAAGAGCTTGCCTCGATTTTAAAACAACTTGCTGATAGCGATTATGCGATGAAGACAGGTAAGATGGAGAAAGAGCTTGTGCTGGAATTGTTTTTAATGAAGTTGTTTTCTTCTAACACGTAATATGGTAAGAACAAAAAAACGATCCTCTTTTCGGAGGATCGTTTTTATTATGCAGATAAGCTGTTAAGCTTTTTCGCTAAACGAGATTTGAAGCGAGCTGCCGCGTTTTTGTGAATGATTCCACGTTGAGCAGCTTTGTCGATTTTTTTAGATGCATCAGCAAAAGCAGCTTTTGCGTTTTCCACATCTTTATTTACAGCTAATGCTTCAAACTTTTTAATTGCTGTACGCATAGCAGATTTGATTGTTGCGTTATGAGCACGACGAGCATCGTTTGTTTTCACGCGCTTGATAGCAGATTTAATGTTTGGCATTCCTTTCACCTCCTATATAAAAATCGAGTTTCTATCTTCTCGATTATTCCTAAACAATAGAGAACAAATGATATTCTATCAAACGGACTTATCTTTTGCAATACTGTAAAGGAATTTATCTTACAAAGTTATTCTTTGCATGATTTACTCGAACAAGGAAAAAATAACAGCGATTATCTTTAAAAATGGATGCGGGTAATGAAAGGGGAATTGCAATGGCTGATGAACTCGATTTGAGCAAATATTCAGTTCGGACGGATTTAGCGATAGAAGCTCGGCAAATGGCGGTGGAACAAAATGAACAATCTTCGATTAATGGCGTCATTTACACCGAAGAGGAAATAGACGGGATCAAAATATCGAAGGTTGAAATAACAGAACAAGGAGCTGCGTCTTTAGGTAAGAAAAAAGGCAAATATATTACGCTTCAAGTTCAAGGAATTCGTCAAAAAGATTCAGAGTTACAAGACAAAGTATCTGAAACGTTTGCAACGCAATTTAGTGCTTTTTTGGATGAGCTAAAGATACCTAAAGATGCAAGTTGCTTAGTTGTAGGACTTGGTAATTGGAATGTAACGCCTGATGCATTGGGACCGATAGCGTGTGAAAATTTATTAATTACAAGGCATTTATTTCAATTACAGCCGGAGCATGTAGAAGAAGGTTATCGGCCGGTTAGTGCTCTTGCTCCAGGGGTGATGGGGTTAACAGGGATTGAAACGAGCGACATTATTTTAGGGGTTATTGAGCAATCAAAGCCTGATTTTGTAATCGCGATTGATGCATTGGCTGCTCGCTCGATTGAACGTGTGAATACGACAATTCAAATATCAGATAGTGGAATCCATCCAGGCTCTGGAGTTGGTAACAAGCGGAAGGAACTAAGTCAAGAAACTCTCGGAATTCCAGTCATAGCGATTGGCATTCCAACGGTTGTTGATGCGGTATCCATTACAAGTGATACGATTGATTTTATTTTGAAGCATTTCGGTAGAGAGTTGCGCCAGGGAGATCGACCGTCTCGGGCATTGGCACCAGCTGGTATGAGCTTTGGGGAGCGAAAAGTATTGACAGAAGAAGACTTGCCGAATGAAGAAGATCGAGCAAAGTTTTTAGGAATCATAGGAGGGCTAGAAGAAGAAGAAAAAAGAAGGCTGATTTATGAAGTGTTATCTCCTCTAGGGCACAACTTAATGGTAACTCCAAAAGAGGTAGACGTATTTATCGAAGATATGGCTAATGTATTAGCAAACGGGCTTAATATGGCATTACATCAGCATGTCGATGATGAAAATGTTAGTGCCTATACCCATTAATTTTAAAGGGAATTCACTTACTTTTTTGAATTCATTGTTCTACTCCTTCAAGCGATGTCATACATTGACTGTAGACAAGCCTTGAAGGAGGATTTTTCATGAAGCGGCAAGGAGTCGTCGTCACAATTAACGGGACAAGCTTAATTAAATACAGCTTTCTATTGTTTGTTGGTCTCATCGTCGTTTTTATTTTGACAGGAATGCTCACTTCACTAAAGCCTGAATATCGTCCTTCTTCAGATTCTATACATGAGTTCTCTAGTGGTTTGAATGGAGAGACGTTTCTGAAGTTGTTAAGTATGGAGAATCATTATTTTCAACAAGTGCTTCCGAGCGATTCAACAGATTGGAAGCTTTCCCCTATTTTTTTTCAATTAGCGACAAGTGTTAATCCGGACGATCCGAGAAGTTTACTAGGTCGAGAACTTCCGGGATTTTCAATCTTTGATAGTAAGATTGTTGTTGCAGGAGAAGGTACGGACTATACGAATATGCCGATTGAGTCTGCTCCGCCTACAGAAGTGTTATTAGAAGAAAGAGAAGCATCAATTGAAAACTTACAAGCTTCTGAGGATACGAAAAAGGCCCCGCCACCAGAAATGACAACTGGAAATCGGAAGGTCGTGTATATTTACAATACGCATAACACAGAATCATACTTTCCTTTCTTAAAAGTGGAGGATAAAAGTGATCCAGATACGGCGTTTCACTCAACTGCTAATGTCACACTCGTTTCTAATAAATTGAAAGATGAATTAGAGGAGCGTGGGATTGGTGCACAAGTAGAGAAAGAGAATTTCCAATCGATTTTAAAAGAAAAGGCTTGGGATTACGGCCGATCCTACAGTGTTTCTAGACCGGTTATTCAAGATGCGATTGGGCAAAATCGTGAAATACAATATTTAATTGATATTCATCGTGACGGTTTAAGATATGAAGACACAACTGTTACGATTAACGGCAAAAGTTATGCGAAAATTATGTTTGTTGTAGGTGGTAATAATCCGAATGTAGACAAAAATACGGAACTTGCTAAGGAGCTTCATGAACTGTTTCAACAAAAATACCCAGGGTTAAGCCGTGGTGTTATCGCTAAGAAAGGTGAAGGTGTGAACGGGGTTTATAATCAAGACCTTTCTGAAAATGCGATGCTTATAGAATTTGGTGGTGTGGACAATAATATGGAAGAGCTTAGTCGAACCGCTGAAGCTGTAGCTGAAGTGTTTTCGGAATATTATTGGCAAGCTGAAAAAGTAAACAGTAGCCAATAATAGATTGGTTGAACCGAGAAGGGAGGGAGTTGTAAGTGGCAAAATTCATGCTGAAAAGCTTTCTAGTTTGTGCAGTCATGTTTTTAGGCGTCATCATCGGGATGCAGCAGGCGAATGATGGCCTTAGAGAAATGAGGGGTTATGATACGTCAGAAACGTTAGGAGCGTTCCAAATTGAAGAGGTTAATGAAGGAGAGTTAGAGGCATCCATCCTTGGAAATACGGTGACCAGTCATGATTTGCATGAAAAACAAGAACAGCTTGAAGATATGAAGGCCTTTAACTTCTTCTCAGAATTGGGAAAATGGTTTTCAAATATGATTTCCACTTTGGTCAATTCGATTATTGACTTCATCTCCCTACATGTAGAAAAGTGGATTCAATAGGGCTGTCCAAAAAAGACAGCCCCTTTCTTCGTTGTTACAGAAAGTTTAAGTTCAATAAAGTGTTAAAGTATTCTCTTTACAGTTTTTTTGGTGTCTAGCTTCAAGCGTCATCAGCTCGGGTCGCTTGGACCCTGCTGTGGCGACGGAAGCCTCCTCGCAGATCCTCCAGTGCCCTTCGCCTAAGGACTTGCGCTTTGCGTTTTTCTTATAAATGAAATTCGGTTGATTTGACGCTCCGTCCCCTTTCATTCAAAACCAATTGGAGAAATGCTGGTACTTTTCGCCCCTCATTCCATTTCGTCGTAAAACAAATCAATGATGTTAACCTCGATCAATTCGATCAATGGATGTAGACAGGAAAAATTGAAGCGCTTTACAACAGGCATCGAACACACAAATGACAGTATTACATTTAAGATTGAATCTTGAAAGGGCAATTGATATAATCAATGCTAGTGTAGTTGGCTAGTAGTAGGAGTGATTATATAAATGAACAGAGAAGAAAAATTGAAACGACAACAGCGGATTCGTAATTTCTCCATTATCGCTCATATCGATCATGGTAAATCAACACTAGCTGACCGGATTTTAGAAAAAACGGCAGCCATCACACAGCGTGAAATGAAAGATCAATTGCTTGATTCAATGGATCTAGAACGCGAACGTGGAATTACGATTAAATTAAATGCAGTTCAATTAAAGTATAAGGCAAAAGACGGCGAAGAATATATATTCCATCTTATTGATACACCAGGTCATGTCGACTTTACGTACGAAGTATCACGTAGTTTAGCAGCTTGTGAAGGAGCAATTCTAGTTGTAGACGCAGCACAAGGGATTGAAGCTCAAACATTAGCAAACGTTTATTTAGCGTTGGATAATGATTTAGAAATTTTACCTGTCATTAACAAAATTGATCTTCCAAGTGCTGAACCAGAGCGTGTCCGCCAAGAAATTGAAGATGTTATTGGGTTAGATGCAAGTGAAGCTGTACTTGCATCGGCTAAGGCGGGGATTGGAATCGAAGACATCTTAGAAGAAATCGTTGAAAAAGTACCTGCTCCAGAAGGAGACCCGGATGCACCGTTACAAGCGTTGATTTTTGACTCGCTATATGACGCATATCGCGGTGTTGTGGCGTACATTCGCGTCGTCCAAGGTTCTGTAAAAGTCGGACAAAAAATTAAAATGATGGCAACAGGTAAAGAGTTCGAAGTAACAGAAGTCGGCGTATTTACACCAAAAGCAATGCCACTAGACGAACTTACAGTGGGGGACGTAGGTTACTTAACAGCATCTATTAAGAATGTAAGTGATTCACGTGTAGGTGATACCATTACAAGTGCTAAAAACCCAGCAGATAAGCCATTACCTGGATACCGTAAATTAAATCCGATGGTATTCTGTGGAATGTATCCAATTGATACAGCTAAGTACAATGATTTACGTGAAGCGCTTGAAAAGCTCCAGTTAAACGACTCAGCACTTGAATTTGAACCTGAAACATCACAGGCGTTAGGGTTCGGATTCCGATGCGGATTTTTAGGGATGTTACACATGGAGATTATTCAAGAGCGCATTGAACGTGAATTTAAAATCGATTTAATTACAACAGCGCCAAGTGTAATTTACAATGTATATTTAACAGATGGGGAAGAAATACGTGTTGATAATCCGTCTAACATGCCAGATCCGCAAAAAATTGATCGTGTTGAAGAGCCTTTCGTAAAAGCGAGCATTATGGTTCCAAATGACTTTGTTGGAGCGGTGATGGAGCTTTGTCAAGGAAAACGTGGTATATTCGTTGATATGCAATATTTAGATGAAAAACGTGTCAATATTACGTACGAAATTCCTTTATCTGAGATTGTTTATGACTTCTTTGATCAACTGAAGTCCAACACAAAAGGATATGCATCTTTTGATTATGAGTTAATCGGATACCGTGCTTCGAAGCTTGTCAAAATGGATATTTTATTAAACAGTGAGAAAATTGACGCATTATCCTTTATTGTTCACCGTGACTATGCATATGAGCGTGGAAAAGTCATTGTAGAAAAATTAAAGGAACTTATTCCTAGACAGCAATTCGAAGTGCCTGTTCAAGCAGCAATAGGTCATAAAATCATTGCTCGCTCCACAATTAAAGCGATGCGCAAAAACGTTTTAGCCAAATGTTACGGGGGAGATATCTCACGTAAACGTAAACTTCTTGAAAAACAAAAAGAAGGTAAAAAGCGCATGAAGCAAGTTGGTTCGGTTGAAGTACCGCAAGAAGCATTTATGGCAGTCCTCAAAATGGACGATGACAAATAAAAAGTTATAAAATAAAAGCCGCAGCATTTTGACTGCGGCCTTTTTCAATATTGAAACAGAAGGTATTGTAAATTTGAGGGATTTCAAGCGGAAATTAAACAAAAGTTAGGTGATAACCATGCCAAAAGCTGTCTATATTCATATCCCTTTCTGTGAACAAATTTGTCACTATTGTGATTTTAATAAGTTCTTCCTAAAAAACCAGCCTGTATCTGAATATTTAAGCGCGTTAGAAGCAGAAATGAAAAATACAATGGAGAGGTTTCCGACAAACAGTGTTCATACCATCTTTATTGGGGGTGGAACGCCAACCGCCCTTTCGGTAGAACAACTTGAACAGTTGTTCTTGATGATTCATCGTCATATTCCAATGGATGATGTCGTTGAATTTTCTGTTGAAGCAAATCCAGAACAGTTGAGTCGAGAGAAATTAGCTGTCTTATTTCAATACGGTGTAAACCGTTTAAGTATTGGTGTTCAAACTTTTCAAGAAGAGTTATTAAAAGGAATAGGGCGGACTCATACGAATGACGTAGTTTTTAAAGGGATAGAGCGTGCAAAAAAAGTTGGGTTTCAAAACATTAGCATCGATTTAATGTACGCGTTACCGAAGCAATCGATAGTTGATTTTCAAAAGACATTACAAACTGCGTTTACCCTCGGGTTGACGCATTATTCAAGCTACTCTTTGCTTGTAGAACCGAAAACGGTGTTTTACAACCTTTGGCGAAAGGGAAAGCTCTCCTTACCACCACAAGAAGAAGAGGCGCTCATGTATGAAACGCTTATGGATGAAATGGAGAAGCATGGATTTCATCAATATGAAATTAGTAATTTTGCTAAAAAAGGATTCGAGAGTCAGCATAACATTACCTATTGGAAAAATGATGAATATTATGGATTTGGAGCAGGTGCTCATAGTTACGTTCATGGAGTTCGTCGAGTAAATGCAGGTGTGCTCAAAAAATATATGTCATTAATGAATAACGAAGGTCACCCTTATTTAGATGAACATGAAGTGACGGTCGTCGAAAAGATGGAAGAAGAGCTCTTTTTAGGACTTCGCTTGGCAAGTGGAGTGTCTTCAATGAGATTTCAAGAAAAATTTGGTATATCCATTTATGATGTGTTCGGTAATCAACTGAATCAACAAATAAATAACGGATTGTTACAAGAAAAGGATGGGGTTTTCACCTTAACACACCAAGGAAAACTCCTTGGAAATGAAGTGTTCCAATCCTTTCTTTCTAATGCAGAGTAATTGACATTTGCCATTAGTTTTGTTACCTTATTCATAGAATTAGCACTCGGTAATGAGGAGTGCTAACAGAGGTGATGAGAGATGCTTACGGATCGCCAGTTATTAATACTTCAAGTGATAATCGATGATTTTATTCAGTCTGCTCAACCTGTTGGTTCACGGGCGTTGTCTAAAAAGGAATCGATTTCGTTTAGTTCGGCTACGATCCGAAATGAAATGGCGGACCTGGAAGAATTGGGGTTTATTGAGAAAACACATACTTCCTCTGGGAGGGTCCCATCTGAAAAAGGATACCGTTATTACGTCGATCATTTGTTATCGCCGCAAAAGATATCCAAAAGTGAGATTGTTCAACTGAAGTCCGTTTTTGCGGAACGAATTTATGAGTTGGAGAAGTTAGTTCAAAAATCAGCTCAAATTTTGTCTGATTTAACAAGTTACACTACGATTGCGCTTGGGCCGAAAGTTTCGGAAAATCGTTTGAAGCATTTGCAAATTATTCCGTTAAATGAGAGCTCAGCTATTGCGATTATTGTCACGGATAAAGGATACGTAGAGAACAAGCCGATCGTATTTCCGACGAATATAAAGCAAGATGATATTGAAAAAATCGTCAACATTTTAAATGAACGTCTTGTTGGAGTTCCTTTAAGTGAATTGAGAGATAAAATATACAAAGAAGTTGCCTTGATTCTCCAACAGCATATTCGTCATTACGATACGTTTATTAAAATGTTTACAGAAACGCTATCTGATGGAAGTCAAGAAAAATTATTTTTTGGCGGAAAGACGAATATGTTAATTCAACCTGAATTCCATGACATTCAAAAAGTAAGAGATTTGCTGAACATGATTGAGGAAGAGCGAGAAATCTATCGTTTGTTAAAATCGAATGAAGCAGGTATTGCGGTCAAGATTGGAACCGAAAATGAGAATTCAGCACTTGAAAACTGTAGCCTAATTACTGCAACGTATTCCGTTGGAGAGAAGCAGCTTGGTACCATTGCTGTTTTAGGACCTAAGCGCATGGAGTATTCCCGTGTAATTGGGTTGTTGCAATATTTTACAAATGACTTGTCACAAGTGCTTACAAACTTGTATCATGAATGAGGATTATGTCCATATTGAAGGGTGGAGAGACCTCCATCCTTTTACATGGGGGTAATCGTGACTTTAAGGGAGGTGAAAGAGATGGAGGAGAAAATGCAAACAACAGAAGAGCAACCAGTAGAGCAAGAGGTTGTTAGTGAAACAGAAGCTGAGCAACTTGAAAATCAAGAAGCTGTCGAAAAGGAAAAAGACGATTTGACGTTAGCGAATGAGAAAATCAACGAGCTAGAAGCGAAATTAAGCGAGGCAGAAAATAAATATTTGCGCGCTCAAGCTGATTTTGAGAACTATCGCAGACGTGTGCGTTTAGACCAAGAGGCAGCTCAAAAATATCGTGCTCAAAATTTAATTACTGACTTATTACCAGCTCTTGATAATTTTGAAAGAGCGTTACAAATAAAGGCAGAGGATGACCAAACCAAGTCATTGCTCCAAGGGATGGATATGGTCTATCGTCAACTTTTACAAGCGTTAGAAGCTGAAGGATTACAGCCGATTGAAGCAGTAGGTAAAGAGTTCGACCCAACTGTCCATCAAGCTGTTATGCAGGTGGAAGATGACCAATACGATTCAAATATGGTTGTCGAAGAACTGCAAAAGGGCTATAAATTAAAAGATCGAGTTATTCGACCAACTATGGTCAAAGTAAGCCAATAATACATATAAAAAGTCTTAGGAGGTTATAAACATGGGCAAAATTATCGGTATCGACTTAGGTACAACGAACTCATGTGTGGCGGTACTAGAAGGTGGAGAGCCGAAAGTAATTCCAAACCCTGAAGGAAACCGTACTACACCTTCTGTTGTCGCATTTAAAAATGGTGAGCGTCAAGTAGGGGAGGTAGCGAAGCGCCAAGCAATTACAAACCCGAATACGATCATCTCTATCAAGCGTCATATGGGAACGGATTACAAAGTAGAAGTAGAAGGTAAAGAATATACACCGCAAGAAATTTCAGCGATCACACTTCAATACTTAAAGTCTTACGCTGAAGATTATTTAGGTGAAAAAGTGGAAAAAGCAGTTATTACGGTTCCTGCTTATTTCAATGATGCAGAGCGCCAAGCAACAAAAGACGCTGGAAAAATCGCTGGATTAGAAGTAGAACGTATTATTAACGAGCCTACAGCGGCTGCCCTTGCATATGGATTGGACAAAATGGAAGAAGATCAAACGATTCTCGTTTATGACTTAGGTGGAGGTACATTTGACGTATCCATTCTTGAGTTAGGTGACGGTGTATTTGAAGTACGTTCAACTGCTGGTGATAATCGTTTAGGTGGAGATGATTTCGACCAAGTGATTATCGACCACTTAGTTGCGGAATTCAAAAAAGAGAACGGAATCGACTTAGCGCAAGATAAAATGGCGCTACAACGCTTAAAAGACGCAGCGGAAAAAGCGAAAAAAGATTTATCAGGTGTGACATCTACTCAAATTTCTTTACCGTTCATTACAGCAGGTGAAGCGGGACCACTTCATTTAGAAATGACATTATCTCGTGCGAAATTTGAAGAGCTATCAGCTCATTTAGTAGAGAGAACAATGGGACCTGTTCGTCAAGCGCTACAAGACGCTGGCTTAGGCAAAAACGAAATTGATAAAGTGATTCTTGTAGGTGGTTCAACTCGTATTCCAGCTGTTCAAGAAGCAATCAAAAAAGAAATTGGTAAAGAGCCACACAAAGGAGTAAACCCTGATGAAGTTGTAGCCATGGGTGCAGCGATTCAAGGTGGAGTTATCACAGGAGATGTAAAAGACGTTGTATTATTAGACGTAACGCCTTTATCTCTTGGAATTGAAACAATGGGTGGTGTATTTACGAAATTAATCGAACGTAATACAACAATCCCTACTTCCAAGTCTCAAGTGTTCTCAACAGCTGCAGACAATCAAACTGCAGTAGATATTCATGTTTTACAAGGTGAGCGTCCGATGGCGGCTGACAACAAAACATTAGGTCGTTTCCAATTAACGGACATCCCACCAGCACCTCGTGGCGTACCGCAAATCGAAGTAACATTCGATATTGACAAAAACGGTATCGTTAATGTAAGTGCAAAAGATTTAGGTACAGGTAAAGAACAAAACATTACAATTAAATCTTCTTCTGGATTATCTGATGAAGAAATTGATCGTATGATCAAAGAGGCAGAAGAAAATGAAGAAGCGGATAAAAAGCGCAAGGAAGAAGTAGAACTTCGAAACGAAGCGGACCAGCTTGTCTTCACTACTGAAAAAACGTTAAAAGAGCTTGAAGGTAAAGTAGATGAAGCGGAAGTGAAAAAAGCAAACGACGCAAAAGACGCGTTGAAAGATGCCATTGAGAAAAATGACCTTGAGCAAATGAAGGCGAAAAAAGATGAGCTTCAAGAAATCGTACAACAACTCTCTATGAAGTTATACGAAGAAGCTGCAAAACAAGCTCAAGCGCAGCAAGGTCAAGAAGCGGATGCAACAAAGAAAGACGACAATGTTGTTGATGCTGAGTTTACAGAAGTAAACGAAGACAACAAGTAATTAAAGAGCAATAAAGGAAAAAGTCAAAGTCAGGCGTGTCTTGGCTTTGACTTTTTTAGCTAATGGATAGAAAGAGCTCGACTTGAGCGAAAAAATTTACCTTTTCTCCTTGAAGTGAATAATGGTTGCCTCGAATTTCGAGCAATGATAGAATTTAGTTTATGTGAGAAAATCGGGAGTGTGAAATGCATGAGTAAGCGTGATTACTATGAAGTACTTGGGGTTAGTAAGAGCGCAACAAAAGATGAAATTAAAAAAGCGTATCGAAAGCTCTCTAAAAAATATCACCCTGATATTAATAAAGACGCGGATGCACCGGAAAAGTTTAAAGAAGTAAAGGAAGCCTACGAAGTATTAAGTGACGACCAAAAGCGTGCGCAATATGATCAATTTGGTCATGCCGGGCCGAATCAAGGGTTTGGTGGATTTGATGGCGCCGATTTTGGAGGGTTTGGTTTTGAAGATATATTTAGCTCAATTTTTGGCGGTGGTGGTCGAAGAAGAGACCCCAATGCCCCTAGAGCTGGAGCTGATTTACAATATACAATGACGCTGTCTTTTGAAGAAGCGGTATTTGGAAAAGAGACAACAATTGAAATTCCTCGTGAAGAGTCTTGTGATACTTGTAATGGTTCGGGAGCAAAACCTGGAACAACACCTGAAACGTGTTCAACATGTGGTGGTTCTGGTCAAGTCAACACAGAACAAAACACACCGTTTGGCCGAATTGTTAACCGACGTGTTTGTCACCAATGTAGCGGAACAGGAAAGATGATTAAATCAAAATGTTCAACATGTGGTGGCGCTGGAAAGGTTAAAAAGCGCAAGAAGATTTCTGTTAAAATTCCAGCAGGTGTTGATGACGGACAACAGCTACGCGTAGCGGGTCAAGGTGAGCCGGGAGTAAATGGCGGGCCATCAGGCGATTTGTATGTTGTCTTCCATGTGCGTGATCATGAATTCTTTGAACGTAACGGAGATGATATCTATTGTGAAATGCCGCTAACGTTTGCTCAAGCCGCATTAGGAGATGAAATAGAAGTTCCTACTTTACATGGAAAAGTTAAATTAAAAATACCGGCAGGAACACAAACAGGTGTGAAATTTAGACTCCGTGGAAAAGGTGTTCCAAACGTTCGTGGATACGGTCAAGGTGACCAACATGTTGTCGTACGAGTCGTAACGCCAACAAACTTAACGGAAAAGCAAAAAGAGCTATTAAAAGAGTTTGCTGATATTACGGAAAACCGTCCGAGTGAACAAGAGGAAAGCTTTTTTGCAAAAGTAAAAAGAGCCTTTAAAGGAGAATAAAACGAGATTGGAGCTTGGTGAAACATGAAATGGTCAGAAATTAGCATCCATACAACACAAGAAGCTGTAGAACCCATTTCAAATATTTTACATGAAGCAGGAGCAAGTGGTGTTGTCATTGAAGATCCGTATGAATTAGTTAAAGAGCGAGATTCCATATACGGTGAAATTTACGATTTAAACCCAAATGATTATCCTACTGAAGGGGTCATCATGAAGGCGTATTTGCCAATCAATAGTTTTTTAGGGGAAACGGTAGAAGGGATAAAGGAAGCTATTAATAACTTGCTCATCTATGACATTGACTTAGGATTAAATCAAATTACGATTAGTGAAGTCAATGAAGAGGAATGGGCAACTGCATGGAAGAAATACTACCACCCTGTTAAAATATCTGAAAAGTTTACGATTGTTCCAACATGGGAAGAATATGAACCGGTGAGTACGGACGAACTAATAATTGAATTAGACCCAGGGATGGCCTTTGGAACTGGCACACACCCGACAACTGTCTTATGTATCCAAGCTCTTGAACGGACGGTTCAACAAAGAGATACCATCATAGATGTCGGAACAGGGTCAGGTGTATTAAGTGTAGCGGCTGCTATGCTAGGTGCCAAACAAGTAACTGCGCTCGATTTAGATCCTGTTGCAGTAGAGAGTGCACGTTTAAATGTTAAATTGAACAAAGTGCATGAAAAGGTTGAAGTAAAGCAAAACAATCTTCTAGATGATATGACAGGGCCTGTTGACCTTGTTGTAGCCAACATTTTGGCGGAAATTATTTTACGATTCCATCACGAAGCAGCAAACATCGTAAAACCAGGTGGATATTTTATTACATCTGGGATAATTAAAAATAAAAAAGATGAAGTGCGTAATGCATTAATTGAAGCAGGATTTATCATTGAAGAAACGCTTGTAATGGAAGATTGGGTAGCGTATATTGCTCGTAAACAAGAGGGATGATCAATGCAGCGATATTTTATTGAATCAACAAAGAAGGGTCTTAATGAACGTTTTTTCATCACGGGAGATGATGTCCATCACATCTCCCGTGTCATGCGTATGAAAGCAAATGATGTGATCATTTGCTGTTTTAACGATGGGTTTCAAGCCAAATGTAAAATTGTGCAGATCACAAATGAAAATGTAGAATGTGAAATAATTGAGTGGATTGAACAATCCAATGAACTACCTGTAGAGGTGGTCATTGTGAGCGGGTTGCCGAAAGGGGATAAGCTAGAATGGATTATTCAAAAGGGAACCGAGCTTGGGGCTTCCACGTTTATCCCTTTTAATGCGGCTCGTTCAGTTGTAAAACTAGATCAAAAGAAAGCCGCAAAGAAAGTTGAACGTTGGGGAAAGATTGCGAAAGAAGCTGCTGAACAATCACATCGCAGCAAAATTCCGAACGTTGAATCCCCTAAATCCTTACAAGAGATCATTCAACTTGCAGAGGAAGCGGACGTGAAAGTCGTTGCCTACGAAGAAGTGGCAAAGGATGGGGAAGTAAGTCAACTGCATCAATCATTCAATCAACTATCTTCTGGAGGAAAAGTCTTTGCCTTATTTGGACCAGAAGGTGGCCTTACAGATAAAGAAATCGGACAGCTAATCGAAGCTGGTTTTGTAATATGTGGTTTAGGACCGAGAATCTTACGTGCGGAAACGGCCCCTTTATATTTTCTTTCCGCTATATCTTACCATTTTGAACTAATGAGGTGATAGAAATGCCAACTGTTGCTTTTCATACATTAGGATGTAAAGTAAACCATTACGAAACGGAAGCCATTTGGCAATTATTTAAAGAAAACGGTTATGAGCGGACTGAATTCGATAGTACGGCTGATGTATATGTTATCAACACGTGTACAGTTACGAACACTGGAGATAAAAAAAGTCGTCAAGTGATTCGTCGTGCCATTCGAAAAAATCCGGATGGAGTGATTTGTGTAACGGGATGTTATGCACAAACGTCTCCAGCTGAAATCATGGCGATTCCAGGTGTTGATATTGTAGTCGGAACTCAAGATCGTCACAAAATGCTTGATTATATTGAACAATATAAGCGCGAACGTCAACCTATTAACGGTGTTTCAAACATCATGAAAGCGAAAGTATTCGAAGAGTTAGATGTGCCTACTTTTACGGATCGAACGCGTGCATCGCTTAAAATTCAGGAAGGTTGTAATAACTTCTGCACGTTTTGTATTATCCCGTGGGCTCGAGGACTTATGCGTTCCCGTAATCCTGAGGAAGTCATTAAGCAAGCACAGAGTTTAGTGGATGCTGGTTATAAAGAGATTGTTTTAACCGGGATTCATACAGGGGGATATGGGGAAGACATGAAAGATTATAACTTCGCCATGTTACTTTCTGACTTGGATGAAAAAGTGAAAGGGTTAAAACGTATCCGTATCTCTTCTATTGAAGCTAGTCAAATTACGGATGAAGTCATTGAAGTACTGGATCGTTCAGATAAAATCGTTCGTCATTTACACATTCCTCTTCAATCTGGGTCGAACTCTGTTTTAAAACGTATGAGAAGAAAATATACGATGGAGTTTTTCGGTGAACGTTTAAATCGTCTTCGTGAAGCTTTGCCTGGATTAGCAATTACGTCGGATGTAATCGTTGGGTTCCCAGGCGAAACAGAAGAAGAGTTTATGGAAACGTATAATTTCATTAAAGAACATGGTTTTTCGGAGTTGCACGTATTCCCATATTCGAAACGTACAGGTACACCTGCAGCGAGAATGGAGAATCAAGTGGACGAAGAAGTGAAAAATGAACGTGTTCATCGTTTAATTGCATTAAGTGATCAATTAGCAAAAGAGTATGCTTCTCAATACGAAGGAGAAGTGCTTGAAGTTATTCCAGAAGAAAAATTTAAGGAAAATCCAGATAGTGGATTGTATGAAGGATATACGGATAACTACTTAAAAGTTGTCTTTCCAGCAACAGAAGAGATGGTCGGTAAAATCGTGAAGGTCAAAATCACTAAAGCTGGCTATCCATATAATGAGGGGCAATTTGTCCGTGTTATGGAAGATGAATCATCCGAACAAACGGTAAAACTTACCTCTTAAAAGAGTATAAATGATGAAAAGCAGGTGATAAGAAAGAGAGTATTGTTTCTTATCGCCTGCTTTTTCACTTTTGCACTAATAAGTTTTTAATAACTAGGAGATTTTCTAGTTTCCAGAAAAGTTTAGAAGCAAGGTAACTTTTAGAATATTTAGTATGTTAGGCGGAAACAATGTCCAGCTGCTTCCTGGAATTTTATTCTTATAAACATTTGAGAGAAGAATAAATTCCTAAAAGGTGGAACACAACCATTTTGGATGTGAAAATATACCACATGAGCGAAGGGTAAGGTAAAGAGAATGTCATAACGAGAAAGAGGAGGCTCATCGTTATAAAGAGGATCGATGCTCGAAATACGTACACATGCACCACCTCACGAAAGTATAAAGACAAGATTTCTTATCATTTTACTATGAAATTCCTGTTAGTTAAAGAAATATTTTACATAAGAGACTTTTTTAAAATTTTGTTAGTTTTAGTACATAGATTGACGTTATTTTTACTCAATATTATGGAGCGGCTTGACTACTGTGTGATGAAGAGGCTCGACTTCCTCCAAGAGAAAATGCAATGTATTCATTCTAAAATGGTTGTAAAAAGAACAATATATACAAAAACCACCTTACATAAAAGTGATGTGTAAGGGGATTTTAAAAACAGGAAAATTAAAACAAATCTCTCGTACTTATATAGTTGAATGAAATACATAGCCACATTTTGTAAACTGAACCAGAATGATAATAAGCTCGACCAAAAAAATTGTTAAATTTCTTTATTCAACTACTCGTAATTTTTCATTAAGAATGGTAGAATTGAGAGGTACGTACAACTGAAGATATAGAAGGGAGAATTACATGTATGGCAAACATTGCAAACATGATTGATCATACAGCTCTAAAACCTGAACTAACAAAACAACAAATTTTAACTCTTTGTGAAGAAGCGAAAGAGTATTCCTTCGCATCTGTTTGTGTGAATCCAACTTGGGTTAAGACTGCCGCAGAAGCATTAAAAGGAACTGAAGTAAAAGTATGTACTGTAATTGGTTTTCCTCTTGGAGCAAACACACCAGAAACGAAAGCGTTTGAAACAACAAATGCGATTGAAAATGGTGCTACTGAAGTTGATATGGTAATCAACATCGGTGCATTAAAGGATAAAGACTATGAATTAGTGGAAAGAGATATCCGTGCTGTTGTTGATGCGGCAAAAGGGAAAGCGTTAACAAAGGTTATTATTGAAACATGTCTGTTAACAGAAGAAGAGAAAGTGAAAGCTTGTGAGCTTTCAGTTAAAGCTGGCGCAGACTATGTAAAAACATCTACAGGATTCTCAACAGGTGGAGCAACTGTAGAAGACATTCAATTAATGAGAAAGACAGTAGGACCTGAAATCGGTGTGAAAGCATCAGGTGGAGTACGTGATCGTAAAGGTGCCGAAGCGATGGTAGAAGCTGGTGCTACTCGTATCGGTGCAAGCTCTGGCGTAGCTATCGTTAAAGGTGAAACTTCAACGAGTGATTATTAATAAGCTGAAAAAGCATCCGATAGAAAAACGTAAATCTAAAGAGGATTTACGTTGACCAAAATTAATGATTATATTATACTATGTTAGTACATGTTTCTTTAAGGAACATAAATGTTGATTGGTTTCGTTCGGAGGGAGGGAAATAGGATGTCTAAAACAGTAGTTCGTAAAAACGAATCGCTTGAAGATGCTCTTCGTCGCTTCAGACGCCAAGTATCTAAAACTGGTACTTTGCAAGAAGTAAGAAAACGCGAGTTCTATGAAAAGCCTAGCGTTAAACGTAAGAAGAAGTCTGAAGCTGCTAGAAAACGCAAATACTAAAAGAGGGTGTTCGTATGAGTCTTCTTGAGCGTTTAAACCAAGACATGAAACAAGCGATGAAAAATAAAGAAAAGGATCGACTTACTGTAATCCGTATGGTGAAAGCCTCATTACAAAATGAGGGTATTAAGCTTGGAAAAAGTGAGTTGACCGATGAAGAGGAACTAACCGTTCTTTCTCGTGAACTTAAGCAACGCAAAGACTCCCTCCAGGAATTTAGCAATGCAGGTCGCTCAGATTTAGTTGAAAAAATTCAATCTGAAATCGACATTTTAAATCATTACATGCCTGAACAGCTTTCGGAAGAAGAGCTTCTTCAAATTGTTCAAGAAACAATTGCTGAAGTGAATGCATCTTCGAAAGCAGATATGGGTAAAGTAATGGGTGCCATTATGCCTAAAGTTAAAGGTAAGGCAGATGGATCGCTTGTGAATAAAATTGTACTGCAACAATTATCATAATATAGAACAATAGGCACCTTGATAAGGTGTCTTTTGTTTATTGTCTGGCAGCTTGTAATATGGAATGACCTGAATCAGCAATCTAATTTGATTGTAAGAGGTCATGGAAGTTCCAGCTCAAAATGCATTTCACAGTTGTTGGCATGTCTATTTCAAACACCCACTCAACAATCACTTATTATTTTTAGAAAATTCCTGTAGAACTCATCATACATATGATTAAAAAAGTGAAACCTATTAACGATGGAAACGTAATACATAAGGAAGGTGAACATGAAAGGAGGGGAGAAGATATGCGCCCTTTCATTAAGTTAGCAAGCTTTTTGAGTATTATCCTTTTAATATTTAGTTATCTCATGTTAGGGAATTCTTCTACTTCAGAAGCTCAGTCAGATAAAGTATATGTGATATCTGTAGAAGATACAGTCGAAAAAGGGTTGGCTGCTTACATTGAAAGATCCGTAAAAGAAGCAGAAGAAGAGGGAGCGAATATCATTATCCTTGAGCTTGATACACCGGGTGGAGACGTTGAGGCGGCAGTTAATATTGCGAAGACATTAAATGGCACAAATATTAAGACCGTTGCATTCGTTAATAAGCGAGCAATCTCAGCGGGTGCTTACATGGCTTTAAACACTGACGAGATTTATTTTCATCCTAGTGGAACGATGGGAGCAGCCGCGATTATTGATTTAGAAGGAAATACGGCGGATAAAAAAGCAGTTTCGTTTTGGAAAGCGGAAATGATTAACGCAGCAGAAGCCCATCAACTAAACCCGATTTACGCTGAAGCAATGGTCGATGATTCTATTGATTTAAAAGAAGTAGGAGCGCCAAAAGGGGAATTGTTGACATTAACAGCCAATAAAGCGGTTGAAGTGGGATATGCTAAAGGTATCGTAACGTCTGTCAATGAGTTATTGTCTGAGTTGGATATTCAGAACGCTTCCGTTATGCAATCGGATGTAACTATTGCAGAAAAAATTGCTCGTTTCTTAACCCATCCTGTCGTAGTACCAATCTTGCTCTCCATCGGGAGCATCGGACTTGTGTTAGAATTGTATAGTCCAGGTTTTGGTATACCAGGGCTTATGGGACTGTCATCGTTACTTTTATTCTTTTACGGGCATCAAGTTGCAGGGCTAGCTGGAATGGAGTCGTTTATTTTATTCATAGGAGGAATTTTGTTAATCATTGCAGAATTCTTTTTACCAGGTGGTATCGCTGGGTTAATTGGAGCGATTTCTATAATTGTTAGCTTATTTTTAGCTTCTGGTAATATTTTTCAAATGGCCATTTCTTTAATTATTGCTGTAATTGTCGCCATTACCGTTTTAATTTTAATGACGAAGGTGTTTGGTAAACGTATGAAATTTTTCCGGAAAATTATTTTAAGTGATCGAACAACAACGGAAAAAGGGTATGTATCAAATGAAACGAGAGTCGACCTCATTGGGAAGGTCGGAATCGCCATCACAACTTTACGTCCATCAGGAACAGCCCTTTTTGACGACGAACGGCTTGATGTTGTAACAGAAGGAAGTTATATTGAAAAAGGTAAGAGAGTTAAAGTTATGAAAACAGAAGGTTCCAAAATTATTGTAAGAGAAGTATTAGATTAGGAGGTAAAGTATGGACCCGTCAACATTTTTATTACTAGGTTTAATTGCTATTGGTTTTATATTATTGGCCGTATTATTTACTTTCGTCCCGGTAATGCTATGGATTTCAGCCCTTGCTGCTGGTGTTCGTATCAGCATCTTCACGCTTATTGGAATGAGGCTTCGTCGAGTTATTCCTAGTCGTGTAATTAATCCATTAATTAAAGCTCATAAAGCGGGATTAGATGTAACGACAAATCAACTTGAGAGCCACTATTTAGCAGGTGGTAATGTAGATCGCGTTGTTAATGCTTTAATTGCAGCAGAACGAGCAAACATTGAACTATCATTTGAACGTTGTGCTGCGATCGACCTCGCAGGACGCGATGTGTTAGAAGCTGTTCAAATGAGTGTCAATCCAAAAGTGATTGAAACTCCTTTTATCGCCGGTGTAGCCATGGATGGTATTGAAGTCAAAGCAAAAGCAAGAATTACGGTTCGTGCTAACATTGACCGACTTGTCGGTGGTGCTGGTGAAGACACAATTATTGCCCGTGTTGGGGAAGGAATCGTTAGTACGATTGGTTCCTCTAGTAACCATAAAAAAGTATTGGAAAATCCAGATTTAATTTCTCAAACTGTTTTAGGAAAAGGGCTAGATTCTGGAACGGCTTTTGAAATCTTATCTATTGATATTGCAGATGTTGATATCGGTAAGAATATTGGAGCCATTCTTCAAACGGATCAAGCAGAAGCGGATAAAAATATTGCACAAGCGAAGGCGGAAGAACGTCGAGCAATGGCTGTTGCCAAAGAACAAGAGATGCGTGCAAAAGTTGAGGAAATGAGAGCGAAAGTAGTGGAAGCTGAGGCTCAAGTACCATTAGCGATGGCCGAGGCACTACGTTCAGGTAATATTGGTGTAATGGACTATATGAACATAAAAAACATTAGTGCAGATACTGAAATGCGTGATTCAATTGGAAAGCTGACGAAGGAACAGGAAGATGAAGAGTAAGTTCTACTTCGCTAAGGAGATGGAACGATGAATATAATCGATATACTATTTGAGAACCCGCTCATTATAGCGCTCCTTATTTGGATGCTCTCCTCTTTGTTTGGAGGGAAGAAAAAGAGCGAAGAACAAGAAGTAAGAAGGTCAAAACCTCAAGTCAAAAAGCAAGAGGTACCAAAGGAAGTGCAGGTCACAAAGCAAGTGGCGGAGCAAACAAATATTAAGTCCGAAATTGAAAAGCGGTATGAAGAGCTGAAAAACCGTCAAAATTCCAGTGAGCGTCTTGTTCCGCAAAAACAACCAATCAGAATTACTAAACAGAGCGAAAGAAGTAAAACGAAAAAGACAAAGCTTGATCTTCGTTCTCCAGTCCAAGGGATTGTTTGGAGTGAAATTTTAAGAGAGCCGAGGTCAAAGCGTCCTTACCACCCTTCAAAACGAAATTAAAATAATGGTTTTAGAACCCCCATTCTTCTCATAAATATGAGATGAAAGGGGGTTCTTTTTATGGTGAGTAAATGGCGACAACGAGTTACAAAATGGATGACAAGATCGTTAGAAGTTCCTCCTGATGTCATGATGGATTTACCCCGAATTACGATGATTGGACAGTTGCATATTTACATAGAAAATCATAAAGGACTATTAACGTTTACAGATCAGGAAGTTCGATTGTTATTAAAGCAAGGGCAACTACTAATTAAAGGGAGTCACTTTGTCATTAAGACCATTCTTCCAGAAGAAATTTTACTCGAGGGTGAGATTGAGAAAGTGATGTTCATCGATCAGTAATGGGAGGGAATATAGTTGAAAAATATATGGATGTATTTCTTTACTGGAACAGTGCAAGTGGTGATAGAAGGAAAAGGTGTTGAACGGTTTTTAAATGACTGTATTCGAGAGGACATTTCAATTTGGAATGTCCGAAGAAGACAGGATAATGCCGTTTTATTTACGATGCGCCTTCAAGATGTACAGGCACTTCGCATCGTTGTTCGACGAAATGAATGCTCATGTCATTTTTCAAAACGAATGGGACTTCCCTTTTGGGTGAAGCGGTCAAAACGGAATATTGGGTTTATTGGTGGAATATTCTCTTTTTTTATTATAACGTTTCTTCTTTCCAATATGGTTTGGGGGATTGATATAGAAGGAGCTGAACCCAAAACAGAACATTTGTTAGAAAAAGAATTGAAAAAGATAGGAATCAAAACGGGTGCATTTCAGTTTTTCCTACCTGAACCTGATGAGATTCAGAAAAAAGTGCTAGAGGAGTTAAATGAGGTTACGTGGATTGGTGTGGACGTAAACGGGACAACCTACCATATTAAAGTGGTTGAGAAAAAACAACCAGAGGACCAAGAATATGTTCAACCACAACACATTGTGGCAACGAAAGATGCGGTAATATCGAAAATGTTTGTGGAAAAAGGATTACCGATGGTTGGGATTCATGAACACGTTAAAAAGGGGCAAATTCTCGTTTCAGGGATAATTGGTACTGAAGAGAATGAACAATTAGTTGGTGCAAAGGGAGAAATATACGGTGAAACATGGTATGTTACGACGGTAGAAATTCCAATGAAAACGAAATTTGAAGTGCTAACCGGTGAACATAAATCTAAATATAAACTACGTATGTTTGGTTTGGACATTCCTATTTGGGGATTTGGAAAAGTGGATTTTGCTCAATTTGAGAAAGAACGAATTGAGAAAACATTGAAATTTCTTCATTGGGAACTACCTGTTGATTACGTGCGTGAAACATATCGTCAGTCAGAAGAAGTAAATCGGACATACACGAAGGAACAAGCAATTGAGCAAGGGATTTCTCTAGCAACCGCTAATTTACAAGAAAAGTTAGATGAACAGGAAGAAATACTAGAAGAAAAAGTTTTGCACCAAAGCTTTGAGAATGGTAAAGTTAAGATGAAAATACTTTTCCAAGTTATTGAAGATATTGTGGAAACTAAACCAATCGTGCAGGGAGATTGAAGAATGCCAGAAGATTTAGTAACCATTAAACAACAATTGCAAAATCCAAACGAGGCAATAGCATTATTTGGAATACACGACGCGAATTTGAAGCGAATTGAAGAAGATTTAGATGTAAGGATAGTAACTCGTGGAGAATCGCTATCTGTGTCAGGAGAGCCTGATCGTGTTCAAATGGTGGATAAGCTATTGCAAGCGTTATTAAATGTGATTCGAAAAGGAGTTCATATTTCGGAACGTGATGTTTTATACGCTGTTCGGATGGCGCAAAATGGGTCGATTGATTCGTTTGAAAACTTATATGATGAAGAAATTGCGAAAACAGCTAAGGGTAAGTCCATTCGTGTTAAAACGATCGGACAGCGAACTTATATACAAGAAATCAAGAAAAAAGATTTAGTATTTGGGATAGGACCAGCAGGAACTGGAAAGACCTTTTTGGCTGTAGTCATGGCTGTTCACGCGTTAAAAAACGGGTTTGTGAACAAAATTATATTAACAAGGCCGGCTGTTGAAGCGGGTGAAAGCTTAGGGTTTTTACCTGGAGACTTAAAGGAAAAGGTCGACCCGTATTTACGTCCTTTATATGATGCGTTACACGAAGTATTAGGTGCAGATCATACCGCTCGATTAATCGAGCGGGGGACAATCGAAATTGCTCCATTAGCTTATATGAGGGGGCGAACTCTTGAAGATGCTTTCGTTATTTTAGACGAAGCCCAAAACACGACTCCAGCTCAAATGAAGATGTTTTTAACTCGATTAGGGTTCGGGTCGAAAATGATTATTACGGGTGATATTTCGCAAGTCGACCTCCCAAAAGGGGTTAAATCTGGACTTGCAGTAGCAAAGGAAACGTTAAAAGATATAAAAGGAATTGCGTTTGTTGAATTACAGCAAGCAGATGTTGTCCGTCATCCGCTCGTTGCCAAAATCATTCAAGCCTATGACCAAAACCTTTCTTCGTAAAGTAAAGGCCCGTTTAAATACGGGTCCTTTTTTACAATCGTTAAGGAACGCGGGAAAGGTGACAAGTTGAGTGGACAAATGAGAATAAAAAAGAGCCATCACAACGAGAAAAAGGTGATGGGGAGGGAAAAATTTGAGTAAGAAAATTCGTTTTCGAAAAATTCAGTCGTTGCATTTTGGATTATATCCAGTCCTTTCAATTATACTGTTCGTCGTTCTTTTCAGTAATGTTAAACCCGATACATTTGATGTGAAGCTCTTTACAATAAGTGATCAAACCATATATGCTCCAGCTACAATTGTTGATGAAGAAATGACTGAACAGCGTAGAGATGAAGCAGCAGCTAGTGTTGAGGACCAATATGTACTAAACGTAGAGTTTGCTGATAATAGTGTATCGATGGTTGAATCCATTTTTGATCAAATTATCGAAGTTTCAAAAAAAGCAAGTGAAAATAGTGAAAATCCTGAAGAAGTAGTAGAAATCTCTAATGAAGAGAAATTGAATCAATTACAAAACGCGTTGAAAACGCAAGGGTACGAACAAATTCCGACGGATGTTTTGACAACGCTCTTAACAGCAGAGGAAACCGATTTAAAGGTTGCGAGAGAGTCGGTAGTCACCGCTGTCAATAAAATTATGAATAATCCAATAACCGTTGAGAAGGTAGATGAAGCAAGAGAAAATGTTAAGGATAACCTTCCATATGGAAATGTTTCAAGTGGATTAATGGATGCCGCAGCTAAGATTGGAGAAATCGCCATTATTCCGAACTATACATATGATTTAGAAGCGACTGAACAAAAGCGCGAGGAAGCTAGAGAAGAAGTTCAGGAAGTTCAAATAAAGCAGGGACAAATTATTGTAGAAGAAGGGCAAATAATCGACCGTGAAGTGTATCGAAAACTGGACTTATTAGGCTTGTTAGATAACAAATACACATTCCAGCCCTTTATAGGTCTTGCGTTACTCATTTTATTAATGGTATCATTACTTGCCTACTATTTTGAAAAAGAGAAGGAATTTTATATTACAAAGCGACAGTCTCTATTGTTGTATACTATTATATTCAGTATTACGCTTGCTTTAATGAAGATTGTTAGCTTGTTTCAAGAAATGGATTACACCTACATTGGATTCATAGTGCCTGTGTCGATGGGTGTCATGTTAATTAAGTTATTAATTAATGATCGGCTTGCATTCTTAACAAGTTTACTTCTGGCGGTTTGTGGAAGTTTAATATTTAATGAGGGTGTGACAAGCACCTTTAACTTTGTGATTGGACTATACTATTTATGTGGCTCATTAGCAGCAATGTTATTTTTAGGAGAGCATAATGTCCGTTCGAAGATTTTACAAGCTGGCTTGTTCGTTTCTTTTGTAAACGTTTTTGTGATTACGTCCATCATTTTAATTCAAAATGCCAATACGACAAATCTTGAAATTGGATCGTATTTCGTTATGGCCGTTGTTTCGGGAGTAGTGTCATCTGTGCTAACGATTGGATTTATGCCATTTTTTGAATCTGGTTTTGGCATTTTATCAACGATGAGATTAATTGAACTATCAAATCCCAATCACCCTTTGTTAAGGAAAATACTAACTGAAGCGCCTGGAACGTATCATCATAGCGTCATGGTGGCTAATTTAGCAGAGTCTGCATGTGAAGCAATTGGGGCAAATGGATTATTAGCTCGAGTTGGTAGTTATTATCACGACATAGGTAAAACGAAGAGACCACATTATTTTATAGAAAATCAAATGAACATGGAAAATCCACATGATAAGTTATCCGCTCAATTAAGTAAAAACATTATTATCGCACACGCAACTGAGGGAGCAGAAATGCTTCGTAAATTTAAAATGCCGAAGGAGTTTATTGATATAGCTGAACAGCATCATGGAACTTCCTTGCTCAAATTCTTTTATCATAAAGCAAAAGAAAATAGCGAACATGATGTTTTGGAAGAGGAGTTTAGATACCCTGGCCCTAAACCACAAACGAGAGAAGTGGCAGTCATCTCAATTGCTGATAGCGTTGAAGCGGCCGTTCGTTCACTTAAAAATCCGACACCTGATAAAATTGAAAAGCTTGTCCAATCGATTATAAAAGATCGAATACAAGACGGACAATTTGATGAGTGTGACATTACTATAAGAGAGTTGGATTTGGTGGCTAAATCGTTTTGTGAAACCATGAAAGGTATTTTCCATTCTAGAATCGAGTATCCCGAAATATCAGATAAGAAGGTGAATCAAGGTTGAGACTAGATATGGACTTAGTAGATGAGACTGGAAAATTAACAGAAGAAGACACACATCTTTTGACCGAATTGCTTGAATTTGCTGCTTCTGAAGAAAAAGTAGCTGAAGGTGCAGAGCTTTCGGTGACGATTGTAACCAATGACCAGATACAAGAAATTAACCGAGAATACCGCGGAAAGGATCAACCTACAGATGTCATTTCCTTTGCTTTAGAAGAAATGGGAGAAGGCGAAGTAGCGATACAAGGCGAGGATTTACCAATCACTCTTGGTGATATTATTATTTCCGTGGAAAAGGCACAAGAGCAAGCGGAAGAATACGGACACTCCTTTCAACGTGAATTAGGGTTTTTAGCTGTTCATGGCTTTTTGCACCTATTAGGATATGATCATATGACAGAAGAGGAAGAAAAAGTCATGTTTACTAAACAAAAAGAGCTTTTGGAGAAGTATGGCCTCCATCGATCCATATAAGTCAAAGACGAAGCGGTTAATGCAGAGTTTTCGCTATGCCTTAAATGGAATATTGGCAACGGCTAAAAGTGAAATGAACTTTCGTATTCATCTCGTGGCTTCGGTTTTCGTAATTGTAGCGGGAGTTTATTTTCAGCTTTCTCACGTTGAGTGGATTGTTCTATTCTTGTTGATAGGTGGCATGCTTTCGTTAGAGTTAATGAACACGGCGATTGAACATGTCGTGGATTTAGTGACAGAAGAATATAAACCGTTAGCAAAATTAGCGAAAGATGCAGGAGCAGGTGCTGTTTTCGTATTTTCAATTATTTCTGTCATTATCGGCCTAATGATTTTTTTACCTAAAATTTATACTATTCAATAGTTATAATTTTCTGATAATTTACAATGGAAATATACAGCGGCTTCATGTAAAATAATAAGTAGAAGCTGCTAGCAACAAAGAAAGGGAGAATCGTCAATGAATAAACAACAACTAGTATTAGAAGCAAAAGCAGCAAGAGAAATGGCTTATGCACCATATTCGAAGTTTAAAGTTGGAGCGGCGTTATTGACGAAGGATGGAAAGGTTTATAAAGGTTGCAATGTCGAGAATGCAGCATATTCTTTATGTAATTGCGCGGAGCGAACAGCTCTATTTAAAGCGATTTCTGAAGGAGATAAGCAATTTGATGCCATTGCAGTAGTGGCAGATACTGCTCGACCTGTACCACCTTGTGGCGCATGCCGTCAAGTTATTTCTGAGCTATGCCCACCAGAAATGAAAGTTATTTTAACTAACTTAAAAGACGATATTCAAGAACTAACAGTGAAAGAATTATTACCTGGAGCATTTTCACCGGAGGATTTACATGAGTAATCAGTTTAAGTCAGGATTTGTTTCAATTATTGGAAGACCGAATGTTGGAAAATCGACATTTGTAAATCGTGTTATTGGGCAAAAAATTGCTATCATGAGCGATAAGCCACAAACAACACGTAATAAAATACAAGGTGTCTACACAACAAATGATTCACAAATTGTTTTTATCGATACACCTGGTATTCATAAACCGAAACATAAGCTTGGCGACTTTATGATGAAAGTTGCGAATAATACGCTAAAAGAAGTCGATTTAATCTTATTTATGGTTAATGCGACGGAGGGCTTCGGTCGAGGAGAAGAGTTTATCCTTGAACGATTAAAAGAAACAAAAACACCTGTGTTTTTGGTCATTAACAAAATTGATCAAGTTCATCCAGACGATTTATTAGGGATTATCGATCAATATAAAGATAAATATAACTTCAAAGAAATTATTCCTATATCTGCACTACAAGGAAACAATATTGAAAACTTATTACAGGAAATCGAATCTTATTTACCGGAAGGGCCACAATATTATCCGAGCGATCAAGTAACAGATCATCCAGAGCGTTTCATTATTTCTGAGTTAGTGAGAGAAAAGGTGTTACATCTAACAAGAGAAGAAGTCCCACATTCTGTTGCAGTGGTCATCGATTCCATTGAGCGTAGAGAGAATAATGAAGCTGTCTATGTTGCTGCCACAATCATTGTCGAGAGGGATTCTCAAAAAGGGATTGTTATTGGTAAACAAGGAAAAATGTTGAAGGAAATTGGTCAACGAGCACGTGTTGATATTGAGAATTTATTAGGTTCGAGAGTGTTTTTGGAGCTGTGGGTAAAGGTTCAAAAAGATTGGCGAAATCGACTCACGCAACTACGAGATTTTGGCTTTAGAGAAGACGAGTATTAATTTAGCTCAATTAACAATTTCTGTTTCACATGAAAATGAGACGAAGTGGTCAAGATATGATGTAAGGGATTTGGCTTCTAACTCTTAAGTGAGGAAGGTGGGTTTATCATGTTAGATTTCACCTGGAAAGTATTCACTCAAACCGGAAGTATTGATACGTACCTTCTCTTTAAAGAACTTGAAAAGGAAAATGGGGATGGTACGGAAGCGCAAGAAGATGAACTAGCTGAACTTGATTTTCCTGTATCGTAGTGCTAGCCTTATGGATGGTGAACACGATTGCTATATAAATGTGAAGGAATAGTCATTCGGACATCTGATTATGGAGAGACGAATAAAGTCGTAACGATTTTCACACGTGAAAATGGGAAAGTTGGGGTAATGGCAAGAGGGGCGAAGAAACCTAGTAGTCGGCTCTCGGCTATTACCCAACTTTTTACTTATGGGACATTTCTTTTTCAAAAAGGTTCTGGATTAGGAAGCTTACAGCAAGGAGAGACGATACAATCGATGCGGTCTGTCCGAGAAGATATTTTCTTAACGGCGTATGCTTCTTATATAACAGAGCTTCTTGACAAAGGGACAGAAAATGAAAAAGGAAACCCATTTTTATTCGAATTATATTTACAGTCTTTGAAATATTTAGCTGATGGAATTGACCCGGATGTGCTTGTTCATATATTTGAAATGAAAATGTTGAATGTATTGGGGCTATATCCTAATTTAAATGAATGTGTTAGTTGTGGAGCGAAAGAAGGAACATTTCACTTTTCCTTACGTGAAAATGGGTTTATTTGTCATCGTTGTTTTCAACATGATCCCTATCGCTTATCCATTTCGCAAAATGTGGTGAAGTTATTACGGCTATTCTATTATTTAGATTTGTCAAGACTCGGGCAAGTATCGGTAAAAAATGAAACGAAAAAAGAATTGAAATGGGTGATTGATGAGTATTATAAAGAATACTCAGGAATCGTATTGAAATCGAAGCGATTTTTAAATCAACTTGATCAATTAAGGAATTCTTTATAGAAAAGTTGACAAGTCCATTTTTTTTCATTACTATTCAAGTAACTACATATATACGTATTGCAGTGATAGAAAGGAGTACCTACGATATTCATAAAAAGCGACCTTAGGATGGTGCGAGCTAAGGTATGAACCGTAGGGAAGGGCGTTCTGGAGCAAATTTAGTATAAAAGAGGCTGGCAATTGTCAGCAAATAGGGTGGAACCGCGGGTTACTCTCGTCCCTATGCAGATGAGTGCATAGAGATGAGAGTTTTTTATGTTTGTACACGAAAAAGCAAAAATAGGAAAACTTTATGGAGGTGTCCAGTATGAATATTCAAGATATGATTTTAACGTTGCAAAAGCACTGGTCTGATCATGGATGTATTTTAATGCAAGCGTATGATGTGGAAAAAGGTGCGGGGACAATGAGTCCGTACACGTTCTTAAGAAGTATAGGACCGGAGCCTTGGAATGTTGCTTATGTAGAACCGTCAAGACGACCTGTAGATGGACGCTACGGTGAGAATCCTAACCGATTATATCAACATCATCAATTTCAAGTAATTATGAAGCCATCACCTACAAATATTCAAGAAATTTACTTGGATTCATTACGAGCGCTGGGGATCGACCCTTTAAAGCATGATATTCGTTTTGTAGAAGATAACTGGGAGGCGCCTACTCTTGGTGCAGCAGGACTTGGTTGGGAAGTATGGTTAGATGGAATGGAAATTACACAATTCACGTATTTCCAACAAGTCGGTGGATTGGAATGCAACCCTGTATCCGTTGAGATTACATACGGTATTGAGCGACTTGCTTCCTACATCCAAGATAAGGAAAATGTCTTTGATTTAGTATGGACGGATGGTTTTACAGTCCGAGATATTTTCTTAATGCCTGAATATGAGCATTCTAAATATACGTTTGAAACTTCAGATACAGAAATGCTATTTAACTTATTTAACATTTATGAGAAGGAAGCTCATCGTCAAATGGACAATGGACTTGTTCACCCAGCGTATGACTATGTTCTTAAATGCTCGCATACATTCAATCAATTAGATGCAAAAGGGGCAATATCTGTAACGGAAAGAACGGGATATATTGGTCGTGTTCGTAATTTAGCTCGTAAAGTGGCAAAAACGTTTTATGAGGAAAGAGAACGTTTAGGCTTTCCGATGTTAAAGGAGGAGGGGAACAATCATGAGTAAGCGTGATTTACTACTTGAAATTGGCTTAGAAGAAATGCCTGCGCGCTTTGTATCTCAAGCTAGTGAGCAACTAAAGCAAAAGGTTGAACAGTGGTTAAGTGATCACAAACTTTCCTTTGAGTCAATTCAAAAGTTTTCAACACCAAGAAGATTAACAGTGTTAGTGACAAATGTAGATGAGAAACAAGATGACATTCAAGAAGAAGCAAAAGGACCTGCTAAAAAAATTGCTCTTGATGCCGATGGTAATTGGACGAAAGCGGCAATCGGATTTTCAAGAGGACAAGGAGCTTCTGTAGAAGATATCTTCTTTAAAGAAATTAATGGTGTTGAGTACGCATTTGTCGAGAAATTTGTAAAAGGGCAAGAAACGAAACATTTAATTGGAGAGTTAAAAGCGGTAATCGAAGGCCTTTCATTCCCGAAAAATATGAAATGGGGAAGCTATTCTCTTCGATATGTGCGCCCTATCCAATGGTTAGTTGTTATGTTTGGAAATGAAGTCATTCCTTTTGAAATCACAGATATTCGAACAAATAATGTGACTGTTGGTCATCGATTTATTGGGGAAAATGCTTCAATTCCTGAACCATCTATGTATGAAGAAGTCTTACTCGAACAACACGTAATCGCAGACGAAAAGAAGCGTAAAAACCTTATTCGTGAGCAGTTAAAAGAGTTAGAACAAGAGAATCAATGGGTCATTCCAGTTGATGAAGATTTATTAGAAGAAGTAACGAATCTCGTGGAGTATCCAACAGCGCTGTTCGGCTCATTCGAAAAAGACTATTTAAATCTTCCTGAAGAAGTACTTGTAACTACGATGAGAGAACATCAGCGTTACTTCCCAGTAAAAGATCAAAGTGGACAATTACTTCCGTATTTTGTTACAGTTCGAAACGGAAATCGCGATCATCTAGAGAATGTTGCTCGCGGTAACGAAAAAGTACTTCGTGCTCGCTTATCGGATGCAAACTTCTTTTATCAAGAAGACCAGAAGCTATCTATTGAGAAAGCGATTGAAAAGCTTGATAAAATTGTCTTCCATGAAGAACTAGGAACGGTTGGAGAAAAAGTAAAACGCGTCGTTAAGCTTTCTGCCAAGCTAGCAGAAAAACTTCAATTATCTGAACAACAAACAAAAGATATTGAAAGAGCAGCTTCGATTGCGAAATTTGACTTAGTTACACAACTTGTGTACGAGTTCCCAGAATTACAAGGTATAATGGGTGAAAAATATGCACGATTAAAAGGTGAGCGTGAAGACGTTGCAATTGCTATTAATGAACACTACATGCCTCGTCACGCGGAAGATAATGCTCCGTCGTCTGTCGTAGGTGCAGTTGTAGGTTTGGCGGATAAATTAGATACAATTGCAGGATTCTTCTCTATTGGAAACATCCCATCAGGATCACAAGATCCATACGCGTTACGTAGACAAGCAAGTGGTGTCGTACAAACATTAATCTCGAAAAAATGGCGTTTTACATTAGAAGAGCTTTTTGAATTGGCTGCTGAGCCATTCACGAAACATGAAAATTTATACGAGGAATGGAAAGCATTCTTCCAAATGCGTGTGAAACATTTATTACAAGAATCTAGTATTCGTTATGATATTATTGATGCAGTTCTTGGTTCTTCTATTCACGAAGTCAATGCATATATTGAGCGTGCTGAAGTATTAAAAGATAAACTTCATGAAGACGACTTTAAAGAAGTAGCTGAAGCATTATCGCGCGTTCTTAACATTTCGAAAAAAGGTGAAGTGTCAGTAATTAATGAATCACTCTTTGAGAAAGAGGAAGAAAAAGACCTTTATCAAGCATATTTAAAACTAAGAGATCAATATTTAGCGCTCACTGATAAAGGAGAATTCGAAAAAGCCTTTGACCTGTTGAAAGGACTAAAAGATGTGATTAACTCATATTTTGACGGAATTATGGTAATGGCAAATGATGAAAATCTTCGTCGAAATCGTTTAGCTCAAATGGTTGAACTCGCACGTCTTATCACATCTTTTGCAAATATTAATAGCATTGTCGTAAAATAATTAAAAGACGATTATCCATTGGATAATCGTCCTTCTTTTCACTTGACTCTTTTCTATAGGTTATTTTCGTGTACATGGTGTCTTTTTGTCATGCATTGATGGAAGACTTAAAGCAAAAGGTTGGGACTCCGGTGAGCAGCTCGATCCGAAACTAGAAAGACCGTCCCAACGGGAAGCATCCGCCTTTCGCTAAAAAACTCTGTAATGAAATGTTTTCACTATTCAACAAGTTGAAATAGTATATAATAATTTTATATAGTATGGCATAATTAGATTGAGTTGAACGTTGAACTTGTGTTCATTAAAGGTGGTGAGGACGATAGAACTGAACAAACGCCAAGAACAGATTTTGCAAATCGTGAAAGATAATGGTCCAATAACAGGTGAGCATATCGCTGATCAATTGAATTTAACTCGCGCGACATTAAGACCTGACCTTGCAATATTAACAATGGCAGGGTATTTAGAAGCTCGTCCGCGAGTGGGCTATTTCTATACGGGAAAATCGGGTTCTCAACTATTAAGTGATAAAGTAAAGAAGCTTCAAGTAAAAGATTTTCAATCCATTCCCGTTGTTGTTCATGAAAACGTTTCAGTTTATGATGCGATTTGTACAATGTTTTTAGAAGACGTTGGAACGTTAATTGTCGTTGATGATCGCTCTTTACTAGTCGGCATATTATCTAGAAAAGATTTATTAAGGGCAAGTATTGGAAAACAAGACTTAACCTCGATTCCTGTACACATTATTATGACGAGAATGCCGAATGTAACGGTTTGTAAAAAAGATGATCTCATTATTGATGTGGCAAAAATTTTAATTGAAAAACAAATCGATGCTTTGCCTGTTGTAAAAGAAATTGAAGAAGGTTATGAAGTAACAGGAAGAGTAACGAAGACGAATATGACGAAGATACTCGTAGGGCTTGTTGAAGATGAGATTATCTAATGGATTTGGGGGGAGTGGCTTTGAGTAGTCGAATTTTATACGTCGTATCAGATTCTGTGGGGGAAACAGCAGATTTAGTGGTGAAAGCGGCCATTAGTCAATTTAATGGTGCGGCCAATAATACACTAGTAAAACGAATCCCATACGTAGAAGATAAAGAAACGATTAAAGAAGTTGTTCAATTAGCTAAATTGGATAATGCAATCATATGCTTTACGCTTGTTGTTCCTGAACTGCGATCATTCTTATTGCAAGAAGCAAAAGCGCAAGGTGTAGTATATCATGATATTATAGGTCCACTCATCGACAAAATGGAGACAGCATATGAGATAACTCCTAAATATGAACCAGGACGAGTACGAAAATTAGATGACGACTATTTCAAAAAGGTAGAAGCGATTGAATTTGCTGTGAAATATGACGATGGGCGAGATCCTCGTGGAATAATGAAGGCGGATATAGTACTTGTCGGTGTGTCACGTACATCTAAAACACCATTATCCCAATACTTAGCATTAAAACGTTTTAAAGTTGCAAATGTCCCAATTGTACCAGAAGTCGATCCACCTGAAGAATTATTTAAAGTGTCTCCTAAAAAGTGTATCGGATTAAAGATTAGTCCTGAAAAACTCAACTTTATTCGAAAAGAAAGACTGAAAGCTTTAGGATTAAATGACCAAGCTTTTTATGCCAATATTGATCGAATTAAAGAGGAAATTGAGTACTTTGAGAAGGTCGTGGATCGAATTGGATGCCAAGTTATTGATGTGTCCAACAAAGCGGTAGAAGAAACGGCTAATATTATTCAAAATATTATGTCTCAGTCGAAGTAGAGAATCGAGAGATGAATGGTGTCGGAAAAAAGTGATTTAAAAATGAAATGAATACGGAGGCTAACTCATAAAAATAAGGGTGACGCCTACAATAAGGATACTCGACTTTGTCGAGTATTCTTATCGTTTGTAAAGCAAAAATATCGAGGGCTTTGGAAATATATTTCAAGAAAAAAATAATAGCGAAATGAAAAGGTTTGTATTATAATAAAAAATTGTGATAAAATTATTCACTTTTAGGTTTAGACTTGAAAAAATACGAATAAACTATCTACTGTAAGTTGTCAAGGTTTTTTAAAGAAAAATATTCGACAAATCAAAGGTTGCTCACTCTCACTTTTTTCTTGAATCAAAAGAAGGAATCTCCAAAGTAATGGAGAAAATAGAAATATGGTGAAAATATTTGTCGATGCAGATGCATGTCCAGTAAAAAAAGAAATATTGCTAGTAGCTTCACGTTATGATATACCCGTTCACTTTGTAGCTTCCTACGCTCATATGTCTACTGTAAAACAGCAGGGTAGCTGGGTATATGTGGACAGTGAAAAGGAATCAGTCGACCTATATATCATGAATAATATTAATACAGCTGACATTGCCATTACGCATGATATAGGTTTGGCGAGCATCTTGTTGAAGAAGCAAGTTACGGTCCTTTCACCGAAGGGTAATTTGTACAGTGAGGACTCAATTGAAACTTCTTTATATCTTCGGTATATTTCGGCAAAAGAACGACGAAGTGGTCACATGACAAAGGGACCAAAGAAATTCTCAAAACAAGATCGAATTCATTTTACCAAAGTCTTAGAAAAAATTTTGTCGAATTATGCAGGAGATTAAAAAACTTTCAAGAATATATAATCACGGAGTGTTTTAGATGGGAAAAAGAATTCCCGACGAAGTTGTTGAACAAGTTCAAAAATCATCCGACATCGTGGATGTGGTTGGAGAATATGTCCAACTAAAGAAGCAAGGCCGCAATTATTTTGGACTTTGTCCGTTTCATGGAGAAAATACTCCGTCTTTTTCCGTTTCTCCAGAAAAGCAAATTTATCATTGCTTCGGATGTGGTGCTGGCGGTAATGTGTTCTCCTTTTTAATGCAATTAGAAGGAATGACCTTCACTGAAGCAGTGGCCCGACTTGCCGAACGTTCAGACATTTCGTTGCCAGATACAATACTCACATTGGATAGTGAATCATCCAAAACGAATTCTGATACTGAACGCATGATCGAAGCAAATGAACTTATAAAGAAATTTTACCATCATTTGTTATTAAATACAAAGGAAGGACAGCAAGCGTTAAATTACTTGCTTGAGAGAGGATTTACGGAGGAGCTTATCCGTACATTTGAAATAGGTTATGCCTTGAAAAGTTGGGACTTCATAACGAAATTCCTCGTGAAACGGGGCTACAAACCTGAGCTCTTAGAGAAGGCTGGGATTGTAATTCAAAAAGAGGACGGAACATATTTTGATCGTTTTCGTGACCGAATTATGTTTCCGATTAAAAATCATCAAGGCAAAACGATTGCTTTTTCAGGAAGAGTGTTACAAAAGGATGATCAACCTAAATATTTAAATAGTCCTGAAACAGCCATATTCAACAAACGAAAAATATTATATAACTTTCACCTAGCAAGGCTACATATTCGAAAACAGCAAGAAGTTGTTTTATTTGAAGGATTTGCTGATGTCATTTCGGCTGTAAAATCAGGTGTTCGACACTCGATTGCAACGATGGGAACGTCATTGACGGATGAACAAGCGAAAATTATTAGTCGTAATGCTCAAACTGTAGTAATTTGCTATGATTCCGATCACGCTGGTATCGAAGCTACTTTTCGAGCTGCAAAAGTACTTCAAGACACAAGTTCGACGATAAGGGTAGCACAACTTCCAGAAGGTTATGACCCTGATGACTACATCAATCAGTTCGGCGAGGAGAAATTTCGAAGTGATGTAATAGGGGCAAGTGTCACGTTAATGGCATTTAAAATGAATTACTACAGAAAAGGGAAAAACCTTCAAGATGAGGCCGAGCGATTAGCGTATATTGAAGAGATTATGACTGAACTCAGTCAATTATCGAACGAGGTAGAACAAGAATTATATTTAGGGCAATTATCTGAAGAATTCTCTATCTCAAAAGAGACGCTAAAATCGCAATTAAAGAAACGTTTGTCGAAAAACAATAAGCGTACAAATGAGCAAATGGTAAAGGGTGAACCTCAATTTCGAGTTCAACAACGTCCTTTGCTTCCTGCTTACCACAATGCAGAACGAATGTTATTAGCGCATATGTTGCGTAACCAAGACGTAGCAGAACGAGTATTGCATGAAGTGGGAGTTGACTTTAATATTGAGGAGCATAAAGCCATTGCAACTTATTTATATGCCTTTTATGAAGAAGGTCATGAGCCTGATATAAGCCTTTTTCTTAGTAAGCTCCCAAATGATCAAGTTCGCCGAATTGTTTCAGAGATTGCCATGATGAATATTTCTTCTGAGTTTAATGAAAAGGAAATAAAGGATTATATTACCCATGTGTCGAAACAGAAAGAAATGTCCATCCTAAATGAAAAGGAAGCAGAAAGGCGAGAAGCAGAAAGGCAAAAGGATTATGTAAAGGCTGCACAAATAGCTATGGAGTTAATCCAATTGAAAAAAGGAAATTAATGTTTTTTATAGATGTACTGCTGTATGAGTCTGGAAGGAGGGGATCCTATGGCTGAAAAACAAACCCATGCCGAAGTTTCCTTAGACCAAGTAAAAGATCAAATCGTCGAGCTGGGTAAAAAGCGTGGAGTGTTATCATACGAAGAAATTGCTGAACGTATGTCAAACTTCGACGTTGATTCAGACCAAATGGATGAATATTACGAATATTTAAGTGATCAAGGTATCGAACTAGTCGGTGAAAATGGAGAAGATGAAGATCCAAATCTCCAAGATTTAGCAAAAGAAGACGATGAAGAATTTGATTTAAATGATTTAAGCGTTCCACCAGGTGTAAAAATTAACGACCCTGTTCGAATGTATTTAAAAGAAATTGGACGCGTTGATTTATTATCAGCTGACGAAGAAATTGAATTGGCAAAGCGAATTGAAGAGGGCGACGAAGAAGCGAAAAGAAGACTTGCGGAAGCAAACCTACGCCTTGTTGTTAGTATTGCGAAACGCTATGTTGGACGCGGAATGTTATTTTTAGATTTAATTCAAGAAGGTAATATGGGTCTTATGAAGGCGGTAGAAAAATTCGATTACCGCAAAGGATATAAGTTTAGTACGTATGCAACATGGTGGATTCGTCAAGCAATTACCCGTGCGATTGCTGACCAAGCAAGAACAATCCGTATTCCAGTTCATATGGTAGAAACCATCAATAAACTAATCCGTGTTCAACGTCAGTTGCTTCAAGATTTAGGTCGTGAACCATCTCCAGAAGAGATTGCTGAAGACATGGATTTAACACCGGATAAAGTAAGAGAAATTTTAAAAATTGCTCAAGAGCCGGTTTCATTAGAAACGCCAATTGGTGAAGAAGATGATTCTCATCTTGGCGACTTCATTGAAGATCAGGAAGCAACATCGCCTTCTGAACACGCTGCTTATGAGCTATTAAAAGAGCAGTTAGAAGACGTTCTTGATACGTTAACTGATCGTGAAGAAAACGTTTTGCGCTTGCGTTTCGGATTAGATGATGGTCGTACACGCACATTAGAAGAAGTCGGAAAAGTTTTCGGTGTGACACGTGAGCGAATCCGACAAATTGAAGCGAAAGCACTTCGTAAATTACGTCATCCGAGTAGAAGTAAACGTTTAAAAGACTTTTTAGAATAGAATTTCAAAGGGCAGACCTAGTTGTCTGTCCTTTTTGTTTGCCATTGTATAGACGAGCATTTCGGATTAAATTATTTGGATGCAAGTAAAATATGGAACCGTTATCATGAACTTTGAACACTAGGTATACAGTTATTTTACTGAATCTTCATGTTTTTTGCAAACGGTTGTCAGAATAATTCCAAAACTTTTTGCGGTAGTTTCAAGGGTAATTAGTAAGTAAAGTTGTGAATATATACTGCTTTATCCAATTCATAAAATAAATACAAAAAATTTTAAATATTGAGAAAAAGTTCTTTTGTTATATATAATATAGTTGTAAGCGTATTCACGGTTAAATGGGGGGATAATATGAATTTTGAATTAACACAGGAACAAAGCATGATCAAGAAGATGATGCGTGAGTTTGCAGAGGGGGAAGTGGCGCCTGGCGCTGAAGAGCGTGATCGGACCAAAGCTTTTCCGGAGGAAGTTTTTTCGAAGCTAGGTGAACTCGGAATTCTTGGACTTCCGTTCCCTGAAGAGTATGGAGGGGGAGGAAGTGATACGATAAGCTTTGCAATCGTAGTAGAAGAATTAAGTCGAGTATGTGCTTCGACAGGGATTACGTATTCGGCTCATATTTCATTAGGTGGGGCACCAATTTACTTGTTTGGAACAGAGGAGCAAAAACAAAAATATTTAACGAAAATTTGTTCTGGAGAGTCCCTAGGTGCTTTCGGGCTAACGGAGCCAAATGCAGGTTCGGATGCTGGGGGAACAGAAACTGAAGCAATAGAAGAGGGAAATGACTTTGTCATTAATGGGAGTAAATGTTTTATAACAAATGCCTCATACGCTCAATTTCTTGCGTTGACAGCAGTTACAGGAAGGAATGAAAAAGGAGAAAAAGAAATAAGCGCCATTATTGTTCCAACAGATGCAGATGGGTTTACAGTGCTAGATCAGTACGAGAAAATGGGGCTACACGCTTCGAACACGACTGAGCTCGTTTTAGAAAATGTTCGTGTATCGCAAGATCATTTATTAGGAAACCGGGGAGAAGGATTTAAACAGTTCCTACAAACGTTAGATGGGGGCAGAATAGGCATAGGTGCGATGGCAGTTGGGATAGCGCAGGGGGCTTATGAAAAAGCGCTGCAGTATGCAAAAGAGCGTAAGCAGTTCGGAAAGACGTTAAGTCAATTTCAGGCGATACAATTTAAGTTAGCTGATATGGCGATGAAAATTGAACTTGCTCGTAATATGGTATATAAAGCAGCTTGGATGAAGGACCAAGGGAAATCATTCACAAAAGAAGCATCGATGTGTAAATTGTTTGCATCTGAAATGTGTATGGAAGTAACGAGTCAAGCTGTTCAAATTCATGGCGGTTATGGGTATATGAAAGATTATCATGTGGAAAGATACATGAGAGATGCCAAGTTATTAGAAATTGGTGAAGGAACTAGTGAAATTCAGCGTCTTGTAATTGCTCGTCAAATTGGATGTTCATAAAATTGATTGAGCGCTTGCTCATTAAAAAACTTCATCCGTTCGTGGTGAAGTTTTTTTGTCAAAAAAGTGAAATTCGACATTTCTATTACATAAACACTTTTCCTTCTTGTAAAATTAAAGTAAAATAGACATTGTTTAAGTTTTTATTTGTACAAATTATGCACTCTATACATAAGGGAGGTTTACAGATGAATCGCAATCCGCTTATTCCATTTTTTCTAATCATGGTACTAGGAATTGGACTAATGTTTGCCTTCTCCTTCATCGGGCTTAACAATCAAGAAGAGTTAGCAAAAGGTGAAGATGCAGGAGAGACAACAGAAGATGTTGCAAGTGCAACTCCTGAAGAGATTTACCAAAAGAGCTGTTTAAGCTGTCATGGACAAAACTATGAAGGCGGTGTAGGTCCTGCGTTAACAGGTATTGGTGACCGCTTATCGTCAGATGATATTAAAAGCGTGTTACAAAATGGCCGAGGTGCGATGCCAGGTGGTCTAGTTCCAGATGAAAAGCTAGATGAAATGGCACAGTGGGTATCTGAACTTAAATAATGTAAACGCTTTTGATGATAGAAGTCTTCCGCGTGCGGGGGACTTTTTTCTTTCTGTTGATTCTTTTACCTGTAGCCTTTAACGAATCAATTTTTCATTTGAATGAAAAACAGGTAAAATAAAAATTGGAGACTACTTAGACTTAGAATAGGTGAAAAAAATGAATGAGATTCAATTATCTAAACGACTTCATGCTGTAGCTAATTATATTCCGAAACAAGCTGTATTAGCGGACATCGGATCGGATCATGCCTACTTACCTTCATACGCTCTTTTAAATGGATTGTGTAAAAGAGCAATTGCAGGAGAAGTGAATGAAGGTCCGTATCAGTCTGCTCGTGCACAAGTGAAACGATTAAATTTGCAAGAGAGCATAGACGTGCGTAAAGGGAATGGTTTATCAGTATTAGAAGAAAATGAAGCGACTTGTGTTACGATTGCAGGAATGGGAGGAACGCTGATTAAGACCATCTTGGACGAGGGGAAAGATAAGCTTTCTTCTGTTGAAAGACTGATTCTTCAACCAAATATCCATGCCATTGAAATTCGAAAATGGCTTTTTGAAAATGAATGGGTGTTAATTGACGAGATGATTTTGGAAGAGGACGGGAAAATTTACGAGGTGCTAGTAGCTGAAAAAGGCAATCCAAACACAGCGTATGAAGGATTATCACTGGAAACAGCAATGCTGATGGGACCGTTTTTAATGAAGAAGAAAAATGATGTGTATGCAAAGAAATGGACTCATGAATTAAGACATTGGGAAAATGTTTATGATCAACTCCAACAAGCATCTGATAACGAATCGTTAAAGGCGAAAAAAGAAGAAGTTGAAACAATCATCAGATTGATCAAGGAGGGGTTATAAAATGAGGAAGGCACCTAATGGACAACATATAATTCAATTATTTGAGCAATATTCTCCTAAGAAGATGGCGATGGAAGGAGATAAAATTGGGCTACAAATTGGGACATTGAATAAGACAATTCATCGCGTCATGATTGCGTTGGATGTTTTAGAAGAAGTAGTGGATGAAGCGATTGAGAAGAAAGTGGATTTAATTATAGCGCACCACCCCCCTATTTTCCGCCCGTTAAAACAAATTGTAACCGATAGCCCGCAAGGTAAAATTGTTGAAAAATGTATTAAACACAATATTAGCATTTATGCTGCTCATACGAATTTAGATGTTGCAAAGGGTGGTGTTAATGACTTACTTGCAGAAAAGCTGAAACTCACCAACACAAAGGTTCTAGTTCCTACATATACTGAGGAATTAAAGAAGTTAGTCGTATTTGTCCCAGAAAGCCATGAAGAATGTGTGCGTGAAGCGATTGGACAAGCGGGAGCTGGCTTTATTGGAAACTACAGTCATTGCACCTTTAATACAAGCGGTGTGGGGACGTTTTTGCCATTGGAAGGAACAAACCCTTATATCGGTGAAAAAGGAAAGCTGGAACATGTTAATGAGGTTAGAATTGAAACCATTTTCCCAGCCTCTATTCAATCGAAGGTGATTAAAGCTATGATAAAAGCTCATCCATATGAAGAAGTCGCATACGATATATATCCTTTAGAAAATGAAGGAGAAACTTACGGCTTAGGAAGAATTGGCGAACTTAATGAATCGCTTTCATTGGAGCAGTTTGCAAAATACGTGAAGGATTCCTTACAAGTTGAGGGTGTTAGAGTAGTTGGAGATTTGTCTACCACTGTGAAAAAGGTTGCGGTGCTTGGGGGAGACGGTAATAAGTTTATCCATCAAGCAAAGATGAGTGGTGCCGATGTTTATGTAACAGGTGATATTTATTATCATGTTGCACATGATGCGATGATGATGGGGCTAAATATTGTGGACCCGGGGCATCATATGGAGAAAGTTATGAAGGAAGGGGTAGCGAAAAAACTTTCGGAACTATGTGAAGAAGAAGGAATTTCAGTTGAAATATTTCCTTCTGAACCATCAACTGACCCGTTTAAGTTTATATAATATTAATAAAAATGATGTCCGGAACGGACATCATTTTTATTAATTATGTGAAAAACAATTTACTTTTTAATCTTTACTTTTGGTAATATTTTTTGTAATGGTACTTGAGATGACGTGTCCCATGTGCTTGAATCATTCGGATCATACTGCTCAAGAAACTGGATAACTTCCTTTACTATTGGAGTTGGAGTAGATGCTCCTGCTGTAACGGCTACTTTTTCTACATCCTTTAACCATTCCAATTGAATTTCGGTAATATTGGCAATACGATAAGCTTTCGTTCCAGCAATTTCTTCAGATACTTGAGCTAATCGATTGGAGTTATTACTTCTTGGATCTCCCACCACTAATGTTAAATCTGCTTCTTTTGCTTGTTCTGCAACCGCTTCTTGACGTACTTGTGTAGCTAAGCAAATTTCTTGATGGAATTCAACATGCGGATATTTCTCTTTTACCTTTTCCATAATATCATGTACGTCCCACTGACTCATTGTCGTCTGGTTCGTTACAATGATTTTCTCGCTTTTTATTTCAAGGGCTTGAACGTCATCGACAGTTTCTACTAAATGAACAATTTCAGGTGCTACACCTACAGCACCTTCTGGCTCCGGATGGCCTTTTTTGCCGATATAAATAACTTCGTAACCTTCTGCTTTTTTCTCTCTAATTAAATCATGTGTTTTCGTTACGTCCGGACAGGTTGCATCGATTGTGACAAGTCCTTTTTCTTTCGCTAACTCTCGAACTTGTGGAGAAACCCCATGAGCTGTAAAGATGACTGTTCCATTATCTACTTTTTCTAGAATTTCGAGTCGGTTTTTGCCATCCAGTGTAATAATTCCTTCTGATTCGAAGGCTTCTGTGACATGTTTATTGTGAACAATCATTCCTAAAATGTAGATTGGTCTTGGTAGTGATTTGTCTAGAGCGGCATTTTTAGCGATGACCATAGCATCAACTACTCCATAACAATAACCGCGTGGTGAAATTTTGATAACTTCCATTAGAGTTTCCTCCTCATTAACTTGGCTATGCCAAATGAAAAAAGCCGTATGCAACGGCGTATAATTTCATACTTCATTATATCGAACATTTGAATAGATTACAAAGCTGAATGTCATAATGTCCTTTTTGTTGCAACAGCAAAAATAGAAAACTTCCCCATGAAAAAATCATGGGGAGGAGAGAGTGATTATACATATAATTTAGGCTTTGAATGACCAGTAGTCGGCTTAGAAGGTTTTTTTTCAGCGTTTTTTGTAGAAGTCGTTGTTTTTGTTTGAGGTTGAGCTTGTTGAGTTTTTGCTTCTTCTTTCGTTTCAACTTCTTCAGCCTCTTCACCATCTACTTCACTCACTTCGTCTTCATCATCTGTATTTTTTAGTTCTTGATATAGTTTGAACATGGCAGGTAGATTTTTAACCATAGGTCCATACTGCTGAACAACAGGGGTAATCTGTTGTGCCATCCCTAAAGCTTTTTGTACATTCCCTAACATCCCTGAAATATTGGATGGATTTGCAAGTCCTTGAATTCCACCAGCTGCATTATTCGCAACGTTCATCGCTCCCATAGAAGCTTGACCTGAAGGGAAAATCCTAGATATTAATCCTTTTAATCCACCACTTCTTCCAGCAGCACCTGCGATCATTTGATTCGGACGTATTGGCATTTGTGAGAACGATTGAAACGGTGTTGTTTGAAACGGATTCATCATGGGTGATCGAGGAATCATGGGCTGCTGTGGAATAAATGGGGGACCTGGTCGACCAGGAAACATGTATACTCCTCCTTTCGTAAACCATTCACTACCAATAAAGTATGCAAAGCTTTAAAAAATGTTTTTTAAATGAATTGGAGTTTTTCGCTTATTTTGTTTATAATCAAGAGATGGATTTATGTATTACGTTTAATTGAAGGAGTTGTAGAAGGCATGGCAACGAAATTTGAAAAGTTTTCGTTTCAACCTTTTTTAATAGATGCCATAGAGTCATTAAATTTTTATGAACCGACGGAAATTCAGAATCGAATGATTCCGATTGTTTTAAGTGGAAAAAGTGCTATTGGGCAGTCACAGACGGGAACAGGAAAAACACATTCTTATTTATTACCTCTTATCGAAAAAATTGATCGAACAAGATCAGAAGTTCAAGTCGTTATTACTGCCCCAACAAGGGAATTAGCACGTCAAATTTATCAAGAAGTATTAAAGATTACAAAGTTTACTCAAACAGACAATCCAATACATGCTCGTCTTTTTATCGGCGGTACTGATAAGCTTCGAACAATCGAAAAGCTTAAAAAGCAACCTCACATTGTTGTAGGGACGCCAGGGCGCATTTTAGACTTAGTCCACGAACAGGCTTTAGATGTTCATACAAGCACGAGTATTGTCGTAGACGAAGCAGATTTGATGCTTGATTTAGGATTTATTTACGAAGTAGATCAATTGGCAAGTAGAATGCCTGAGGAACTACAAATGCTAGTCTTTTCTGCTACAATCCCGGAAAAGCTGAAGCCATTTTTAAAGAAGTATATGGAGAATCCAGAGTATGCGCATGTTGAACCGAAGAAGCCTACGGCGGAAAAAGTAGAGCAAGTTTTAGTCCCTACTCGTCACCGAAATGAAGTGAACTTAGTCCATGATATCCTTTCTTCTTTTAACCCTTATTTGGCCATGGTATTTGTGAATACGAAAGTGAAAGCCGACGAACTAGCGGATGCTCTAATACAAAAAGGTCTCAAAGTGGGAAGAATACATGGTGGGTTAACACCAAGAGATCGGAAAAAAGTAATGCGCCAAATAAACGATTTACAATTCCAATATGTTGTCGCAACGGACTTAGCGGCGCGTGGAATTGATATTGAAGGTGTCTCACATGTTGTCAACGTAGAGATTCCGTCTGATTTAGATTTTTACATTCATCGTGTAGGAAGAACAGCGCGAGCTGGAAACAGCGGCATTGCCTATACACTTTATGACGAAAAAGATGAACAAGCTGTTTCCCAATTAGAGAAAAGAGGAATTCAGTTCCGTAATATGGATATAGAAAATGGTACATGGAGAGAGATTGACGACCGTCATCGTCGTAAGAAACGGAAAAAACAAGATAACGAAATCGAGCAGATGGCGAAGCGAATGGTACGAAAACCTAAGAAAGTGAAACCCGGCTATAAAAAGAAAATGAAAGAACAAATGGAACAAATTAAAAAGAAACAATACCGTGCTAAGAAAAAAGGGAAGTAAAAGGGGGAGAGCAAATGTTGAAGATTGGGTCACATGTTTCTATGAGTGGAAAGAAAATGCTTTTAGCTGCAAGTGAAGAAGCCGTATCATATGGTGCAAATACATTTATGATTTATACAGGTGCTCCACAAAATACACGCCGAAAAAAAATCGAAGACTTAAATATTGAAAAAGGCCATGCACATATGAAAGAACATGGTATTGAAGAAATAGTGGTACATGCGCCTTATATTATTAACATTGCAAATACGAAAAATCCAGATACCTTTCAATTAGGTGTTGATTTCCTGAAAATGGAGATTGAGCGTACAGAAGCACTTGGTGCGAAGCAAATTGTCCTTCATCCAGGTGCTCACGTAGGAGCTGGAGCAGATGCTGGTATAAAAAAGATAATTGAAGGCCTCAATGAAGTAATCGATCGCGATCAAACCGTTCAAATTGCATTAGAAACGATGGCAGGTAAAGGATCAGAATGTGGAAGATCTTTTGAAGAATTGGCTCAAATAATCGATGGTGTTACTCATAATGAGCATCTATCGGTATGTTTTGACACCTGTCATACTCATGATGCAGGTTACGATATTGTCAATGACTTCGATGGTGTATTGGAGCAATTTGATCAAATTATTGGATTAGATCGATTGAAAGTGCTTCACATCAATGATAGTAAAAATCCTAAAGGCGCTCAAAAGGACCGACATGAAAACATCGGATTTGGGCATATAGGGTTTAAAGCGATAAATTATATTGTGCACCATGAACAATTGAAGCACATACCGAAAATTTTAGAAACTCCATACGTAGGTGAGGATAAGAATAACAAAAAGCCTCCATACAAATGGGAGATTGAAATGTTGCAAAATCAAACATTTGATGAAGGTGTGCTTGAAAAGATCATGCAATACGCGTGAAAAAATCAATAGAGTGTTGTTTAATCATAAAAAAATCGTCCTTTCTGTAAAAATTCGGTTTAGTTACCTTACATTTTACTAGATCGGACGATTCTTTTATGTGTTTTTCATAATTGATTGAATGGAAGGGGCAGTAATTTGGATCCACACCCAAACCAACGATTGGGACTATACGTTTTAAAAAGCTTCTTTTGTTCTCATCCTATTATTGAATAAACTCCATAAACATCTTGTTTACCTTTTGAGCTGTTTCGTTTGAAGTAATATTTGCAACTTGCTTCAAAAGCTGTAACCGTTCTTGATCGTTAAAAATATTAATGTTTTTTCCTCGAATTAGTTTCACTATTTGCCTAGCCTGCGTTTCAGTTAATGGAATTTGATGTTGTTTAGCATAGTTAAGTAATTCATCATATTTTAATGAATTAATTTTCTGGTTGACAATTTTTTGGAATAAAATCATTTCCTCGCCTCCCTTTATCATTTAATGTATGGGAGAGAGAAAAAATGTTGAAAAAATAAAGACTGAAAATTTAAATTTTTGTATCGTGTGAAGACTATTTTTTTAATACAATAAAGGAAAGGGGGGATTTGTATACGAAAGCAACATCGAAAAGAAAAGGTGAGTCATCTCATTTATCGTTTGTTTTTTATTTTTTTAGGTGCATTTATTGCGGCGGTTAGTATTGAGTTATTATTAATGCCTAACAATATTATTGATGGGGGAATCATCGGTATCTCGTTAATGGTCGACTATGTATTTGCTGACCGAATTGCCTTTTTGAATTTTGCGGTTGTTGTCGTTTTGCTCAATTTACCATTTATGTATTTCGGGTATAAACAGATTGGAAAGACTTTCATGCTTTCAACTCTTTTTGGCGTATTAAGTTTAGCGATTATGGAACGCATTTTACACCCGTTTGAGCCGTTTACGACAGAGCCAATTCTAGCCACTGTCTTCGGAGGTTTACTTCTTGGAGCGGGAGTGGGGTTAGTGATTAGACATGGTGGCTCTCTTGATGGAACGGAAATATTGGGAATCCTACTTACGAAACGACTTCCGTTTTCAGTTGGAGAATTTGTGATGTTCTTCAATGTGTTTATATTTATCATCGCCGGTTTTGTTTTTGGAATCGAACAAGCAATGTATTCTGTTATTGCCTATTATGTCGCGTTTAAAATGATTGATGCTGTCATTCAAGGGCTAGATGAAACGAAAGCAGTCCTGATTGTAACCGATTATTACGATGAAGTAAGTGAAGCCATCCTTCATCGTTTAGGGCGCGGTACGACCAAATTAAAAGGTAAAGGAGGTTACACTGACGCAGAAAAAGAGGTTATTTATGTCGTCATCACACGTTTAGAAGTGATGAAATTAAAATCCATTATTCAAGAAATCGATCCGAATGCGTTTATTACCATTATGAATACACAGGAGACGAAAGGTGCGAAATTTAAATCAGCTATTCACTAAAGGGGGTATATAGCCATGAGAGCGCGTTTCTTTACAAACGGTTTTCATTGCTGTATACTCTTTTTGTTATAAGATAAATCGGAATGATTCAGAAAAAGTAAGGTGGAAATCGAATGGGGAATACCGTAATAGATGTGCGGAATTTATTCTTTCAATATGATAAACGAACCGTATTAGCAAATATTCAATTACAGGTCGAGGAAGGTTCCTTCCTTGCTTTAGTTGGCCCGAATGGTTCAGGTAAATCTACATTATTAAAATGCATATTAGGTTTATTAAAACCACAAAAAGGGTCCATTCAATTATTCGGAAAAGATATTTCAAAATTTCATGAATGGAACCGCATCGGATTTGTTTCTCAAAAAGCCAATAGCTTTAACAGTGGCTTTCCAGCAACAGTTTTCGAAGTAGTGTTGAGTGGATTAACGGCTAAAATTGGCCTATTTCGTTTTTTCTCCAAAAAACATCATGATAAAGTGTTTGAGGCTCTGAAAGCTGTTCGGATGGAAGAGTTCGCGCACCGGAATATTGGCGAGCTTTCTGGAGGTCAACAGCAACGTGTGTTCATTGCGCGCGCGTTAGTTAGTGAGCCAGAGTTACTCATACTTGATGAACCGACTGTAGGTGTAGATGCAAGTACGGTTCAAAATTTTTACGATCTTCTTGAGCAGTTAAACAAAGATTTAGGAATTACGCTTATTCTCGTTACGCATGATACAGGAACGGTTACAGATAAAGTATCACATGTTGCTTGTTTAAATAAAACCCTCCACTTCCATGGTGATTCGAATAAATATAAGCAATTTCAAGAATCGGATTTAAATCAATTTTACGGACACCCTGTTCATTTGCTAACGCACGAGCATTAATTGGAGGATTTACTCATGCTTCAAACCATATTTCAATACGAATTTTTACAAAATGCATTTTTGTCAGGAATTTTAATAGGAATTATTGCTCCACTACTAGGAGTTTTTGTCGTAGTAAGACGACTCTCATTAATTGCAGATGCTTTAAGTCACGTGACTTTAGCTGGGATTGCTGCGAGCTTACTGTTGACGAAAAAAGTAGCGGGTTTTTCAAGCTTAAATCCCATTTATTTTGGAATGGGATTTTCCGTAATTGGGTCTCTTTTTATCGAAAAGCTGCGTACGGTTTATAAACATTATGAGGAACTAGCCATTCCAATTATATTGTCAGCAGGGATAGGGCTTAGTGTTGTTTTCATCTCAATAGCAGATGGCTTTAATACAGATTTATTTAGTTACTTATTTGGAAGTGTAAGTGCTGTAACGAGGACGGATTTGTACGTAATTGTAGGTATTAGTATTTACGTTCTTCTTTTTGTCACCATCTTTTTTAAAGAGCTTTTTAATCTGTCATTTGATGAAGAACATGCTGTAGCCTCTGGGTTACCAGCAAAATGGATTCATTTTCTATTTATTTTAACGGTTGCCCTAGTCATTAGTGCTTCTATGCGCATTGTCGGTATATTATTGGTTTCATCCTTAATGACGTTGCCAGTGGCAGCAAGTATGCGTTTAACAAGTGGATTCAAGCAGACTGTATTTTTGTCAGTTCTGTTTGGGGAAATAGCCGTAATTAGCGGATTGGTTGTATCGTATTATTTAGATTTAGCACCAGGAGGTACCATCGTTGTCTTTTCAGTCCTTCTATTAATCCTTTCCATTCTTTGGACAAAGGTGAAGTTAAAAAGGGGTTAAAGATAAATGAACGTTCAGGAAGCATTGAATTATTTAAAGGAAAAGGGATATAAATACACTTCAAAAAGGGAAGAAATGCTTGAAATATTTGCAAAGTCAAATAAGTATTTAACAGCAAAAGATGTACTCGAAAAAATGAAAGATGATTATCCGGGGCTAAGTTTTGATACCATTTATCGTAATTTATCCTTATTTGCAGAATTGGACATTTTAGAAACAACAGAGCTTTCAGGAGAAAAGCATTTTCGATTTAGCTGCAATTTAGATCACCATCACCATCACTTTATTTGTTTAGACTGTGGACAGACAAAAGAAATCCATTCATGTCCGATGGATTCATTGAAAGAACAATTAAATGGCTTTGATATAAGCGGACATAAATTCGAAATTTATGGAACATGTCCAGAATGTAAGTAGAAAAGAGGTGCCAAAGCAATCCAGCTTTAGCACCTCTTTTACATTAGTGTTTCAATTCAAAAGCTACGAGATAATACGTTTTTAGATGTTTGTTGCCAATGATGGTCAACCCACTTCTTTGCCTCTAGCCAATTAGATACGCGAATAACATTAGATGGAATAGGCTCCCTGTTATACGGGGCATCAAATAAAATTACGGGAATTTGAAGTTCTTCTGCTATCATAACAGCATTATCGTGCTTATCTTCAAAGAACACTTGGACATTGTGGTTTTTAGCTGCTTCAATTTTATGATGACTTCCGACTAAGTCAACTTGATGGTAAAACAATTCATTTTCCTTGAACCAAGATAAGGTTAATTCCTCTAAGTGCTTTCTTCTTGCAGTAATATAAATTAAATGATGGGTCTCTTTCCAATTATTGAGGACCTCCTTCGCGAAAGGGGCTAATGGTGCCTCTTTATAGATAGCTGGTTCATTTTCATCCATCCATTTCCAGAAATCTTCTTGAGAAATCTTCAAAAGAGAAGTTAAATCGTATTGTGTTATATCATCCAAAGTTATATTCAAGCCGAATGATTGGTTTAGATAGGGCACAAAAGTTTCAGTTGAGGTTACGGTACCGTCAATATCAATTCCTAGACGTAACATAGTCAACACTCCTTGTCTGTGACGATATAATTAGTGTACCATACCTGTTATTAACTTTGGCTGTAAACTTTTACATTCATAATGATAAACGGTCGTACCCATACTATAAATGCTCCTACTTTTGAAAGCGAGGGATTTAATATGGCCGATGAAAGAAATTACGATTATCACGGGGGTGCCAACTTCCGTGATGAGAATGAAAATAAAGCCATCAATGAAGATCGCGATTATTATATGGAAGAAACGGCTGCTGAATTAGATTTACCGTTTAATGCAGTTGATCGAGATGAGGATAACCAAGAGTTAGATAACGGAATTGACAATAGCCGTACAATGGGATATGTAGGCTTAGCACTTTCTGTCATCTCATTATTCGTCCTTCCTGTTTTATTAGGAGCAGCAGGAATTGTCGTTGGATTTATGGCGAGAAGAAGAGGATCTTCAACGCTAGGGAGTTGGGCTATCGGGATTGGCATAGTTTCCGTTGTGTTAGGTCTGTTCGTCTTACCATTTTTCTAAAAAACAAAAAGAAAGCAGGGGCCCTAGGGTCCCTGCATTTTTCTTTAGTTTTGTTCTGCTGCCTTCTTAGCAAAGTATTCTTCTGCAATTTTGTCAATTTCTTTCTTTAATTCCTCAACCATTGTTTCTTCAGGAACTTTGCGGACAATTTCGCCCTTTCTAAATAAAAGTCCTTCGCCTCGGGCACCTGCAATACCGATGTCAGCTTCACGAGCTTCTCCAGGGCCATTTACTGCACAACCTAGTACTGCGACTTTAATTGGTGCTTGAATCTTTGAAATGTATTCTTCCACTTCATTGGCAATGCTGATTAAATCAATCTCGATACGGCCACATGTTGGGCAAGAAATTAGTGTAGCAGCATTCGAAGCAAGGCCGAATGACTTCAATAATTCTCTCGCTACTTTTACTTCCTCTACTGGATCTGCACTTAAGGAAACGCGAACTGTATTTCCGATTCCTTTATTTAATAATACGCCAAGACCTGCGGCACTTTTAACGGTACCTGCAAAAAGTGTACCGGATTCAGTAATACCCAGGTGTAGTGGATAATCGAAAGCTCTCGCTGCTTTTTCATATGCTTCAATAGCTAAGTTAACATCAGATGCTTTCATGGAAACGATAATATCATGGAAGTCTAAGTCCTCTAAAATTTTAATGTGATGAAGAGCACTCTCAACCATGCCGTCTGCAGTTGGGTATCCATACTTATCAAGGATCCGCTTTTCTAATGAACCAGCGTTCACACCGATTCGAATTGGAATACCTCTTTCCTTTGCTGCATTAACAACAGCTTCAACTTTTTCACGACGACCGATATTCCCAGGGTTTATTCTTATCTTATCCGCTCCGCCTTCAATTGCTTTTAAGGCAAGTCGATAATCAAAGTGAATGTCTACAACCAATGGAATATTGATGCGCTTTTTAATCTCTTTGATTGCATTTGCTGCTCGCTCATCTGGGCAGGCAACGCGCACAACTTGACATCCTGCTTCTTCTAAACGATGGATTTCCTTTACGGTTGCTTCAACATCATGTGTTTTCGTCGTTGTCATACTTTGGATAACAACTTCGTTATTTCCGCCTATTGTTAAATTCCCGACTTTTACGGGACGTGTTTTCGTACGATGTGTAATTTCTCTCACGAATCAATCGCTCCTTAAAAAAAGATGTTGGTAACATCAATTACTCTCCTCAATATTTTAACAATGTAAGGAATCAATTGACAAGAAAGAAAACTGACCTTCATTTGAAGATTATTTATATAATGGGAATTTATATGCTTCCCCAATGAGGATATTATGTGCCTTTGTAGATGGGTTTAGTTGTTCGAAATCAGCAATAATCGTTTCAATTGAAATGTCTTCTGATTGTTCGTTTATTCGTTCCACAATTGATAAAACCGTATCACCTTTATTCACTGTTATTAATTGGAATGAAATCGATTGATCTACATCAAATACTTCTAGTTGCTCTTCTTTTGTTACAAATGTTGCATTTTGCTCTTGAAAAGAGGGTAAAGTCCCTACCTTCAAGTCATAATAAACGATATATAAAGCCAATAAAGAAAAAATGACAATGAATAGTCTTTTCATTTTTAACCTCCACTAATATTTCCTTAATAAACATTTATGCTTGGACAAGCAAAACATGCAAAAAAAGGAGGGTCGATATACATGTTAACGCTTTTACTCGGTTTATTACCTTTCATCATGGTACTGGGGAATTCTATGCTCATACCGATTCTCCCTGAACTGGAACAGTCATTAAAGCTTACGGCTACAGAGACAAGTTTAATTTTATCTGTATTTAACATACCAGCTGCACTTGTCATTCCGTTTGTTGGCTTTTTTTCGGACCGTTATGGAAGAAAAAAAATTATTCTTTTTTCGTTACTGTTTATTTTTATAGGAGGATTCCTTTGTTTTATGAGTGGCTTTTTAGATCGTAGTGATGATGCTTTCTCTCTTTTGCTGGGCGGGAGAGTATTGCAAGGGGTTGGGACAGGTGGCACAACACCTCTAGCAATGGCGTTAGTAGGTGATTTGTATACTGGTGAGAAAAGAGCAAAGCAGCTGGCCATTCTTGAAGTGTTTAATGGATCGGCCAAAATTTTAGCACCGATTATTGGAGCGCTCCTAGCTCTTTTTTCGTGGTATTTCCCGTTTGTTGTTTTTCCGTTGTTAAGTATTGTGTTAATAATGGCCATTTCACTTAAGTTAACCCCACAGGTTTCAGGAATTGATGTAATGAAATTATCGACATATAAAGATGAGGTTGTTAAAGTGTTAAAAAGCAAGTGGAATTTGCTAATAGGTACCTATCTTCTTGGTGGGATTGGACTGTTTATATTGTTCGGTATGCTTTACTATTTATCGTATCAAATTGAGGAAATCTTTCACATCGACGGATTCTTTAAAGGGTTTACTTTTGTGTTTCCCCTCGGTGCTTTAACGTTAACGTCGTATTGGACTGGAAAACGCCTGAAAGGTTCTACCGTAAACGAAGTTGATTTTTTAATGATAGGAAGTATCATTATGCTAATTTCGTTTTTCTTGATGATTTTTTTTCAATCATTCTCATTTTATTTAGGTCTATTAACTGTTGGATTTGGCGGTTTAGGTTTTGTGTTACCAACCATCAGTTTAATGATAACTTCATCAGTGGACGATCGGGAGCGTGGAATAGTCGTTGCTTTTTATGGAGTAGCTAGATTTGGGGGCGTGGCTTTAGGGCCAATTGTTTATAGCTTGCTTCTGGATAAACCTATCCTCTTATTTGTCTTGTCCTTCTTACTATTATTATTTTCCTCTTTTTTCTTCTGGGTTGTTCGAAAAGAGGGGAGATTCGTGTTAAGGAGGACATAATTCCTATAACAGAAATCGACAAAATACCTAAATTTTTAGATTAAATTTACATTACCTTAATAATTGTCTGTCATAATGTACCTTGAATAAGAGTAGAAGAGGTCGGTGTAAATGAAACGAATGAAATTTCCACGCGCTCAAAGGAGACAATTGTTATCGAGATTCGAGCCTTTGCAACAAAAGATGATCAATATTTCTCTATGGAACAAAGTAAAAAGAAGGAATTCGATGGCAGAAATAAAGTGGTTGAAGTCTATCCCACTATCGGTACGATTAAATGTTCTTGTTTTAGTTTTACTCATCAGTTCCATTAGTATTGTAGGCTTTACTTCTTATCAAAAAGCAAGCGAAACAACGATTGAAATGATTGAGAAAAGGTTAATACGTGAGGTCAATACAACAGCGGAAATTTCGGAAAATTTAATGTTTGCATATGTTGGGGATGAACAAGAGTTTAACAAACGGTTCAATAAACAGGTTTTAACTAAACAATCCTCACAGCTTATACAAGATGGCTTACCGACCGATTTTTTCGTTGTAACCGAAGCGGAAGCTAAACCGCTTCCGATTAGTGAGAACAGTCAACTGACATTTACGGAAGACTTAATTACACAAATTAAAGAAAAGGATAACGGAATTATACATACAAAGATCAATGGTGAAGATTTCACTCTCTCGTTTAAGCAAATTCAAGAGTTAAAAGGGATTTTTCTTCTTGTTGTCCCAACAGAAAGTTACATGGGACCAATCAATCAACTAGCAAAGAATACAATTGCAACGGTCATAATTAGTACAATTATCATGGCATTCATTATTATCTTTATTGTCCGTAGCGTGACAAAACCATTAACCATTTTGCGGTCTAAGATGAGAGAAATTCGGGAAGGGAATATTCAGTTAAATGTAGATGTGAAAACTTCGATTCCGGAAATTAATTCCCTTATAAAAAGCTTTAATGAAATGATTTTTCAAATGAGAACGATGATTAGTCATATTAATCAAACTACTTCTGAATTAACGGAAACGAGTGATCAGTTAAAGGTTTCCTCCGAAGAAGTTCTTCAATGGAACAATGAATTGTTAGGCTCCATTGAGGTTGTAAAGGGAGGAGCTGAAGAGGCAGCTGTTAGCTCCGAAAAAAGTGTGCAAACATTCCAAGATATGAAAAATACAATACACTCTGTATTGCACGATATGAACCGATTATTTGGTTGTGCCGATGACATGAACCGGTCTTCTAAAGAGGGAGAAGAAAGTATTGATACTATGATTCGGACGTTAGACTCTTTTGAGGCAGAATTTGAGAAATTAACGAAAACCATTCGAGGTGTAAAAGACCATTCGTTGTCTATTACGAAAGTAATCGGGATTATCCAATCCATTGCTGAGCAGACCAAGCTTTTAGCTTTAAATGCAACGATAGAAGCGGCAAGAGCTGGCGATGCTGGGAAAGGTTTTGCAGTTGTTGCAGAAGAAGTACGAAAGCTAGCAGACCAGTCTTCAAAAGCAACGGAAGAGATTACACGATCGGTAACATTGATGGAGCAGACTGCCATGAATGCTTCAAAAGAATTTGAATTGATGGTTCAAAGTATTATTGAAGAATTATCAGTCGCTAAAAAGTCGAAAGAATCATTCGATAACTTAATGGCTGAAATTGATAATGTGAACTCAGTATTAAAAGGGACAACAACGAACTTAAAGCGTTTTAATGACATTATCCCTCAAATGGAAATGGCTGCTGAAAGTTTCTTGTCTGTTTCTCAGGAAACACTTGCGAGTGCAGAGCAAATGCAAGGTACGGCTCATGATCAAATGAACCGTATGAAAGAATCACATGTCATCAGCGTAACACTGTCCGAATTAGCCAACGCATTATCTACTACTACAAAAAAATTTAACGCTTAATGAGAAGAAGGCACCGAAGGTTTGAGTCATGCTTCGGTGCCTTTTATATAGCAATCGTTATTCATTAGGAATTTTTGGACTTGGAATTTCTTTGAAAGTTAAGAATAAGATCGTTAAGTGAATAAACCAGCTAATAGAAAACTGAAGAGGTACAGTCGTTTGTAAAGTGTCCATCAAAGCAAAAAATACAGTGCTTAGCGTAACAGCGTATGCAGACAAAGTGAAAATTTGCTTGAAATTCAATCGTTTGTTCAGTTTATTTTTGAACAAAATTCCAATGAGTGCAAGAATGGTAATCTCTATATATTTGGCAAATGAAGCCGTGAAATAAAGTAAAAAAAACAGGACACTTAAGATGATCAGTTTTAACTCATTTACTTGTTTAATGAATTCGGCAATATCCTCTTTTGTCATAGTTCCTTCTATGATTGAATAATCTATCGTCTGTGCCATACCGTCTAAAACAATCGTCAATCCATCATTTAAAAACCCGATTGCGTTATGATATACTTCTACATCTTCATCGGATAAGGTGCCAGAAGGGTCAAAGAGTAAGATAAATCCATCTATGTTCTGCTCAATAAGCATTTCGTTTTCCGATTGCAAAGAGCCGTTTTCTATTGAAAATGGCGGTAAAGACGAAGTTACATTCGTTAAAGCATTTAACCCATTATGTACCCCCGTTCCCATATAAAAGGCGCTTGGTAAGAAGCTAATAAAGGAAAGAAGAAAAATAAAAAGGATTGTCTTTCCTACTTTTTGAAAGCGAAACGTAGCAATTGTTTTTGGAGCGTATAAACTTTTTATCGTCTGTTGAAAAATATTCATCTAAATCTCCTTTCATTAATGAAAATCCTTAATCATTGTAAGCTTTACATTCCCAAAGAGGCAAGTTCATTCATTTTTTGCTAGACAAACTGGGTATGTGATGTAAAAATATGTATGTAAATTTAATGTAAATTTTTCGTTAAATGATTAAAATACCCTTTACAATAAATAAACAATTCGTTAATAATGGTAGAGGTTGTAGATGTTTGTCGAAAAAAGACAAAATGAGGGGTTGAATTAGTTGGAATTTGATATTCAAAAAATGATTTTTGAGTTCCTTGGTGGCCTTGGAATTTTCTTATTCGGAATTAAATTAATGGGTGAAGGTTTACAAAAATCTGCAGGTGACAAATTAAGAGATATTTTAGACAGATTTACAACAAATCCTATTATGGGTATTCTAGCTGGTATTATCGTCACAGTGTTAATCCAATCAAGTAGTGGAACAACAGTTCTAACGGTTGGATTAGTATCAGCTGGTTTTATGACTTTAAGACAAGCGATTGGCGTCATTATGGGTGCAAACATCGGTACAACCATTACGGCATTCATCATTGGTATTGAAATAAAAGAATATGCGTTACCAATTATTTTTTTAGGTGCCGTTCTATTATTCTTCTTTAAAAATAAAAAGGTTAATAGCGTTGGACAAATCTTCTTTGGATTTGGGGCCCTATTCTTTGGGTTAAATCTCATGGGCGATGGTATGAAGCCTCTTCGTTCTTTAGAGACATTCCATGATTTAACGGTGAGCATGAGTGAACAACCGCTATTAGGCGTACTAATCGGTACAGTTTTCACGATTATTGTACAAAGTTCAAGTGCGACAATTGGAATTCTTCAAGAGCTTCATGCCCAAGGATTGGTCGACTTAAGAGCAGCACTTCCGGTATTATTTGGAGATAATATTGGTACAACGATTACTGCAGTCCTTGCATCACTCGGTGCTACAGTTGCGGCTAGACGTGCGGCTTTAACTCACGTAATCTTTAACTTAGTGGGTACAGCCATCTTCTTAATTATTCTGCCATTGTTCACGTCTATTATCGAAGCGATTAGTATGAACATGAACTTAAATGAACAAATGACGATTGCGTTTGCTCACGGTATTTTTAATACAACAAATACGCTTATTCAAGCACCGTTTATTGCAGGTTTAGCGTGGCTTGTAACAAAAATTATTCCAGGGGAAGATTTCGCTATTGAATATAAACCGAAACATTTAGACCCTATATTCGTTGAGCAATCACCATCCATTGCTTTAGGTCAAGCGAAAGAAGAAGTTCTTCGAATGGGTAATTTCGCTTCCGTTGGATTAGAAGAAGCGAAGCAATATGTATTTACAACAGATCGCAAACATCTAGAAACGACTAAGCAACTAGAAGATGCTATTAATAACTTAGACAGAAAAATTACAGATTATTTAGTTCTTCTTTCGGCTAAAGATATGTCAAAGGTAGATTCTGAACAACATTCTATTTTAATGGACACAGTACGTGACATTGAGCGAATCGGGGATCATTTTGAAAACGTTGTTGAGTTAGTTGATTATCAAATGGCCAATAAAGTGACATTAACACAACAGGCTTATGATGACTTGAATGAAATGTTCGATTTAGCGATTGAAGCGGTGAAGACATCGATGAAGGCACTGGATGAGAACGATGCATCACTTGCTTCAAAAGTGTTAAGCATTGAAGAAAAAATTGACAAACTAGAACGTACAAACCGTAAGAAGCATATTCTTCGAATTAATGAGGGAATTTGTACGGGACAAGCTGGAATTGTCTTTGTTGATATCATTAGCAATATTGAAAGAATCTCAGATCACTGTGTGAATATTGCAGAAACTGTATTGGAAGCAAGAAAATAATTTTTTTGAAAGTGGGTGTCCCAAAAGTAGCAGGGACACCCATTTATCGAATGGCGGCGATTCCTACACGACCAGCAAGAGCCGAAGTCCCCTCAGACGAGCTTGCGAGTTGAGGAGGAGATGATTGAATGAACCTCTACTAAAAGCGGCCACGTCCTGTGGCCAACGCAGAGGCCAACACGTCCTCTGCAAGTCCGGAAAATGTTCGCCTTTCTCGGTTAAGTAAGTGCTTGACCAAAATCAGCCATCTTTTAGAACCTTGTATATACTTACAAACAAAGCCAAATTATTGAGAGTTGAGATTACTTTCGATATTGTTAGACCTTTTTCAAAAGTGTTTGACAAATAATAGATGTAATGGTAAATTTTTATTGACATAACTACAACGGACCCTTAGCTCAGCTGGTTAGAGCAGACGGCTCATAACCGTCCGGTCGCAGGTTCGAGTCCTGCAGGGTCCATTCATAGCGAGATAGGATGTCAATAGGTCGCACTTGAAGGTTGCGACTTTTTTTGTTACAGAAAGTTTAAGTTCAATAAAGTGTTAAAGTATTCTCTCTATAGTTTTTTTTGGTGTCTAGCTCCAAGTGCCATCAGCTCGGGTCGCTTCGGCCCTGCTGTGGCGACGGAAGCCTCCGCGCAGGTCCTCCAGCGCCCTTCGCCTAAGGACTTGCGCTTTGCGCTTTTCTTAGTTCCTTTCAAATAGGAAAGTCGTTTTTGTACTTAATAAAAGACATTGTTCAGAGGAAATTTTACTTTGTAAAGGACCGATTTGACTCTACCTTGTATGCAGAGGAAGGGGCGAGACCACGCAGGTGGATGCTGTGGCTTGTAGAGAAAAGTGGCGCCCAACTAAACGCAGGTCGTTACATGGAAAACAAGTGTCTGAAACGGAATGTAAAATATTCTTCTTAAAACGGATGTAATAGTAACATGTATATGAGTACAGCTTTTTTAATGAAAACGATGCTGAAAGGATAGCCGGCTATATTTTATTCGGAAATTGGTGCAATATTTTCTACGAAATTGGTCTGAAATTTGGGCGTTTAAATTGCAACAAGTTGCCAAGTTTGGTAATCTGAAAGTGAATCTTAACAAAAGGGTTTTATGCCAAATGTTAAGGGTACATACCTAATAAGGAGGAGATTTTAAATGGCTTTTGAATTACCAAAATTACCTTATGAATACGATGCTTTAGAGCCACATATCGACAAAGAAACTATGAATATTCACCACACTAAACACCATAACGCATATGTTACAAACTTAAATGCGGCTTTAGAAGGAAATGAAGAACTTTTAAGCAAGTCTGTTGAGGAAGTTGTAGCAAACTTAGATGCTGTTCCTGAGGAGAAGCGCACTGCAGTTCGTAATAATGGTGGTGGCCATGCAAACCATACGTTATTCTGGACAATTTTATCTCCAAACGGTGGCGGTGCTCCAGCAGGCGAATTAGCAGATGCAATTAATGCTAAATTTGGTAGCTTCGAAAGCTTTAAAGAAGAGTTCTCTAAAGCAGCAGCTACTCGATTCGGATCTGGTTGGGCTTGGTTAGTTGTAAATAACGGTGAGTTGGAAGTAACAAGCACGCCAAACCAAGACTCTCCATTAATGGAAGGTAAAACGCCGATTTTAGGTCTAGATGTGTGGGAGCATGCTTACTACTTAAATTACCAAAACCGTCGTCCAGACTACATTTCAGCATTTTGGAATGTTGTAAACTGGGATGAAGTAGCGCGTCTTTACAATGAAGCAAAATAATTGAATCGACTAGTAAGAAGGTAGGTCATTTATAGTTGAATGGTCTACCTTCTTTATTTTTGGGAAATGTAAATTTTAGTACATAACTTCCTTTTCAACAGGCAAACTATTTTTAGACGTTGAAGGGGAGTTTGAATATGTCGAAATGGAAAAAAATATTTGGTGACGTAGAGGTAAATCGTGATTTGATTCTTTTGCTACTAATCGGAGGTCTTTATTCATTAAGCATCGCACTTTCAAACACGTTTGTGAACGTTTATTTATGGAAACAATCAGGAAAATTTGTCGATATCGGAATATATAATTTGTTTAGTGTCATCTTTCAGCCATTAACTTTCATCTTTGCGGGAAGACTAGCAAAGCGAGTAGACCGTGTAATTGTTTTAAGGTTAGGGGTAATTTTTTTAGCCGTCTTTTTTGTAACCGTGTTAATAATCGGTGAAAGAGCTTCCGATTACATCATTCTATTAGGATCCTTAATTGGAATCGGCTACGGATTTTATTGGCTAGCCTTTAATGTACTTACATTTGAGATTACTGAACCTGAGACACGAGACTTTTTCAACGGCTTCTTAGGTGTTTTAACTTCTTCGGCTGGGATGATTGGTCCGATTTTAGCGGGGTTCATCATTTCAAGACTAGAAAATTTTAAAGGATATACGACCATTTTTACGATTTCACTATTATTGTTTTCGTTTGCCGTCGTATTAAGTATGTTTTTAAAGCGAAGACCTGCGAAGGGCGATTACATACTTTGGCGAATATTTCATGAACGAAGTAGAAATCGGAATTGGAAGCTGATAACAAATGCTCACTTTTTCCAAGGACTTCGGGAAGGAACATTCATCTTTGTTATTAGCGTTTTCGTATTTATTTCGACAAACAGTGAACTAGCCTTGGGGACGTTCGGTCTCCTGAATTCAGTAATTGCTTTTTTCTCTTATTATTTGGCAACACGCTTTATTACAAAAAAGATGAGGAAAAAAGCCATCTTAGTTGGAGGAATTTTGTTATACTTAGCGATATTCTTGATTGTTTTTCATATATCGTATACAAACTTACTCATTTACGGCGTAGTAATTGGAATTGCTTATCCAATGCTGTTAGTGCCTTACGTTTCCATGACTTACGACATTATAGGAAAAGGGTGGAATGCTGCTAAAGCACGGATTGAATATATTGTTGTTCGGGAAGTCTATTTAAATTTTGGGCGAATCGTTTCTGTATTATCTTTTATTCTTGTTGTTTCATTTACGAATGAAAAACAAACAATTCCTTACTTATTATTAATATTAGGAACTGGACATGCGTTGATCTATCTGTTTATTCGTACGATTAAACTACAAGAAAGTAATCGAACGGCCAATGATGAACGTCGAGTCAGGCAACCGCATTTGGCAGATGGAAAGAATGGGTAACCTTTCAAATATAAAACCTCCGAGATTTTCTTAAACTTGGAGGTTTTTTGTTCTTTTCGTCATATTTTTTATTAGGCTCTTTTCTAAAGGATTATTTCTAAATCATTGTTGTAAATTTTTTCCCCTTTGTATTGGAACAACTTGACTAGCGGGAATTGAGGAATGGTAGAGATCGGGTAAGAACATGCTGTAGAAGTCGACTTCCTCCCCGCTGAAAGTAAGTGTCTGAAACGTAATATTTAGTACTCATCATTAAACAAATAGCTGTAAAAGACCCGACAAAACATTTCTAACATAATAATGTCCATTCCACACAAGTCACCAACTCTTAAAAAGTAGATATTTCCATATGTAAAGTTATTTCCAAAATATTCACGTTTTGTTACAAATTTATCCGTTCATAATCAGCAGATGTAACAAATTTATTACATCCTTTTTATTTCCTTTATCATGATAAAAAAATCTTTTAAACTAAGAAAGCGTTAAATGACGTTGCATGAATGGGTTGTTTAACATAAATGCAATAAAAAATGAAGGAGGATTTTGTTTGAAAAGGAAAGAACGGAAAAAACCTTTAATAAAGCGTTTAAATATATTATTTTTAATAACATTTTTTGTTTTTATAGCATTGATACTTCGTTTAGGAATCGTTCAGATTGTTTATGGGGAGTTATATAAAGAGGAAGTAGAGAAATCAGAGGAAATTGAAGTGAATTCAGCTGCACCCCGCGGGAAGATTTTTGATCGGAATTTAGAAGTAATGGTAACTAATCAAGCGGTTCATACGGTTACATACACAAAAACAACTTCATCAACTCAAGCAGTTCGTCTTGAACTTGCGAAAAAGCTTGCAGAGATACTTGAGGTTAGTGATGAAAAAGTGACCGAACGTGACTTGAAAGATTACTGGATCTTAACGAGACCGAGTGAAGCGGAAGGAAAGGTTTCGGCTGAAGAAAGGCAAAAGGTTTTTCGAGGAGAATTAACGAATGAAGAACTGTATAGTATTCAATTAGAAAGAATTTCAGAAAGTGACTTATCCGAATTAACGCCTTTAGACCGAGAAATTGTAGCGATAAAAAGGGAAATGGATCGAGCAGCTGTTGGTGCTCCTCAAGCGATAAAAAAGGGTGCTACTAATGAAGAAATAGCTTATATTAGCGAACATTTGAGTGAATTCCCTGGGGTGAATGTAACAACTGATTGGGAACGTCAATACCCGTTCGGTAACACATTGAGAACGATGCTCGGCAATGTATCCACGCAGGAAGAAGGACTTCCGAACGATCAGTTAGAGTACTTTCTTGCACGTGATTACAACTTGAACGATCGTGTAGGGACGAGCTACATAGAAAAACAATTTGAAAGTGTGTTACAAGGGGAAAGGTCCAAAATAAAAAATTTAACGGATAGTGAGGGGAATTTAATCGAATCCGTTATTATTTCTGAAGGTCAAGCTGGAAATGATTTAGTCCTAACGGTTGATATGGACTTACAATTAAATGTAGAAGAGATAATTGAAGAGGAATTACTTAGAGTTAAAAGGCTACCGAGTACCGAATTGTTGGACCGTGCATTTGTAGTGATGATGGATCCTAACACGGGAGAATTGTTGGCGATGGCAGGAAAACAGATTGTCCAAGAAGAAGACGGAAGTTATGAAGTACAAGATTTTGCACTTGGTGCTATGACAACCTCTTACACAATGGGATCAGCAGTGAAAGGAGCAACCGTATTAACGGGGTTTGAGACTGGCGTAATTTCCCCGGGAACAGTTTTAGTGGACGAACCTTTACACATAAAAGACTCGCCCGTTAAAAGCTCATGGAAAACGATGGGGGCTATTGATGATTTAGAAGCGCTGAAAATGTCTTCGAATGTGTATATGTTCAAAACAGCCATTGCTATTGGAGAAGGAGAATACCGATACAACCAAGCGTTACCGTTAAATGTTTCGGCTTTTTCCACAATGAGATACTATTTCCATCAATTCGGCTTAGGTGTCCCAACAGGGATTGACTTGCCAAATGAATCCTCTGGATATGAAGGGAAGGCGACGACACCTGGACTTTTACTAGACTATGCTATCGGACAGTATGACACTTACACACCGTTACAACTTGCGCAATATGTGTCTACGATTGCAAACGGTGGATATCGACTGAAACCACAAATTATAAAAGAAATACGCGCAACAGATCCTAATGAAGAGATTGGACCAATTGTTTCATCAATGGAACCAGAAATTTTAAATCGAGTGGATATGAATACAGATTATATAGAAAGAGTACAGGAAGGATTTCGACAAGTTTTCCAAGAACGGAATGGAACAGCCTATACTTATTTTTCGAGTGCAAGCTATGAGGCAGCTGGAAAAACAGGAACGGCACAAGCTTTTTATGATGGACCAATTGAGGACAAGTTTTTAGAACCAACATACAATTTATCGATTGTCGGATATGCACCTTATGATTCTCCCGAAATTGCATTTGCCGTTGTAGTTCCTTGGGCTTATCAAGGTGCTTCAAATGATCATGGAGTGAATAAAACAATTGCAAGAAAAGTGTTAGATGCTTACTTTAATAACTAAAGACTTGAAAACCCTTCTAGTTCCTTAGAAAAAATAAGCTAACCGGGTAGAATTATTGTTAATTTACAAAACCTTTACATTCGTTTAAAACCTAATTAATGTTTACGTTTTATTCTATTACTCGTAGGACATAAACACCATAAATCTTAGGGGGAATTAAGGAAATGAAAAGCTTTAAGTTTTTAGCAATGTCCATCATGATTACTTCCGTAATGGCGTTTGCAGCTGCTTGCGGAAACGGTGAAAATAATGAAAGTCAAACATCTGGAGAAACTACTGTAGATAAACAATTAGAAGGTGAAGTTGCAATCGACGGATCTTCTACAGTAGGACCTATCATGGAAGCTGTTTCTGAAGAGTTCGCAGCATCATTCCCAGATGTAAAAGCACCAGTAGGTATTTCAGGTTCTGGTGGTGGATTCAAACGTTTCGTAGTTGGTGAAACAGATCTTTCAAACGCATCTCGTCCAATCAAAGACGAAGAGAAAGAACAAGCGGCATCTAACGGAATTGAATTCACTGAATTCCGCGTTGCATTTGACGGATTATCAGTAGTAGTTAACCCTGAAAACGACTGGGTAGATCAATTAACTATTGAAGACTTAAGAACTATGTGGACTGGTGAAGCTAAAAACTGGTCTGATATTAACCCTGAGTGGCCAAACGAGCCAATCAAGTACTTCTCTCCTGGTACAGACTCTGGTACTTTTGACTACTTCAACGAAGTTGTACTTGATGAAGAGCCAATGGTAAAAGAAGCAACATTATCTGAAGATGACAACGTATTAGTTAAAGGTGTACAAACTGACAAGAATGCAATTGGATTCTTCGGTTATGCTTATTACTTAGAAAATAAAGATGCTTTAAAAGTTGTTCCGATTGTAAACTCAAACGGTGAAGCTTTAGAGCCTACAAATGAAACAATTGAAAACGGAACTTATGAGCCGCTTTCTCGTCCATTATACGTATACGTAAACAACGCTTCTGTTAAAGATAAAGAGCAAGTTTATGAGTATGTGAAATTCATGTTAGAGAATGGTGGCGACTTAGCTGAGGAAGTTGGATACGTTCGCTTACCTCAAGAACAATACGATGAGCAATTATCAACTCTTGAAGGGTTAAAATAATAAAAAATATGATGAGAAGCACTATGCTTCTCATCTTCCTATGCAAATGGGAAAGGGGTTTTCAAAAAATGGCTTTATCGACTGGACGATCAGTTAGGGAAATGATTCAAGAGAAAAAAGCAAAAAAATCTAGCTTGCAAATTGTAGAGAAGCTTGTACCAAAGTTCTTATTGGTTACTGCTCTTATTTCGATTTTAACAACATTAGGAATCTTATTAACTTTAACAACTGAAACTGTAACATTTTTCACTCGTGTATCTTTCGTAGAGTTTTTTACTGGTACTGAATGGTATCCATTCTATGAGCATGATCCTTCATACGGAATCATTGCCTTAATTTCCGGAACATTATTAATCGCAGTAATAGCGATGTTTGTTGCATTACCAATTGGATTAGCATCCGCTATCTTCTTGAGTGAATATGCTTCAGACCGCACAAGACGAGTAATCAAACCGATCCTTGAAGTATTAGCAGGGATTCCAACAATTGTATATGGATTTTTCGCATTAACATTTGTCACTCCATTATTACAAAAAATTATTCCTGATTTAGGCTTCTTTAATGCTTTAAGCCCAGGTATTGTTGTTGGGATTATGATTATTCCAATGGTTGCTTCTCTTTCTGAAGACGCGATGAGCTCAGTTCCAAATTCAATGCGTGAAGGTGCTTTAGCTTTAGGAGCAACAAAATTTGAAGTAGCAATTAAAGTCGTTTTACCTGCAGCGATTTCAGGTGTTATTGCTTCATTCGTATTAGCGATTTCTCGTGCAATTGGTGAAACAATGATTGTTACATTGGCTGGAGGAGCTACACCTAAGCTAACATTTGATCCTTCAGAGTCCATTCAGACAATGACAGCTTATATTGTTCAAGTAAGTTCTGGTGATGCTGGATATGGTACAACAATTTATTACAGTATTTACGCAGTAGGTACAACTTTATTCGTATTCACATTATTAATGAACATGCTTGCTCAGTATATTTCTCGTCGTTTCAGGGAGGAGTATTAAGATGAAGTTAATCGATCAATCTGTTGTGGCTAAACGGATGGAAGGTCGTTTAGTAAAAAATAATATTTATAAAGGGATCTTCATGGTCGCAACAGGATTTGCACTTGTTGTACTCGCAGTACTTCTATATCGGATATTCACTCAAGGAATTAGTTATATCAATCTTGACTTCTTTACCAACTTCGCATCGCGCAAACCAGAAGCTTCTGGTATTAAGGCCGCGCTGTTTGGATCATTATGGTTAATGGGAGTGGTTATCCCTGTTTCCTTAATTCTAGGCGTCGGTACAGCGATTTATTTAGAAGAATACGCAAAGAAGAACAAATTCACAGCCTTTATTCAAACAAATATCTCAAACCTTGCAGGGGTTCCGTCAATTGTATTTGGATTATTAGGTTTAACAGTATTTGTTCGAGCAATGGATTTAGACCGAAGCATTTTAGCTGGTGGTTTAACAATGAGTTTATTAATCTTACCGGTCATTGTTGTTGCAGCGCAGGAAGCGATTCGCGCCGTGCCAAATCAATTAAGAGAAGCATCTTATGGAATGGGAGCGACTAAATGGCAGACGATTTATCGTGTCGTATTACCATCAGCGATTCCTGGGATTTTAACTGGAAGCATTCTTGCCTTCTCACGTGCAATTGGAGAAACTGCACCGCTTTTAGTAGTAGGTGCCTTTGCATTCGTAAACTATTTACCAGAGAATTTATTAAGTACATTTACAGTTATGCCAATCCAAATTTATAACTGGGCAGGTCGTCCTCAAGCTGAGTTCCAAAATGTTGCAGCTGCGGGAATCATTGTGTTGTTCATTTTCTTAATTGTAATGAACTCGATTGCGGTTTATATCAGAAATAAATACCAGAAACGTTATTAATTTTTGTGTTCCAAAGGATGAAGGAGGTTTTTACAAATGACAATTACGCAAATGAAAGACGATTCTGTAAAAACGATGGATAAAGGAAGTAATACTGTGGCGGAAAAAAAAGAAAAGAGCATTGTATACCAAACGAAAAACTTGAACTTATGGTACGGGAATGATCAAGCATTAAAAAATATTGACCTAGATGTATATGAAAATGAAGTAACGGCCATTATCGGACCTTCAGGATGTGGTAAATCCACATATATTAAAACGTTAAACCGTATGGTTGAAATGGTACCAACTGTACGTACTTCAGGAGAAATCTTATACCGTGGTCGCAATATTTTTGATAAATCGTATCGTGTAGAAGAGCTACGCACTCAAGTTGGGATGGTATTCCAAAAACCAAATCCTTTTCCTAAGTCTATTTATGACAACATTGCTTACGGTCCGCGTATTCATGGAATCCGCGATAAAAAAGTGCTTGATGAAATTGTAGAAAGAAGTTTACGTGGTGCTGCCATTTGGGATGAAGTAAAAGATCGATTAAACGAAAATGCATATGGATTGTCTGGTGGTCAGCAGCAAAGACTATGTATTGCGCGTTGTCTTGCGATTGAACCAGATGTAATTCTAATGGATGAGCCAACTTCTGCATTAGATCCAATTTCAACCTTAAAGGTAGAAGAACTTGTTCAAGAACTTAAGAAAAATTATAGTATCGTGATTGTAACACACAACATGCAACAAGCTGCTCGTATTTCAGATAAAACAGCTTTCTTCTTAAGTGGAGAAGTAATTGAATACACAAATACAGATAAGTTATTCTCTAACCCTTCTGATAAGCGAACAGAGGATTACATCACTGGTCGATTTGGTTAAGCCATTTTTAGTCGTGAGTTAATACTCACGACTTCCCTATATGTAGAAAAAACTGAAATTTATTAATGATTAGAAGATTTCGTATGGAGGCGTAAGCATGAGAGAAAAATTCCAGTATGACTTACAAGAACTACAATCAAAATTAAAAGAATTATCAAACCTTACTGTACAAGCACTAGATTTATCACTTGAATGCTTGATAAATCAAAATATAGATGGAGCATTAAAAATTATTGATGATGACATCACTATAGATAAATTAGAAGAAGAGATTAATGACCTAGCTATTTTATTAATTGCAAAACAACAGCCAGTTGCAACGGATTTACGTCGAATAGTCACGACGATCAAAATTGCAGCGGACATTGAGCGAATCGCAGATTTTGCAGTAAATATTGCAAAATCAACCATTCGAATCGGAAATGAGCCTTTAATTAAGCCTATACAAACGATTAAAGAAATGCAAAAGCTAACGGTAGATATGTTGACCCTCTCTATCCAAGCCTTTATTGATGAAGACACAATGGCAGCTAAAAAGGTAGCAGACATGGATGATCGTGTTGATAGCTTATATGGTGAAGCTATTCGTGATTTATTCAATTTGTTGCAAACTGATTCAAAATTTATTAACCAAGTGACACAATTAGCTTTTGTAGCACGTTATTTAGAGCGGGCTGGGGACCATGCAACAAATATTTCAGAGAATATATTTTATCTTGTCAAAGGACGACATTATCACCTAAATAACTAAGAAAAAGGTGTAGTGAAAGTCGATGAATGATCAGACTTTCACTACACCTTTTTAGCGAGTAATCGCTTCTGCTAATTGGTAGAAACTCATATCTGTTTTGACTTCGAATGTTCCAATTTGTACGCGCGTATGATATTCATGCTCTATTAAGTACTTGCTAAATTCTGAAGCGGAGTCAACGACACCAGCAGACTCAAAGAGTTTGGCAACATCACTAGTAGCCATACCTTCCTTAATAGTAATAGAAACGGTCTTAACTTCTTGAGCCTCTTCTTCCTTTAACTCTTCCTTTTGTTCTTGAGGTTCTTCTTTGTTTTGATCGTCATTCTTTTGCTCTGTTTGTCCAGATTCATTACTATTTTGTATACTTGTTAACTGTTCGTATTCTGATTTTGAAATCGCCACTTGTTCATTTTGGTCAAGGAATTTCACGATATCAGCTTCAGTTACGGAAGCAATTTCTTGTGTATTATCGTTTGCTGTATGATAGCCCCCTAAATAAAATGTAAGAGCCAATATACTTGTAGCAGTAATCATACCCGCTGCAAACGCTTGAAGAATTCGTTTGTTCATGATAATTCCCTCTTGTTCTGTTCAATGATAAATGTTACTTCTTCTGTTGTGGCGTTCTCAGATTTTGCAATATCGCTTATTGACATTCCTTGCTCGTATTTCGTTAAAATTTGCTTTTTCGTGTAATAATCAAAATGAAGTACAGGTTGAGTGTTTTGACTGAATTGACTTGTTTCACTTTGAAGCAACTCTTCTTCAAAAACACGCATTTTTTTCTTCATTTTATAAATCTCTTGCATAGCAGAAATCGATAGTTGTTCCACTTCTTGTTCTAATTCTTTGTAGTGGTCGCGTTGTGAAAAAGAAAGCCCTAATAATGCAATACTTAATACAAATAGCGCGATAATAACATAGCCCATTTTCTCACCTTCTTGTTGATTTTCCCTTTACATTTATAACACAAATATGTTTAAAACGAAACTGGAATTGGAGTGAATGTAGAATTTTGTCAATAAAACACCATCTTTTATCCGTTTTTCTTTTCATATAAGAATGATACAATGATTTAAAATGCATCATATGTAAATTTCTCCAATATCCTATGGTCACATTAACGTAATGAAATTGAACACAACAGATGAAAGAAGTACCATCCATAACATTCGTTACGTCTTCCTTTTTTCAGAGGGTATATTAATTTTTTTATTTCTATTATTTTCCCCTACAATTTCAATTCAATCCCATATTCATCATAGAAGTAACGTTCCTCTTGCTCCGTTGAATTGATAAAACATCCATATTATAAGCGATATATTAGGAGAGTCTTTTTCGTTTTGCTTTAGAATAGATTATGTATGAATATCATGATTTTCATTGTGAAAGCGTGCATTCGTAAAAATCTCGATATATGAAAATATTACTTTTACCTATAAACACCTTTAACGAAAGAGAGGTGGTGTGGATCTTGAAGGCGATAATTTTGGCTGGTGGAAAGGGAGAAAGGTTAATGCCGCTTACTTCTCACATTCCGAAACCGATGGTTCCAATTTTAAACAAACCTCTTTTGGAATACATTATCCAATGGTTAAAGAAACAAGGGATTGAAGAGATCATCTTGACTGTGAATTATTTGAAGGATGTGATTAAACGGCATTTTCAGTCAGGTGAGGCTTTTGGGGTTAATATTCGATATATTGAAGAGTCCTATCCACTTGGAACCGCTGGAGGGGTTAAATTAGCTCAGCCGTTTATAGATGACACATTTCTTGTCATTAGTGGGGATGCCTTTACAGATATAAATCTTTTAAAAGCAAAGGAGTTTCATAAAAAACATGGTCAAATCTGCACAGTCGTTACAAAGTCAGTGGAGATGCCTATCGACTATGGACTTGTTATAGGGGACCCTTCATCAAACGAGATAAAGGATATGATTGAAAAACCAAACTGGAATGAAGTGTGTACAAATTTAGTCAACACAGGAATTTACATTTTACAACCGAACATTTTTCATTATATGAAAGACGGGATAGAGTTGGATTTTAGTCGAGATGTTTTCCCTAACTTATTAAAGAAAAATCATACGATGTATTATTTTGAAACGAGTGATTATTGGTCTGACATTGGGAATTTGATTCAATATAGGCAAGCACAATTTGACTTGCTATCACGTAAAATTAATCTTCCAATTGAAGCAAATGAAATAAAAGATGGAGTTTGGTTGGAGGATGGTGTGGTTGTAAACCGAAAAGCTCAGTTATCACCTCCAATATATATCGGAAGGAACTCGTACATCGGCGAAAATTCATATGTGGGAGAGTTTACAGTCATTGGGCGTTATTCACATATTCAAGAAGGGTGTTGCATAGATCATTCAATACTTTGGCAAAATCTTACCATGCTGAATCATGTTCAAATGACTGGAGCAACAGTAGCTTCGAAATGTGTTATTGAGGAAAATGCAGTCGTGTTTGATGGAGCAGTGTTAGGTGATGGTGTTCATGTGAAGAAAGAATCACGAATAGGGGAAAATGTATATATTTGGCCAGATAAAAAAATTCCGCCATATTCGTATGAGAAAGAGCATGTAAAATGGTCAAGGTCAAAGCCTAATCCTTTATTCATGGAACGAGGAGTAGAAGGGGTGACGAACAGGGAATTCACTCCAGAGTTTGCAACCAAATTAGCTTTAGCATTTGGGAGTACTATCGCTGAACACTCATTTGTCTTGTTAGGACATAACGGCCACCCTTTTGCTAAAATTCTGACAGAAATTATGAATCAATCGCTATTATCTGTTGGAATTCAAACGATGACTTGTAATGAATCGTTATCTTCACCTATTTTTAGGTACGCCTGTCGAAAAGAAAGTGTTTCCTATGGGCTTTTTATTCAAACAGATCGTAGTGGAAAAGTGTCTAATGTCGAGTTTTTAGCAAGTAATGGGGCTCCCATTGATTCTAAGCTAGAAAGAGATATTGAAAGGTCGTTTATGTTTCTAAACTTTCGTCGTACGAGTGGTAATCGTACAGGATATGAATGGAAAAACATGTCGGTTATTAATGATTATTTCCATGAGTTATTACATTTATATAAAATGCCCCTTCACTCAAATTATCATTTCGGGGTCGTAAATGAGACGACGGTTCATCCATTTTCCTTTTTTGAGAAAAGTCTCCCTTGTGATATAACCTCTTTCTCGCAATTGGACACGAAGGAGCAGTTCTCGGAGCAGATTCGTGTAGAAAATTTGGATGGAGGATTTTGGTTTGAACCAAATGGAGAAAAAGTATTTGTCTTTGATCAAAATGGTTACATGTTGGAAGAGTCGAAGATGGAAGGGGTATTATTGTACTTAGCCTCCAGTAGTCCGTTTAAAGAGAAAATCTTTATTTCTCCCATCCATGATCGAAAAAAAGAATTGAGAGCGTTAAAATCTCCTTACTCATTACAATATGATGCTTTTTATTTCTTTGTTTCTTTTATTCATTTATTCCTGAATAAAAAAGAAGATCTCTCGTACTATCATTCTCTAAATCCAACAATGCATTTAATGTATGAAGAAGTATCGTGCCATTGGTTGAAACGGGGAGAAATTATGAGGATGATATTAGAAGAATGTGATGGAGAATTGGATTCAGAGTTAAATGGTGTCAGAATTCAACATGATTCCTCAAGTTGGACATTTATTATTCCTCATTCAGATAAACCGGTTATAACCGTTTTTACTAAAGCAAAAAACGCTCAAATGGCGAAGGATAAAACCGATTATTATATGAATAAGATTGTTCATTATCAAAAATCATAAATAAAATGTAGATTTTAGTTGAGAAAAATGCTATGATAGTAAAGTCTGATTTAAATTAGTATTTGGAGGGAAAATCATGCGCGTAAATATTACACTTGCTTGCACTGAATGTGGTGAGCGTAACTATATCTCAACTAAAAACAAGCGTACAAACACTGAGCGTGTTGAATTCAAAAAGTACTGCCCAAGAGACAAAAAGCATACGTTACACCGTGAAACTAAGTAAGCAGTAGGAAATGCATTTCCTGCTGTTTTTTTATTGTTACAGAAAGTTTAAGTTCAATAAAGTGTTAAAGTATTCTCTTTACAGTTTTTTAGGTGTCTAGCTCCAAGCGCCATCAGCTCGGGTCGCTTCGGCCCTGCTGTGGCGACGGAAGCCTCCTCTCAGGTCCTCCAGCGCCCTTCGCCTAAGGACTTGCGCTTTCCTTATTTTGAAACCTGTTTTGTTTAGAATATTACTTTTGAAAGCATTGTAATGCATGGAGACCTGTCGAGTCTCTGCTCCTAGCGGCTAGTGAACAAGTCTTTCCCTCCCCTACGATAATTCGATATCTGCTCGTATTCCTCTCAGCAGCTCCTTTATCTCAGTGCAGGAGATACTCCCGTACGTACGCCTCTGGATAGTCGCCCCCACTTTTCTAACACCGTGAAGGGGTCGTTAGAATGTCGCTTGTTTTAGTCGTCCTTGGCCTGTGTTACGATAGTATAGGGGGGATTTTTGATGAATAAAGCTGAACAAAGAGCGGAGATGAAGAACCGATTAAACGAAATAACCTCAAATACATACAAACAATGGTCGAGAAAGATTTTTGAAAACCTCGTTACTAGTGATGTGTGGAAAAACGCATGTGTGATTGCTATTACCATTGCAAGAGGACGGGAAGTCAATACTCGGCCAATCATTGAGCATGCTTGGAAGCACGGGAAGAGAGTTGTTGTACCTAAATGTCACCCTAAACAAAGGGAGATGGAGTTTCGTTTTATTGAATCGTTTCACGATTTAGAGGTTGTTTATTACGGAATTGAAGAGCCAATTGTTGATAAGACAACATATTGCCCGAAAACTGATATCGATTTAATGGTCGTACCTGGAATTGCTTTTCATTCAAGCGGGTACCGAATTGGATATGGTGGTGGATATTATGACCGGTACCTTCAAGACTTTTCGGAAAAGAAAATATCACTTGCATTTCATATTCAAATGATACCTCATATGACTTGGGAAGAGCATGATATACCAGTGGAAGCCATCGTGACAGATAAAGGTTGGATACATTGTGGAAATTAATGAATTAATAATTTGTACAAACATCATTGTTTTTTCTTTTTTTGCCGTTCGAATGAATTTACTAACTGCAATGGGAGCATTGACAGCTTCTATTATTGGGTTACTCATCTTTTTTTCGTTCGGGATAAGCGGCATTGGTTTATTGGGTATATTTTTCATCACATCTAGTTTGCTAAGCTTAGTGAAAAATGATCGAAAGAGAAAAGCGGAAGATGTAGCAGCAAAAAATCATAAAAGAGACGTGGTTCAAGTACTAGCTAATGGTGGAGTACCAATGCTAGTAGCTTTGCTACCGCTTTTGAATATAAGTGTAGATAAATCTATACTTCTATTGGCTATTTCTCTCGCGAGTGCAAATGCTGATACGTGGGCTTCTGAAATTGGGACCTTAAGTAAGCGGAAGCCTCGCTTACTATTGAATTTTCGACAAGTAGAGACAGGAAAGTCGGGTGCAGTATCGCTTTTAGGGACACTTGGAGCAATTGGTGGGTCGTTTCTCATTGGAATCTCAACGTTTATTTTCTTTTCTGTTTCTTTTTACGAAGTTATCTTCATTACGATTGTTGGGTTTATTGGTCATGTAGTTGACAGTTTCCTTGGAGCGACCATACAACTAACATACCAGTGTCCAATTTGTCATAAGGAGACAGAAAAAGAGGAGCACTGTGGTCAACAAACGGTTTATAAAAAAGGAGTACGTCTTTTTACAAACGATATGGTTAATATTTTCTCCATCGTATTTGTCACAGTACTATCTTATTTCCTTTTGTAAAATCATAGGATAAATTCATCTCTTTTACAAAAGATAGTGGTAGGAGGGATGAAGATGAAACGAATATTATTACTAATTATTGGTGTGTTAATGGTTGTGCAATACCGCTATCGAATATTGAATGCCTTATTGGGAAGAAAAATGATCCGTCAGTTTTTTATTAGTATAGCGATCAAACTCCCGTTTTTGAAGGATCGATTTATGTCCAATGCATTCCGCTTTCAAACATAGGCTACTCAAAACGAGTTAGCCTATTTTTTATCGGAAGCAGTATATTTCATTAATGATTGGACAAATCACTTTCGTTTTCATTCATTGTTTACCTTGATATAATAGTAAAAAACGTTTCGGAGAGATGAATTCATGATAGTTCAACAAGATTATTTGTTTTGGAAATTGATTGAGAAACTAATTGAGCAAGCTTCTTACCGGCTAATCCATTTATCGGAAGATCACCGAGAAGTGTGGTTACAACCAGACCATATAAAAGATGCGCAATTAATTCGAATTAAACGTTTTGATATCGATTGGAGTAATTGGTTAGGAAGGGATATTGAGGAAGTGCTTTCAACGTTTGAAACGGTCCGAAAACAGACATTTAAGAGAAGTTTAAACGTAACAAATATTTACGTATCTTCCTTTAAGCCAGTAGACGAGTGGGAGTTTCACATTAAAAAAGAAAAGCATCTAGGAAAAACAACACTGAAGTCGATGTTAATTACGAGGGATGAACTAGCGCAAACCCTCCGTCAAACGGAAGAATATACGGGAATCCCACTGGATGAATTGAATGGGATTGTAGAGGATGAAACATTAGATTACGAAATGTTACATGCGTTGAAAGAAAAGGTTATAACAAGTGTTCGTAAAAACATAAAACAAGAGCAAGAAATTTTTGAACAAGGAAACCCTTTCTTTACGAAAATATTTTTAACCATACAAATTCTTCTTTACGTCGTGTTAGAACTATTCGGTGGTAGCACGAACACGAGTACACTCATTACTTTTGGTGCTAAAGTAAATGAGCTCATTTATCAAGGCGAGTGGTGGCGTTTTGTTACCCCGATTTTTTTACATATTGGATTTCTCCACTTAGTAATGAATTCATTAGCTCTTTACTACATAGGGATGGCTGTTGAAAAGATGTACGGATCTGTGCGCTTTTTATTTATTTATATGTTTGCGGGTGTAACTGGGACTATGATGAGTTTCATATTTAGTCCATCGATTTCTGCTGGTGCGTCGGGCGCTATTTTCGGCCTGTTTGGTGCATTGTTATTATTAGGGCTGTTGAAGCCAAATTTATTTTTTCGTACGATCGGCCCAAATATTCTTATTGTTTTAGCCATTAACTTGAGCTTTGGTTTCGTTGTTCCGAATGTCGATAATGCGGGACATATTGGTGGGTTAATTGGTGGGTTCTTGGCAGCATTAGCCGTGCAGCTTCCGAAAATCTATAAAAGAAATTTACGATTGATTGGCTTTGTTTCTATTTTCGCATTCGTAATTGGACTCATTTATTATGGTTTCGAGGTGTTACCAAAAACAAATCCAGCAGCAGCAATTGCTGTAAGCCAAAACTTAATAGAAGAAGAAAAATTCGAAGAAGCAAAAAATTTGCTATTGGAAATGGTACAGTCAGAAAAAGCAACGCCTGAAATTTCCTTCTTCCTTTCATATACCCAAATTGAATTAGGAGAAGCGGAGAATGCCATTCGCCATTTACAAGATACGGTGGAAAAAGAACCGGATTACCACCCGGCCTATTATTTATTAAGTTTTGCATACGAACAAGTTGGAAATCGACAACAAGCGATTGAATCCATTGAGAGGGCGCTGGAACTTGACCCATCTAATGCTGAATATGAACGTATATATTCTAATCTTCGCTCATCGTAATTCGTTGATATAATTGGTATGGATACCCGTTCTTACCTTCAATTAAAACACGTAAATGTGATCGATCTTTAGCGATTAAAATAAGAGGAACACTACTACCAAGCGGATCTTCAACTGATCCGTCTTTTCTTTTTAATCCGAGAAAAAATTCTTTATATAAACCTTCCCACAACGTGCCGATAATCGTTTGGGTTTGTTTTTCGGTGAAGCCTGGAAAAGGTTTTGAATTGTAGGAAGGTAAATCTGTCAATGGGATTTGTTCATACATGGATGGATCTATTTTGAAATGGTCGAAAAGTCGATCCCATTTATATTGTAGTTGTTGAGATTGGATATGGTCGAGAATATCTTTCCATTCCTTTTCTTCATCTGTAGAGGGAACACGAAATGACGAAAGTTTACTAAAAGACGAATCAATTACATAAAGGTAATCTTGACTCATCTGTTGAACACTTTCTATCGCGTCATCATTTACGTGCACTTCTCCGTAATGAAAGGAAACAGCTTCGTAAAGATTACTATCCTCTCCGGTGACCTTTTCATATTGGGCAAGCATTTGACTTTGATCTTCCCATTCCGCCAGCTTTGCCGTTAATTTCCCATCTACAAATAACAAGGAGAGATCTTGCCTCAAATATATTTCTTCATTTGTTTTAGAATGAACGTCCCATTCAAGTACGTGTTTATCTGAACTTTTTTTCCCAATTAATGAAAGGGTCGTAATGGCTTCTGTGAACTCAATTTCCTCGCTTAAAGGAAAAAAGATAATACTTTCTTTCACTGCTAATGTTTTGGAAAAATAATAGCTTATTCCAATTAGAATTGAGACTGAAACGACGAATCCCCAAAATTTCTTCATTTTATCACTCCATACTTGGACGAGTTTGTTAACAAATATGCGAATCCATCGTCAATTATGTCATGTAACGTATGGATTAAGTGTAATTCGTCAATGATGGCTAAAAATAGATAAAATGGGAAATGGGGTTTTTAGCGTTGAGTCAAGAAAAAGTCCGTAAAAAAGTGTCTCCCATTCTGAAAGACAACCAACCATTCCTGCAAGATAAATTAGGAATTGGAAAAAGTTTTGATATCATTGAATTGAATGTCAACTATGCTGAAAAAGATATGGCATTCTATATGATCGATGGTTTTGTGAAGGATGATTTACTCCATTATTTGATGGAGTTTTTAGCAAAATTATCGAGGGATACACTTGAAGAAGACACGCTTGAAAAACTATTAAAGCGTTATATTCCTTACGTTGAAATTGATAAAACGAATGACCTAGAGAAAGTAATTGACTATGTTCTTGCTGGACCAACCGTCTTATTTGTGGATGGTTTAGAGTATGCAATTGTTATTGATGCACGAACCTATCCTGCAAGAGGACCAGAAGAGCCTGATATGGAGCGAGTCGTAAGAGGATCACGTGATGGTTTTGTTGAAACGATTGTATTTAATACTGCATTGACACGAAGAAGAGTAAGGGATCCTTCATTACGAATGGAATACATGCAAGTAGGGAGAAGATCGAAAACCGATATTGTGATTAGCTATCTTGAAGATATCGCAGACCCGAAACATGTAGAAGAAGTGAAAGAAACGATCGCTAAAATTGATACAGATGGGCTACCGATGGCTGAAAAAACAGTGGAGGAATTTATTTCGGGTAGACATTGGAATCCATATCCAACCGTACGTTATACAGAGAGACCAGATACAGCAGCGGTGCACCTTTTTGAAGGACATGTCATTATATTCGTTGACGGATCTCCAAGTGCTTTAATTACACCTACAACATTTTGGCATCACCTTCAACATATGGAGGAATATCGAAACAAACCGCTGGCAGGAGCATATTTGCGTCTTGTTCGATTTCTAGGTGTATTTGCATCTATTTTTCTATTACCACTATGGTTTTTACTAGCTGAAAATGATCAATTTATTCCGGTAGGGTTATCCTTTATCGGATTGAATGAAGACCAGACGAATATTCCGTTAATTGTTCAGTTTTTAATTGTTGAGTTAGGGATTGATTTATTGAGAATGGCAGCAATACACACACCATCGTCTCTTGCAACTGCTCTAGGGTTGATTGCAGCCTTGATGATTGGGCAAGTTGCTGTTGAAGTTGGTCTTTTGTCCAACGAAGTCATCTTATACTTATCAATCGCTGCTATTGGGACGTTTGCAACACCTAGCTATGAATTGGGGCTAGCTAATCGAATGACGAGGCTCTTTTTACTTGTAATGGCTGCTTTTTTTGGGGGAGTCGGATATATTGTAGGCATAACCTTTTGGATTATAATGCTTGCGAGGATGAAATCTTTCCAGGTACCCTATTTATGGCCATTTGTGCCGTTTCATTCAAAATCATTGCGGGATATATTCATCCGCTCACCCATTCCATTGAAAAATCGCCGTCCGTCTTTCTTGCATCCAAAAGACCCAGACAGGTAAGTTTTTACTTCAGAAGGAGGGAAACCTACTTCTGAAGTTTTTTTGTTGTTACAAAAGTTTAAGTTCAATAAAGGGTTAAAGTATTCTCTTTACCGTTTTTTTTGTGTCTAGCTCCAAGCGCCTTCAGCTCGGGCGCTTCGACCCTGCTGTGGCGACGGAAGCCTCCTCACAGGTCCTCCAGCGCCCTTCGCCTAATGACTTGCGCTTTGCGCTTTTTCTGTGAAAATAAAAATTACCTATGAGCTGAATGAGCGATCATGATAGGTAGATGGTAGAAAGAAAAAAACCGGGCAGAATAAATTTTCATGTCCGGGGTGTGAGTGTAAAATCATGTATGTTTCTTAAAAGCTCTTTTTTCTAAATGTTTGTTGGTTTTAGTATGAAGCCTTTGTAATGGCTCGACTTCATCAGCCAGCGTAGTGTTTAGTATTTATTTTGAAAAGGTTGTAAAAGCACAATGTATACAAAAACAACCTTTATGAAGAAATCTTCTCAATCGTCTGTGTACGGTATGCCATCAAGACTTAAACATTGATCGAAGCTCGTGTTTCGTTATCGGAAGGACTTGGTATGCATGTTTACTTGTACATCACGGATTTTTTCTGGATTCTAATGCCATTCCCATCGCGATGGAACTTGACTGGGTTATGGGATTCTTTATACTTGATAATAGATGATTAAGTGAGGAAAGTGTGGCCAATAATGAAAACGGTTTATGATGTGCAGCAATTATTAAAAAAATTTGGAACAATCATTTACATAGGTGATCGACTTGCAGATTTAGAGTTAATGGAAGAAGAGTTAAAGCAATTATATCAATCGCAATTAGTCGATCCAAAAGATTTTCAAATGGCATTATTGATTTTAAGACAGGAAATTCAAATAGAAAAAGATAAATTAAATCGTCTCTAATGAATTTCACATAATTAGAAAATGTAAAGGGTAGGGTGAGGAGTATGTCCAATAAAATATTAGTAGGCGTTGATTTAGGGGGAACGACAATTAAGTTAGCCTTCATCTCAATGCAAGGTGATATCATTGAAAAATGGGAGATCCCAACGAACAAAAAAGATAACACCATTGTAGTAGATATTGCGCAAACGATTTCACAAAAGGCTGAAGAGATTGGAATATCCTTTAGTCAATTAGGTGGCATTGGAATGGGAGCTCCAGGGCCTGTCGAACTAGAAACAGGACTCGTATATAGTGCCGTTAACTTAGGGTGGGAAAATTACCCACTGAAGGAAGAACTCGAAAAAGTGACTGGACTCCGTGCAATCATTGATAATGATGCGAACATCGCTGCTTTAGGTGAAATGTGGAAAGGTGCAGGGAATGAAGCGAGAGATTTAATATGTGTTACACTCGGAACAGGAGTAGGTGGAGGAATTATTGCAAATGGTGAAATCATCCATGGCACCCTTGGAGCAGGGGGAGAAATTGGCCATATCACTTCTATTCCTGATGGGGGAGCACCTTGTAACTGCGGAAAGACAGGTTGCCTAGAAACAATTGCCTCAGCAACAGGAATTGTTCGAATTGCAGTAGAATACATACAACAAAGTGAGGTAGATACACCTCTAACAGAAAAATATAAAGAGTCAGGTGTCATCTCGGCAAAAGATGTTTTTGACTTTGCTCGAGAAGGAGACGAAATTGGGCAAAAAGTAATTGATACGATGGCATTTCATCTCGGTCTTGCAATTGCGAATCTGGCAAATGGAACAAATCCAGAAAAAATTGTCATCGGTGGGGGAGTATCAAAAGGCGCTGACGTATTTTTGCATAAGGTAAAAGAATTTTTTGTAAAATTTGCATTTCCAACAGTTGCAAAGGGTGCCGAAATAAAAGTTGCTACACTTGGAAATGATGCAGGTGTGATAGGTGGAGCTTGGTTAGTGAAAACGAAATTATTAGAAATTTAATGTCGGCTGATTGGGTTTACTTAAAATGAAAGTAGATGTGGAGGAAACGTACGTTTCTCTTCATCTACTTTTTTCGTTGTTACAGAAAGTTTAAGTTCAATAAAGTGTTAAAGTATTCTCTTTACCGTTTTTTTTGGGTGTCTAGCTCCAAGCGCCATCAGGCACTGCTGTGGCGACGGAAGCCTCCTCGCAGGTCCTCCAGAGCCCTTCACCTAAGGACATGCGCTTTGCGCTTTTTTTATGAAAGAAGGATTGTTGCTTTAGCGTGAATAGAACGCAGCGTGCATGGAAACTTTTCCTCTTTGGAATGGAGCGATTTGACTCCTAAGGGATATAGAAGAAATGTTGGGGCGTATTCCAAGGAAAATCGACTTTCTCTCCTAATGAGCAAGTATCTCCAAGTGAGTAATGTTAAGTATCATTTTAAAAAAATCTGTAAGAGGAACAATGTATACAACTTTTCTAGTTAAATGATGCCAAATATTCATTAGTATCTTTTACACCGAAGAATTAAATTTTGAAGGGAAAATATACTCGATGAAGGGCAAAAGAATACATTCCCGTACGAAAAGATATAAAAAGGTGAAACTTTTTTATGTTTAACTCGTCTAAATAGTGGGTACGGTGAATAAGGTTAACATTACAATTCTAGCACCCTATTGTAAGAGCGGTATTAAAAATCATTGATTTTTTGTAAAAGAAGTATTAAGATATGTCTTAGTTGAATTTTTACTAACCTAAAAAATGGAAAAAGTTATGAAGATACGCGGTTCCTGGTAGAGGAGGTTTATTCATGCGTAAAAACACATTTTCAAAAATATCGTTTTTACTTTTGGCTACGGTTATCATGTGGGTAAAAACGTATATTGTCTACAAAACTAGCTTTGATATTAAGATAGAAAACTTTACACAAGAGTTTATTTTATTCATTAACCCACTGAGCTTCTTATTAATCATCTTTGGACTTGGATTGTTTATGAAGGAGAAGACAAGAATTCGATGGGTTATTGGAACAAGCGTGTTAATGACAATCATTTTGATTGCGAATATGATTTTTTATCGATTTTACAATGACTTCTTAACCATCCCAGTTTTATTCCAAGCAAGTAACATGGGTGACTTAGGAAGTAGTATTACTGAATTGATTCAACCTGTTGATTTATTAATGTTTATTGACATCGCGTTTTTAATTTGGATTTCACGAAAGCCGTTCTTTAGTAAAACAGCTATAATGACAAGAAAAGAAAAAACAGCTTATTTCTTAATGGCTGCTGCTGTATTCTTTTTTAACTTAGGCTTAGCAGAAGCGGAACGTCCACAGCTTTTAACACGTTCGTTTGACCGTGAAATGCTTGTGAAAAACATTGGTGCTTATAATTTCCATATCTATGATGCCTTGTTGCAATCAAAAACGTCCGCTCAACGCGCATTAGCAGATAGCAATAATTTAGTGGAAATAGAAAACTATTTAAATGCAAATTCGAAAGAGCCGAACGAAGCGTTACATGGTGTAGCTGAAGGACGAAATGTATTTATCATTTCATTAGAATCTTTTCAAAGTTTTGTTATAAATAACGAGTTAAATGGTCAAGAAATTACACCGTTCTTAAATGACTTTATAAATGAGAGTTACTATTTCGAGAACTTTTATCATCAGACAGGACAAGGAAAAACGTCTGATTCTGAGTTTTTACTGGAAAACTCGCTCTATCCACTTGGAAGAGGATCGGTATTCTTTACGAACGCCAACAATGAATATCATGCTACCCCAGAAATCTTAAAAGAATTCGGTTATTACACGGCGGTATTCCATGCCAATAACCGAACTTTCTGGAATCGTGACATTATGTACAACACGTTAGGGTATGATCGCTTCTTTGACATAACTGATTTTGAAGTGAACGAAGAGAATTCTGTCGGTTGGGGCTTAAAGGATGTTTCCTTCTTTGAGCAATCTGTGGAACTTTTAAAAGACGTACCCCAACCATTCTATACAAAATATATTACTTTAACGAATCACTTCCCGTTTGAATTAGAGGAAGAGGATAAGTTTATTGATGAGTTTGACTCTAATGATGGCGTTGTTAACCGCTATTTCCCAACCGTTCGCTATACGGATGAAGCAGTAAAAGTGTTTATTGAGAAGTTGAAAGAAGCAGGACTATATGAAAACTCCGTTATTATTATGTACGGTGACCATTATGGTATTTCTGAAAATCACAATACCGCGATGGCTCAATTTTTAGAAAAAGAAGAAATTACACCATATGATACTGTTCAACTTCAACGTGTTCCGTTTATCGTTCATATCCCAGGGATTACAGATCAAGATCCGAAAGTATTCTCTGAAGTCACTGGACAAATCGATCTTAAGCCAACGATTCTTAACCTTCTTGGCATCGATGCATCTGACGATATTGAGTTTGGTACGGATGTATTTTCTGAAGATCGCTTACCTTTCGTAGTGTTACGTGATGGAAGCTTTATTACAGATGAAATTCTTTATACACGAGGCGTTTGTTACGACGTTCAAACAGGTGAGCCGGCCGAAGATGCAAATGCTTGTGAACCATACATGGAAAAGGCTAAAAATGAGCTAGATTACAGTGATGAGATTATATATGGTGACTTGTTACGTTTCTTTGAAGCGGATGCGAAAGTAGATAGTGATCAGTTAACGCCATAAAAACGTGACGACCGTCCTTCTTGTTATGAAAGAAAATCTTCTTTCATAACGAGAAGGGCGTTTTTTTGTTGTTACAGAAAGTTTAAGTTCAATAAAGTGTTAAAGTATTCTCTTTACCGTTTTTTTGGTGTCTAGCTCCAAGCGCAATCGGCTCGGGTCGCTTCGGCCCTGCTGTGGCGACGGAAGCCTCCTCGCAGGTCCTAAAGCGCCCTTCGCCTAAGGACTTGAGCTTTGCGCTTTTTCTGTGAAAATAAACATTACCTATGAGCTGAATGATCGATCATGATAGGTAGATGGTAGAAAGGAAACCCCGGGGAGAATAAATTTTCATGTCCGGGGTGTGAGTGTAAAATCATGTATGTTTCTTATAGAGAATGGAATGCCTTACATGACATGAGACATCCACTGACCTGAAAATAATTGAAGTGTACCTAATTATTATAGGTATTATCCAATTATTCCTCATAACGTTTAATAAAAAATGTCTAACCCATCCCCTTTTTTTCATACATTTATTATGAGTGGAGAAAAGGGGTGTTTGGATGGAAATCTATTTAACAGAAAATTGCTCAATCAACACATTGGCCAATCATTTTCAACTTCCAGTAGAGCTTATTTTACAGTCGAATCCATTAGTGAACTCTTTAAATCTTGAAGAAGGTTCCACGCTTCATATTCCAGGTTGGAGGATCGATGGAACGGATTCATTTGAATCAATTAGGTTTGATTATCCTTATGATTTAAAAAAGGCTAAGTTGATGGAAACGCCTTTGATTCATCCGAAAGTGGAGTATGATTTTGATGCATTACAAAGAGATCTTCAATTATTAGAAGGGAACTTCCCGTTTATTCGAAAAAAAGAAATTGGAAAAAGTGTTTTAGGTTTACCAATCTATGAATTAATCATCGGAAATGGCCCGAAAAAAGTTCATATGAATGGTGCTTTTCATGCCAATGAGTGGATTACAACGGCAGTAATGATGAACTGGCTTGAAGACTATTTAATGATGATTGTGAAAGGCGATGTTTTTAATGGAAGGGAAGTAAGGAAGTTGTATGAGGAAGTAACACTTTCCTTTGTACCAATGGTCAATCCTGATGGTGTAAATCTTGTATTATGTCCAAGTCGCATTCCGGAAGATGTCCTTCAATCTGTAATTGTACTAAATGATGACAAAGAAGATTTTTCGCAGTGGAAGGCAAATATAAGAGGGGTAGATTTAAATAATCAATATCCAGCTTTTTGGGAAATCGAAAAAGAGAGAAAAATACCAAAATCCCCTGCTCCCCGCGATTTTCCGGGAAATGCCCCTTTAACTGAACCTGAAGCGATGGCGATGGCAATATTGGTTGAAGAGTCCAATTTTGACTGTGTAGCAGCATTTCATACACAAGGGGAAGAAATCTATTGGGGATATTTAAATTATGAACCAAAGCGTGCTGCTAAGATGGTTAATGAATTTAAACGGCTAAGTGGCTACAAGCCAGTGCGCAACATTGATAGTCATGCAGGATTTAGGGACTGGTTCGTTTACAAAAATCGTAAGCCTGGATTTACAGTTGAACTTGGAAGGGGAGTAAATCCGCTACCTCTATCACAGTACGATGAAATTTATGAGAAAAGTCACGGGATTTTTTGGTCCTTATTATATATGTAAGGAAGAAATTGAAACGTTTATATGGTAAGATACGTATATAAACATACAGAAATTGCAAGGTGAGGTTAAGTTGGTGAGAAAGGTATCTGTACTTCTTGTTATCTTTGCTTTTACACTTATTGCATGTGAATCTCATCAACTTCAAGAAGAAAAAAACGATCGGCACCAAGAAGAACAAGTAAAAAGAGAGATTCAAACAGCAGAAGTCGAAGCTAATTTTTTTCAACAAGTCGTTAGTTGGTTTGAAGATGACTCTATTCTCTACATAAACAATACGTCAGATGGAGCAGAGCTCGTTCAATTTAATTTGTACGATGGAACCTCAACCATTTTCTTTCAAACAAATTACCCAATTGTTCAAGTAATTCCCAATCAAAACTTTGAACTTTTTTACATTCAAACGAGTCCATCAAGTTATGAAGCAACGATGTACATTGTTGATAAGGAAGGAGAAACCCTTTTTGAAAAATCCTTTAGCTCTTATGATGTTTTTTTACGATGGAGTCCGTATTCTGAAAGCCAATTCATATTAACGAAATTCTATGAAGACTGGACTTTTGATACCGTCTTGTTTGACATTGTTAAAGGAATGGAAATAGAAAATGTGGTAAATGTCCCATTTATGGAATGGGCGGCGCTACATAAGGTGTCTTATATTGATTGGAATAGTGATGAACCTGAATTAAGTGCTCCATTATATGTGAAGGACATACAGACGAAAGAGACGAAAAAGATTGCTGATAATGTCATAGGGCATGCGTATACACCAAATCATTTCGTTCTATTACAGGAGTATCAAGATAAGAGTGCTTCAGGTCGTCTTTCCATTTGGGACATTACTGCCGAAAAGGTAGTGAGGGAATTTGAAGTACCCCTCATTGCTCAATATTCACAATGGCTTTTCCCGTATTACGAAATTTCGTCAGAATCAGAAGAGTTTTATACTTTTGTTCCGGCTGATATAATGAATGAGAACCCCTCTTTTCATTTGAAGCGATATGATTTAAATACAGGTGAGGAGACAACCATCTTAACGAATGTTTTGAACGAACCGATTCTGTTATCTCCTAACGGTGAATATATTCTTTACGGTTATCGTTTCGAAAAAGTTGTCGACCTAAATGAAAAGAGTGTCATACCAATAATTGAAGAAAGGTGAAGACCATGGCAATCGTTGACATTACCATTATTCCTCTTGGAACAGATACGCCTAGCGTAAGCAAATATGTTGCAAACATTCAAAACATCCTAAAGCAGTATGAAGATAAAGGTGTCATTAAGTATCGATTAACTCCGATGAGTACAATTATTGAAGGGGAACTCAGTCACTTATTTGAAGTTATCCAACATATACATGAATCCCCTTTTGCAGAGGGAGCTCTTCGCGTCGCAACCAATATTCGTATTGACGACCGACGAGATCGAACATCTTCTATGGATGGTAAGTTACAAAGTGTTCAAAAGCATTTACGTAGTGAAGAATAAGATAACTCCTTTTCGGGTGAAATAAAAAAGCGCATTGCTCAAATGAATTGAGCAATGCGCTTTTTTTAGTGAGCAGTTGGATAGCCGTGGTAGATAAATGTCATAACAGTAAACCAACCAAAAACAGCTACAGTTCCAAATGCGAATAAAAAGCCAAGGATGTTCTTTTCTTTTAAAGTACGGAATATAGCAAAAATCCCGAGCAATGTTACTAATGTGAAAATAATGACTAAGCCCATTTATAAGCCCCCCTTACTATGTAAATTGAAGGAAACGATAAACCTATAGAAAGACTCCACTAATATTTTAATCGCTTTCTTTTATTTTGTCGAGGTAATATACAATCTTTCCGTTATAGGCTGTGGCAATTTTTTGAACAAGAGGAACGAAATATTGGTCGATGTAATAAGTTTGTCCATCATGCGCAATTAAATAATCAGTTAGTTGAAGAAGGGTCATTTCATAGTCGGTTTCATCAAAGTTTGTGAATTGAAAAGGGACTACGTTGTTTGCGTATAAAAATTGGTTTTGAAATAAAGAAGTAAATCCGTATTCATTCCATAGGGTGAGCGGTTTAGGATCGTTTAATACATAAAGTTTGTGTAATTCTTCAAAACCATTTAACTCATTCACATAAGTTAATACGACATCAAGTTTATTTTCATCCAGCGTGATTAACATGAACTCAGATGCATCATCTAGTGAGAGGTCGTTTACTAAAGTTGGCAGAGAGGAAATAGATAGGAATTCTTCGGTTACTTCAACTCCGTAAGCGTAAGTCATGAAACACCCTCCTTTTGACGGAATAGAAAAATGCAGGTATGATGTTTGTACAATCAGTTTAATACATAAAGTGTAATGAAAAAATGCGGAAATGACAATGAGGTGAGAAAAATGGAATGGAAAAGAATTCCTTTAGGTCCGTTGCAAACGAATGCGTATGTGGTGATAAAGGGAAAAGACTGTGTTCTTTTCGACCCTGGGAGTGAAGGAGAAAAGGTCATTGAATTTATTGATTCTCTTGGATTAAAACCGCACGCAATTTTATTAACGCATGCTCATTTTGATCATATTGGTGGAGTGGACGTTGTTCGTGAGAAATATCAGATTCCTGTATATATTCATGTAAATGAAAAGGATTGGCTATCCGATTCTAGTTTAAATGGTTCAATTTTCTTCATGGGAAGTGGCATTGCGGTAAAAGAAGCTAATCACCTTATTGAAAACGAAGGTGAGCTGCAAGTAGGACCTTTCCAATTCTCTGTTTTGGAAACACCTGGACATTCACCGGGGAGTGTTTCATATTATTCAGAGGAAGCGGAAGCAGTTATTTCGGGTGATACGCTATTTCAAGGAAGCATCGGAAGGACTGATTTACCAGGGGGGGACCATCAACAACTAATGAGAAGCATTGATGAAAAGCTCCTTTCCTTACCAGAAGAAACCGCTGTGTTACCTGGGCATGGGATGGAAACGACCTTAATAGATGAAATGGAAACGAATCCATTTTTAAACGGATTCTCATTAGGTTAAAAATGAAAGACCGTATTGTTAAGGAATTGGAGAGACATGGCGGTAAACTTACATACGCTCAGTATATGAAAATGGTCTTATATGATGAAGAAATTGGCTATTATCAACAAGAGCGTGAGAAAATTGGAAAAAAGGGAGACTTCATAACAACTAGCCATTATTCTACACTGTATGGATGGTGTGTTTACAAATGGTTTCAACATCTCGTTAAAGAAGAGGTGATACCTCCTGTTTTTGTTGAGCTTGGTCCTGGGGATGGTGCCTTCCTTCGGTCCTTTTACGATGCTTGGGAAGATGACGAAGAGAGATTTCCCTTCACGTGTTACGTAGTGGAAAAAAGTAACAATCATCAAAAACTTATACGAGAAAAACTACCCTATAACAACTTAACTATCGTAGAGGATTTCATGCCACTTCCACCGTTAAAGGGTTTGGTGTTTTCAAATGAGTTATGGGATGCACTACCTGTTCACGTGCTTGAAAAACATGGCGAGAAAATTTACGAAGTATTTATTCGCTTAAATGAATCTTCATCTTTGGAAGAGATTAGGATTCCAATAACCAATTCTAACTTAATTGATTTAATTAATCGAAACTGTATCTCGATCAAAGAAGGTCATCGTTTAGAAGTCTCACTTGAAATGTTGGATTTGCTAAAAGAATTAAATGAAAAAATAACTGGCCTCTTCGTTACAGTTGATTACGGGTATAAGGAAGAAGAGTTTAATCAACCTTACTTAAAAGATGGGACTTTGAGAGGTTATTACCGTCATAAACTCATCAGAAATCCTTTGTCCTACCCATTTAAAATGGACCTTACATCACATGTAAACTTTAGCTTGTACGAAAAGGCATTAGCTCATTTAGGTTGGGATTTAGCTTATGAACATCGTCAAGCAAAGTTCTTACTTGATTTAGGAATAATTAATTATTTAAAAAGTGAAGATTGTTCCAACCCTTTTTCACAAGTAGCGAAGCAAAATCGAATGATTCGCACGTTACTGATGGGCGGACATATTAGTGAATCTTTTTCCGTTTTCATACATTCAAAAGGAGTCCAATTTCAACAAGACCGGTTATTTTCATCGTAGAAAATAAAAAAACAAAAAAGGGCGCCAGAATTGTCATTACGAAAATGACTTCTGGACAGCCCTTTTTTAGTGACCCCCTTGTCCTGGAATCATCATAAATGTTGACCAGTATGTAAAGCCAACGAAGAAGATTGTTAAATAGGCACCGAAAATATAGATATACATACGCTCAGATAACTTAAGATAGGATAAGAGCACAAAAAATCCAGTTTGACCAAAGAATAGTAAAGCAGCTGTAGGCATATGTCCTAAATAAAACATTACAGCGAAAATCCCTGTCCAAAATCCAAGGACGCGAAACATGCGATCCATAAAGTCTCCCTCCTTTGTCACAAATCAATCGCTTTTTTTATTATAAAGTACCGCAATACCGATTGTAAATATACCGTTTACATTACATTTCATTTCCATTCAAAAATTACTGATGTTGTAAAAAAATGTTCATAATTAGTTTGTTTAAAATATGGCTGGGCTAGCTGGATTCGAACCAGCGCATCACGGAGTCAAAGTCCGTTGCCTTACCGCTTGGCTATAGCCCAACGCTTAATAAATTTCTAAAAAAATAGATTTTACTTGATATTTTTGATCGAAAAATATGATTTTATTATAAGAAATATCCGTTTTTTTATACGTAATATCTGTAAATAATTATTTTTTTTCGATTCGCCTAACGACTTCTTCTTTTGTACAGTATTGATGGAGGTGAACGAAAAATGGTTTCAGTTGAACAATTTAGCGAACGATTGATAGACGAAGCATGTTTACAAAAAGCAACAGATATTCATATTATCCCAAAGGAAAAGCAAGTTGTAATTCAGTTTCGTATTGATGAAGAGATGATTTCGAAGTATTCAATCTCCAAGCAGCTAGGAGATCGATTCATCTCCCATTTAAAGTTTCTAGCCTCGATGGATATTGGTGAACAGCGCAGACCGCAAAACGGAGCTCTTTCATTTACAACGAAAAACAATGCCGTTCATTTACGGTTATCCACTTTACCTACAGTATATCATGAAAGCCTCGTCATTCGTATTTTACCGAATACTACGCCAAAGACATTTGAACAACTCTCACTTTTTCAACAGTCGACAAAGAAAATTTTGTCTTTTATCAATCACGCTCACGGATTAATTATATTTACTGGGCCTACTGGTTCAGGTAAAACCACCACATTATACTCTTTGTTACATTATGCGAAAAAGAACTTTAATCGCAATATCATTACATTAGAAGATCCAGTTGAAACGAAATCAGAAGAAGTTCTGCAAGTACAAGTCAATGAAAGGGCAGGCATAACGTATACAACAGGATTGAAGGCGATCTTAAGGCATGATCCAGATATTATAATGGTGGGAGAAATAAGGGATGCTGAAACTGCTAAGATTGCAGTTCGGGCGGCTTTGACAGGACATCTTGTTTTATCGACGATGCATACAAAAGATTCGGTAGGTGCAATTTATCGTTTGCTTGAATTCGGAGTACCGATTTCTGAGATTGAACAAACATTGATTGCGCTTATTGCTCAACGGCTCGTTCCGTTATCCTGCCCTTATTGTAACGGGAAATGCTCACCGTATTGCAAAGCATTACGAACAGTAAGGAGACTTGGGGTATATGAACTTTTGTATGGGAGAAATTTGCAAAAAGCGATTCAACAAGCGAGAGGGGAAGAGGTTTCGATTCAATACAAAAGGCTAAAAGATGTAATTAAAAAGGGGATTGCGTTAGGATTTCTTTATCCGTCTACGTATGAGAGATGGGTTGTTGAACATGAAGAAAAATAGATGGAAACTACATGATCAATCTCAGTTTTTGAAAAAATTAAGTGATTTATTATCTCAAGGTTATTCCTTAAATGAAGCCATTTCCTTTACGATGCTGCATCTTCCGAACGCTTTAAAACGCGATGCTTCGTATTGCGTGGAATTGTTAGCTCGAGGAGAGTCGTTCCGGATAGCATTAGAAGATCTAGGTTTTCATCGTAATGTATTAAGCTTTTTATTTTTCGCAGAAAATTACGGAGACATCAAAACTGCGTTAATGGAAAGTAGTCGACTATTAACCATTCAAGTTGAACAAACAGAAAAGGTGAAACAAGTCCTTAGGTACCCGCTCTTTCTCCTTTTATTCATGGGGTTTAATCTATACGCAGTGGAACTTGTAATTGCTCCACAATTTGAGGCGATGTACCAATCGATGAGCACCCAAGCATCATTCACTACTTTTCTTCTTTTGTCCGTATTTGATTTGGTGTTTTTTGGTTTTTTAGTTTTTGTTCTCGTTTGTATAATTGTCACCTTCTATTATTTTTTCTTTTTCCGCAAATTATCACCACATTCACAATTGAATGTTATTATTCGTGTGCCTTTCATTCGCAAGTTGTTCTCACTTTATAATAGCTACTATTTTTCATTTCAGATGAGCTTCTTATTAAAGGGGGGATTATCTATATATGAAAGTTTAACCTTATTTCAACAGCAACCGATGTTACCGCTCTATAAACATGAAGCAAATCATATGATTGAACAGTTAGCGGATGGAAAGAAATTTAGTGACATTTTAAGAGAGAGTCAGCTTTTTGAAAATGAAATTGCAGATGTCACTTATCATGGACAAGCAATCAGTAAATTAGATCGAGAATTATATACGTATAGCCAATTGGTTCTATCTCGGCTAGAACAGTCTATACTCAAGTGGACGAGGTATATTCAACCTATTGCCTTTATGATAATTGGAATACTCGTTTTAATCGTTTATTTATCAATCATGCTGCCCATGTATCAAATGATACAAACGATATAGGAGGGATTAGATGAAAAATGAAAATGGGTTTACACTTGTTGAAATGTTGGTCGTATTACTTGTCATTTCCATCTTACTCTTAATTACGATACCGAATATTGCTGAACAAAATGCAGCGATTAAAGATAAAGGGTGTGAGGGGTTGAAAAATATGGTTCAAGGCCAGGTCGTAGCATATGAAGTTGAACATAAAAAAATACCTACCGTACAAGATTTAAAAGATGGTAATTATATCGACGACAGTGACTTAAAATGCCCAAATGGAAAAACGTTAACGATCGATGCTGAAGGAAAAGTTTCTGAAACACCATGATTTCGGTTAAATCAGCGAAGGGTTTTACACTCGTTGAAAGCTTGATCGTTTTATCGATATTCCTTCTTTTGACATTATTTACTTGGTCAAATGGATCGGCTATTCATGAGAGAAAAGTAATTGAACAATTTTTTCGTCAATTCCAAAATGATTTGTATTATGCTCAACAATATGCAGCCGTTCATCGTGAAACAGTGTATGTTTTTGTTTCTCAGGATGATTCGTACTATCGAATTGATCGTGCTGCATTTAAAGGTTCATTGGTACAGACGAGTTATAACGAGGATATAGTTATTCGGCCAACAACAATGTCTCTGCCCATTACCTATTATCCGAATGGTTCAATCAAAAAAGGGGGCACCATTTTCATTGATTATAAAGAGGAAACCTATAAAATTGTGTTTACCATTGGGAATGGTAGATTCCGAGTGGAGAAATTGTAAGGGAGTATCATATGCAGAGTCAATTGTATCTTTTTTCCTTTGGTGTTTTGTGTTAGTAAGCTTGCTTCCACTTATGTCCAATATGTTACGGGGGGAGATTCGAACAGAGAAGGAAGTTAAGGCCTACCAAGTGTTAACAGAGCAATTGGAGCTATTTGCTTATGAACAAATTCAAAATGAAGGTGAGGTAAAAGTAGGACATTACATGTATGAACTTATATGGAATCGAGATGAAGAAACGATTGAGCTTTGTGTTAACGAGATTTCCGAAAAAGCGAAAAAGGTTTGTGGTTATTCTTTTTGAAGAAAGTGGCTATACTTTTACACAATTACTGTTTAGTTTAATGATAACTATTTTACTTCTATCAAGTCTCCCTTCTTTTTTATCGCTCATAGAGCGCATATCCACTCCTCCAAATGATTTGCACCCGTACGAATGGCAGCTCTTTATGATGGATATTTATGATGAACTAAAATTGGCGAACGATATCAAGGTGATTAATAATAAGTTGTATTACATGAAAAATGAAAATTCTTATTCAATTGGTCAATATGGGAATGTCCTTCGTTATCAAAAAAATGGGAGCGGTCATATCGTTTTGCTTCAAAATGTCAAAAATGCAGAATTTCAAAAGGTTAAGCAAGGTGTCCAAATTAAAGTTACTAGTCTACAGAATGTTGAGTATAAAGTAATGTTACGGACTTTCATCGGGAGTGAAATCATAAATGAATGAGAAAGGTTATGTTTATCCGTTCGCTCTTTTTATGACATTAATTTTTTTGTTAATTGCAATGGTGAATGCCAATATTCATATTCGGAATGAACGCTTTTTTGAAGATTCAAAGGAATATTATCGCCTTCGACTATTAACATTGAATGCGGTTCAATGCTCTCAAAAGAATTTAGAAAATGTATCTTACAAATCCTTTCAAACCCCGAATGGATCAGTTATGTATGAAATAAATCAGAAGAATGAAGGGTTATTGGACGTAAATATTAATATAGAGACGAGAAATGGAACATTTCGTTCGTTTTCATATCAATATGATGTAAAAAGTAAACAAATTGTAGGGTGGACGGACTATGAAAACTAATTGGATATGTGCTAATGTAAATAGGAATGGGATTGAAGAGGTGAACGGAAGGTGAAAACTATTTATTTAGTTGGCTTTATGGGGAGTGGAAAAACAACAATTGGTCGTATGCTGGCAGAATCACTCAACATACCTGTAGTAGATACCGATGAGGAAATTGTTCAGAAAGTACAAATGGACATACCAGCTATTTTTGAAAAATATGGGGAAGAATACTTTCGAGATGTTGAAGGGAGCTGCTTACGCTCTATTCCAACGCAAAACTTCATTGTCACTACAGGCGGGGGGATTATTACTCGTGATGAGAATATACAGTGGATGAGAGAACAAGGTCTCGTTATTTACTTAAAAGCGGATGTATCAGTTCTCGTAAAGAGGATTCAAAACGATGCCAATCGTCCATTGGCCAATAATAAATCAATAGAAGAGATTCGGGAGTTACATGAAAAAAGAAAAAGTCAATACGAAAAAGCTCATCTAGTTATAGACACTACAGATCGAACAACTAAAGAAGTTTTAGAGAAGGTTCTAACATGTATAAAGGAAAAGAGTAGCGGTGATACTAATTCATAACTAAGCTTACAAAGGTGTGAATATAGTGTCTACAAATGACTATCTTAAATTTATGACAGAACAAGTCGTGAAGTATATGGATACACCAAAAGCTGAACGGAAACAAATGAAAAAGAAGAAAAAAACTGAAAAAAGCCCACTGCTCTTTCGGTGGTTTGGGATATTACCGTACGCTATTGGAATGTCTGTGAAAAAAAAGAATAAGTAAAGGGAAGAGGTGCGAATGTATATTTAGCACCTCTTTTTTACGTCAATGATTTATGGTGATTTCAAAATTTGTATGCGTGATATTTCCCCTTTTTTATTTATGATAACGGTTGCATTAAGTTGCTTTTGTTTACCTGAATCACTAATGGTGACAACATAATGTTGAAGGGTCTGGTTGTCTTCTTTTTTATCCCACACCTTTTGAATAAATTGGATTTGTGCGAGAGGGTAGTATTTAGGGATTTCGTTCCTTAAGGCTGTTTCTGTTTCGCTTATCTCGTAAGCTTCTCCATAGCCTATGAAATGACCGAAAGGAATGTTTATCTGAGTAAAAGCCAGAATCAAAACAAGCAATAAGACTTTCAACATGATCACCGTCCTACAACGTAACATGAACATAATAAAGGAAGTTTATACGTCTTTTTTTAAGGATTGTTGAATTAGGAATTGTTGTACTTCATCTAATGTTAATCCTACAATCTTTGCTTCTGCTATTAATTGAACCCACTCCTTGTCCACTGTAATAGCTTCATTTCCTTCATTCAATATATTTTCCCCCTTTAGTTTTAAAACTGAATAATTAGGTGATTCATTTAGAAGCGAAAAGAGATCCAAGTCTAGAGCAGAGCAAATTCTTTGAAGGATTATTAAAGATGGATTTTGTTGAATGTTTCGTTCAATGGAACTTAAATAAGACTTTGATATTCCAGAACGGTGGGAGATTTCGGTAAGGGTTAATTCCATTTGCAGCCGTTTATAACGAATTTGATCACCTAGCATCACCCACTCCTTCATTAGATGTTGTTATTCATTATAAAGAACAAGTAGGGCGTTATAAAATACGAAATTATTAGTAAAAAGGAGATATTTCTTGATAACGAACGGAAATCGTTCTTTATAATGAAAAAATGGAGAATTTTCGTATTTTTCATTCTGTAAAATATGCCATATACTCATATTATTAGTTCGCTAAAAAGAACAGATGCAAGTGGAGGAGGGGATGACGATTCGGTTTAAAAGAACGCGAAAATATAAGGGGAAGAATCGAATACTTATCGTTAGCGTACAACTTTTCTCCATTGTGTATTTACTGTTGATGTTTGGAAGTTACCAAGTTAGTGGTACGAATGCATATTTCATTGATATTGAACGAACGTCAAACACTATATCAATATGCGCAAACTATGACCCAACTATAGGGTGTAATGAAGAACAAACAATTTGGGATAAAAGTTCACTTTCGTTCACCAGTGAAGCTTTTGAAGAGAAGAAGATTCAAGCGGTTATTCAAAATGGTCAGAATTCAGAAGACATGAGGGGAACGACTAAATATGAATTGTTCTATATTTCAAAAGGAAATCCGAAAAATGGGCAACTAGTTGAAGAAGGGGAAATTCCAGCACTCAAAGCGGGTGAAACATTTACGATTGTTGCTGACGCGATAAGAGGAGAAGGAAACTACATATTTAAAGCGTACCAACGACCAGAACACCCTGGAAAAGGTGAACTGTGGAGTGAACAATTAACGGTTACGATAGAGTCTTCGAATGGTACTTCTATTGAAGATTCTACAGAAAAGCAAGAATTGAAGTCTTTGGATGCTAATCCACCAACTACTGATCAGACTAAAATGCAAATCGAGATAGAAGAGATAAACGAAAAGGAGGAAGGAAAAGAAACAAACGAACAGAGTGAAAATGAAAACGATCCATTAAAGAACGATAAGATACCTCCAATAGTGGAAGGAAATGTTGAAGAGATACAGTCAGAACCGATAGAACCAATAGAAGATATAAAGGAGGAGACAAATGTTGAAAATGATAAGGAAGACTCAAGCACAGAAGGTCATTAAGTTCGTGAGAAACTTGCTGTTTGGAGTCTTGTTTGGGCTAATACTTGTTCTAACAATTAGTGTAATTTCAACAAGAGTCTCAGGGGGAGAACCTCAGCTATTCGGGTATCAATTGAAAACGGTCCTCTCAGGCTCTATGGAGCCTACTTTCGAGACTGGTTCGCTAATTGTAGTTAAAAAAGTGTTACAGAATGAAGCCCTTCAAGTTGGGGATATTATTACATTTCGAAAAGATGAACAAAATTTAGTCACACATCGGATCATAGAGGAATTGAAAACGGGAACTGCTACGAGCTATGTAACAAAAGGGGACAATGTGGAAGATGCTGATCCCACTCCGGTATTAGCGGACAATATAGTGGCAATATACACAGGTTTAACGATTCCGTATGCAGGATTTTTATTATCTTTTGCGAGCAGCAAAATAGGAACGGGGCTACTCCTATTGATTCCAGGAATTTTGCTTTTAATTTATGCAGCTTTTACGATATGGCAAGTGCTAAAAGAAATTGATGGTAAAACACATTCTGATAATAAAGCCTCACTTTAACAATTGGTTGCAAGCCATTGGCTTTCAATATAAACGACTACATACCTCGTAAACAAGAGGGATGAAAATTGAGGAGGAAAACAAATGGGGATGAAAAAGAAATTGAGCATGGGTGTTGTATCTGCTGCATTGGGGTTATCTCTTGTAGGAGGAGGAACATGGGCCGTCTTTAGTGATACGGAAGCTGCTACTGAAACGTATCAAGCGGGAATATTAGATCTCGTACTTAAAGAGAAAGATGGAAAAACCGATCTTCAAAGTGGCATTTTTACGAGTGATTTAAAAAATTTAAAACCTGGGGATAGCATTTCGGAAACCATTCGAGTGAAAAACAATGGAACATTATCGATTAAAGATGTCGTGGTAAAAGCCAACTATGATGGGTTTGTAGACGGAGGAGAAAACATAAATGGGGATGCCGATTTAGGCGCATTGAATAATGCTGATGACTTTGCTAAACAAATTCACGTACACATTACGGATGCAGCAGGAAATGTTTTATATAACGATACCTTAAAACGTTTTAGACAAGCGAGCGGTGACATAACAGATGGTACTAGAGATAAAAGTTTGCCAGTTTTACCGAATCCAGACTCTGATCCAGTCACCATTACACTAACGTTTAATTCGAAAGCGGATAACCGGTTTATGAATGATAAAATGAGTGTTAATTTTGAATTCATTGCTTCGCAATTTGACGGAACGGAATTCAAAGACGGAGACGATATTAATACGGAAAATGGTAGTCAAACACAAAATTAATCGTTTTGGAAGGCGGGTATAACCCGTCTTCTCTTCCATTACGTTTTGATAAAGGAGAGTTCTATGAATAGACCGGTAAAAATACTACTGCTTGTTGTTGTACTATTTATTATTTTGCCTGCAAGCCAGGCATATGGTGATGGAGAAGAAGTGGATTTAATTCTTTCTCCTGAAATCTTTCAAGTTGCAGCAACAAACTTAAAGCCGGGAGATACAGTGACGAAAGAACTTATTATTTCTAATGCAGGATCCCAATCGATTCATTATCATACAAATGCTGAAATGATTCAAGGGTCTAGAAAGTTTTTTAATGAACTTTTTGTTGAAATCAAATTGGAGGATCGATTGATATTCAACGGGAAGATACTAGATTTAAAACTGTTTGAACCACGTTCATTGGCTGTAAATGATTCTGAGAGACTCATGATAAAAGTGATTGTGCCTACAACATTAGGAAATGATTTTCAAGGTCTTGGGTGTGTGATTGAATGGTCATTTTATGCTGAATTTCAATCTGAATCTGTTATCGCTGCCTCAAATAATCTACCAATAGGGAATGAATTACCTAACACAGCAACGAATACAGCTCACACATTTTTAGTAGGTATTAGCCTCTTAGTTATAGGTATCTTAGTGTTGAAATGGAAACGGAAAGAAAGGTGATTTTTTTGCACAACCGTTCTTAATTAAGAACGTTCGAGGAGGAATTATGTACAAAAAGATATGTACGAAATGTTATCGACCTTCATTTAGCGCAAGTAAAGAGGAGAAGTGGATATGTCCTATTTGCTTGAAAGATTTGACAGGTTGTAAGGCGCTAAACCTATACGTTATAAACAATGTACTTCATAATATGTATTCAAGTCATTCGGACTTTGTTGTTGAACCACAAATTATGTTTCGTATATAAAAAACACTTCCTATTGTTAAGAAGTGTTCCCGTTTAGCGATTTTGGTTCATTTTCCATTTATTATATTCAAGGAATTTTTTAAACTCTTCTTTAGACACGCCTGAATTCATTGCTTCAACGACTAATTGTGTCCAATCTGAATCTAATTCAAGGTCATCAATATTGCTAGTTTGTTGTCTTAATAGATCATTTACCGGTACGTCTAAAACACTAGAAATTTTCTCAAGGAATTGAACAGAGGGGTTTTTTTGAATTTGTCTTTCGATAGAGCTTAAATAAGACTTCGCAACACCCGCTTTATCAGCTAACTCAGATAAAGATAAACCTCTTTCTGTTCTTAATTTTTTAATTCGTTCACCAATCATCTTTTCTCACCTTCCGTGCGATTTATAGCACAACTGTGCTTATTATAGCACAAAATACATGAGAAATCAGTATTGTGGTAAAAAAAGTAAATCTCTTCTGATTAGCGGATTATTCTTTTTCATTTGCCGGGTGTAAAAACTGTTTAATATCCTCTGGAGTCAAGCCAATTGATTTTGCTTCCTTAATTAGTTCAAACCATTCTTTATCTAAGTCCGGTCTCAATGTTGCAATTTCCATTATTCGCCCCTCCTAAAATACATATTTGTATGTATTTCAGGTAGCCCAGCCATCTTAGCGTTATCAACCTTAGATCTGAGGCTTTGCGTCCTTGCTTTTCAACAAGTTTGCCCTTTTCTGAATGAATTACTTAACTCCTTAATTGATTATACCAAGCGATTGAGGAGGAAAATGTGTAATTATGTCGATGGAATTTTGATTTTTATCGATTTTATGTGACATTTGTCCTTATTTCACCCATATGTTTTTAGGGGATAGGAAAAATATACCTCCACTGTGGATGTGTATGTCGATATATGGCTTGTAAAGTGTTCGAATTGCTTCCCGTTCAGAAAAATATAAATCTGGCTTTTCTTCTTCCGATTCATAAAAATGGTTCAATAACATCAGGTCACGATTCATTCGTTGAACTGCATCATTTCCCCATGAATGATTTTCTTTTGATATGAGATCGATAACGTATTGTTCGATTCTGTTTAACCCACTTTTCGGTTTAATTACAGGTGACATTGTAAAGCAGTAATCAGGAATTTTCGGAGTTAAAGGAAGCGAATCTAACTTTTCTTGAAAATTCTCAACGATTGTTCCACTTATCAAGTGAATGCCAATGGAGTGTAAGAAGTCCTTTTTTTTATCGCATACATAAGAGACGGTAACGTTAACACCAATCCAGGGATGAAGCGGGAGCTGTCCGTGTGTAACTTGACAATTTTCATATAATCGAATAAAGCCTCCAACTTTTTGAGCTGTTTGGAAGATTTGAAGCAGACGGGGAGAACCGAAATGAATCTGTTCCCCTTGGATATGAGGTGGAGTGATGGCAGGGTTTGTAATAAATGAAAGCTTCATTGGTTGCGGTTCCCCGCCAGTTTTTTCAAGATAATGCCAGTAGAAGGGGCGATTCATTAAGGCTTTATCCATTTCCACACTCAATTGAACGGTAAAATATCCAGTTCCATCTTCTAAAATATGACACTCATTTGCTTGGAAAAATCGTTTTAAATAATTTTTAATTTCAATTTGTTGCATCAAATCACTCCATTTTAAGCATCTTGTTGCTTCATTTGATAGCCATAATTCACAATAGAAGACAAGTTCTCCATTTTAATTTTGATTTCTCCATCAGAACGTGACGTAGCGATGATGTCTCGAATGTGTTCTTCAATATTTCCAATATCCAAATTTGTTAAAATATGATCAAGTTCACCCACTACACGCTCAAATAGCTGAATCTTCTCGATTAGAAGCTTTAAAATGTGTTCTTCAACAGTATTTTTTGTAGCCAAATTGTAGATGAAAACATCTTTTTCTTGCCCTAGTCGATGAATCCGTCCGATTCGTTGTTCAAGTCTCATCGGATTCCACGGTAGGTCATAATTAATGATGTGATGACAAAATTGTAGGTTAATTCCTTCCCCACCAGCTTCCGTTGCGATGAGGACTTGAGCATGCTGCTCAAACAGTTGCTTCATCCAATCTTTTTTTCCTCTTTTAAATCCACCACGAAATGGAACAGATGTAATGCCATGTTGCTTTAAAAACCATTGCAAATATAGTTGAGTTGCACGATATTCAGTAAAAATGATGACTTTATCTTGTATATGATTAATCAACTCGAGTGCTTTTTCCGCTTTTGTATTGCGGTCGACCTCATTAATTAAGTCGATGATCGGCTTTAACATATGGCTAGGTGTTTCTTCCTTTTCAAGCATTTTTTTAATCGACATGTAAACAGCTTCCCTGCTGGAACAGGCTTCACGTTGTAATGTCATGATGGCGAAGGCGTTTTGAAACAAGGAATTCGATTTAAGATTTGTTAAAGCATCATATAAGGCTTGTTCTTTGGGGGAAAACTCAATCACAATACTCTCGACATGCCGTTTTGTCCATTCTAATCCGGTATCCGTTCTCCGGTTTCGAATCATTACCTTATTAATTAATTCTTTTAAGTATTCATCTTGCTCTACGACACGACCTTTTGCAGAAAACACTTCTGAAAAATATTGCTCACTACCTAAATGTCCAGGTTTTAGAAGGGAAACTAGATTAAAAATTTCTTCAACACGGTTTTGGATAGGGGTTGCAGTTAGTAAAAGGCAGAACTTCTTTTTAATCGACTGGGCAAATTCATAGTTTTTCGTTTTTCTATTTTTTAATTTATGTGCTTCATCAATGATAACCATGTCATAATCCTGCTCTAAAATAATTTCCCGATGTGGAGTCCGTTTTGCAGTGTCTATCGAAGAAACAACGACATCGCATTGTTCCCAAACATATTTCTTCTTTTGTTCTACAGCTGGAATATAAAACTTTTCATTCAATTCCTTCACCCACTGGGAAACGAGGGATGCTGGGACGAGGATAAGAACTTTTTTGACAAGTTGTCTGATCATGTATTCTTTTAAAATAAGTCCGGCTTCTATTGTTTTTCCTAATCCAACTTCATCTGCTAAAATCGCCTTTCCGTTCATATGCTGAACGACTTGTTCTGCTACTTCCAATTGATGGGGGAGAGGTGTAAAATGCTCAAGGTGTTTAGGAGCAACCAAGCCCTCAAAGTTAGGAATGGATAAATGCATTGTTGCCGCATTTGCAAGCTTGTAGAGTTCCAAGCTTGTCCATGGTCCATCTGAATTGAGTTTTTGAAGGAATTCGTTCTGCCAATCTTCATTCATTCGAATTTCAACATTCATTTTTTGACAGCCCTTTCAAAATAAGTGTTATACAAAATATTGTTCTTAAATTATTAAAGTAGGGTTGAAATATACATAGAAAACTTATAAAATCTATATAAAACACGAACATTATATTTTGTAATCGTGTTTTTGTTAGTAAAAAAGTGCGTTGCTCATTCGGTTAGAACGTGGTAGGATGTAAATGAGTAAGAAATTTATTAAAATGCACAACTTTCTGTGTTATTCTGATAATAGTTTTGTCGAATTTGTCTTTTTTTTCTATTCTTACCATTAAACAAAAAAATATGTGCGAATGAGAACAAGGGGAGAGACTCTGTGATTGGAGCGCCGAAGGAGCAAACAAATGTGAATCTCTCAGGCAAAAAGACTCTTGTTTGACGCGACTCTGGAGAGAGTTTGTGCATAACAAACCACCAAAGAGGAAAACCTTCACTTGAAGGCAAACTTTCAGGTACCAGGACAGAGATGGGAAACACACGTTTCTTTTGTTATAAAGGACCGTGTTACTTATCTATGTCCTGGTTTTTTCTTTCTTCCAAACGAACATTTTAGCTAGGAGGATGAGTAATGACCGAATTGAAACGCACACCGTTATTTGAAATTTATGAAAAGTATGGAGCTAAGACGATTGACTTTGGTGGATGGGAGCTTCCGGTTCAGTTTTCTTCCATTAAAGAAGAGCATGAAGCAGTTCGTATGAAAGCAGGTCTATTTGATGTTTCCCATATGGGGGAGATTGTTGTAAAAGGTTCAGATAGTTTGGCCTATCTTCAAAAAATCGTGACAAATGATGTGTCAAAACTATCTGTCGGTGGTGCACAATATACAGCTATGTGTTATGAAAATGGTGGCACTGTTGATGATTTACTTGTATACATGCGAGATACAAACGATTATTTGTTAGTTGTTAACGCGTCTAACATTGAAAAAGATTATGATTGGATGATTTCGCATCAAGAGGGAGATGTGTCTATTGAGAATATATCATCGGATATGGCTCAGCTTGCTTTACAAGGACCGTTAGCACAAAAGGTTCTGCAAAAATTAGTGGACATTGATCTTTCTGAAATCAAGTTTTTCAAATTTAAAGATAAAGTAGCGATTGGAAATGTTCCTGCACTCGTATCTCGTACCGGTTATACAGGGGAAGATGGATTTGAAATCTATTGTCAAAAAGATGATGCCATTCAGTTGTGGGAAATGATATTAGAAGAAGGGAAAGAGGAGGGGATACTCCCTTGTGGTTTAGGAGCACGTGATACCCTTCGTTTTGAAGCGAACCTTGCTCTTTATGGGCAGGAGCTTTCGAAAGATATTACGCCTATTGAAGCTGGGATAGGCTTTGCGGTTAAAGTGGATAAAGAAGTAGCCTTTATTGGGCAAGAAGTTTTAAAGGAACAAAAAGAAAATGGACCTTCCCGTAAACTAGTTGGCATCGAAATGATTGATAAAGGTATTCCGCGACATGGTTACCCTGTATTTGTAGGTGAAGAAGAGATAGGTGTCATCACAACCGGAACACAGTCTCCAACGTTGAAGAAAAATGTAGGTTTAGCTTTAGTGAAAGTAGACTTTGCGAACTTAGATCAAGAATTAACAGTCCAAATTCGCAAAAAACGTTTAAAAGCAAAAGTCGTTCCTACTCCGTTTTATAAGCGTCCAAGAAACTAACGAATTGAGGTGCTTTTACATGAAACATCGATACTTACCAATGACTGAAGATGATAAACAAGCGATGCTAGAAGCGATAGGCGTAAAGTCTGTTGACGACCTTTTTGAAGATATTCCTGAGAAAGTACGATTCAAGGGAGAATACAACATTAAAAAGGCAAAATCTGAAACAGAATTAATGAAGGAGTTATCCAAGTTAGCTGCTAAAAATAAAGATTTAAAAACAAATGCATCCTTTTTAGGAGCCGGTGTTTATGATCATTATATGCCGATTATTGTCGATCACGTCATTTCTCGTTCTGAGTTTTATACGGCATATACTCCATATCAGCCTGAAATTTCACAAGGTGAACTTCAAGCTATTTTTGAGTACCAAACGATGATATGCGAACTAACGGGAATGGATATTGCTAACTCATCCATGTACGATGGTGGAACGGCTTTAGCAGAAGCAGCTATGTTAGCATGTGGTCAAACTAAGAAAAAGAAGATTATTGTATCTGAAGCGGTTCATCCTGAATCACGTGCGGTTCTAACCACTTATGCAAAAGGGCAGTATATAGAAGTTATTGAAGCGCCTTTGAAAAATGGAGTAACCGATCAGGAAAAATTAAAAGAATTAATGACGGAAGATGTTGCGTGTGTAGTTGTTCAATATCCAAACTTTTTTGGGCAAATTGAGCCATTAAAAGAAATTGAACCTATTGCTCATACAGGTAAGAGTATGTTTATCGTTTCATCCAATCCGTTAGCGCTAGGGGTGTTGACGCCTCCAGGAAAGCTCGGTGCCGATATTGTTGTAGGAGACGCACAGCCGTTTGGAATTCCAACTGCGTTTGGTGGTCCGCATTGTGGATATTTCGCTGTCACGAAAAAACTGATGCGAAAAGTTCCAGGTCGTTTAGTCGGACAAACTGTAGATGAAGATGGACGTCGAGGATTTGTACTAACACTTCAAGCGCGTGAACAACATATTAGACGTGATAAAGCAACTTCTAATATTTGTTCAAACCAGGCTTTGAATGCGTTAGCTGCATCGGTTGCCATGACTGCCCTAGGAAAACAAGGGGTAAAAGAAATGGCGATGCAAAATATTCAAAAGGCTCATTATGCGAAAACGAAGCTAGCTGAAAAAGGAATCGAAATCACATTTAGTGGTCCGTTCTTCAACGAGTTTGTTGTTCGATTAACAAAGCCTTACGATGTGGTGAATGAGGCTCTTTTACAAAAAGGGATTATCGGCGGCTACCACTTAGGTCGTGATTACCCACAATTGGAAAATCATATGTTGATTGCTGTTACGGAATTACGCACAAAAGAAGAAATTGATACACTTGTACAAGAATTGGGGGATCATCATGCATAAATCAGATCAACCGTTAATTTTTGAGCTTAGCAAACCTGGTCGTGTTGGATATAGTTTACCTGAATTAGATATACCAGAAGTCTCAGTTGATGAGCTTATTCCTTCTGAATATATACGTACAGAGGAGCCGGAATTGCCAGAAGTATCAGAACTAGATATTATGCGCCACTATACAGCTCTTTCCAAGCGTAATCATGGTGTTGATTCCGGCTTTTATCCTTTAGGTTCTTGTACGATGAAATATAACCCTAAGATTAATGAAAACGTAGCTCGCCTTGCAGGGTTTGCTCACATTCATCCCCTACAATCAGAAGAAACCGTTCAAGGTGCTATGGAATTAATGTATGACTTACAAGAACATTTAAAAGAAATTACAGGAATGGATGAAGTAACATTACAGCCCGCAGCAGGAGCTCATGGAGAGTGGACAGGATTGATGATGATTCGTGCCTACCATGAAGCCAATGGCGACACGAATCGAACAAAAGTGATCGTGCCAGACTCCGCTCACGGAACAAATCCAGCATCAGCTACCGTAGCTGGATTTGAAACAATTACTGTTAAATCAGACGAGAATGGGCTCGTTGATCTCGAAGATTTAAAAAGAGTGGTTGGGAAAGATACAGCAGCTCTTATGTTAACGAATCCGAATACGCTAGGACTTTTTGAAGAATATATTTTAGAGATGGCTCAAATCGTACATGAAGCTGGTGGTAAACTGTATTATGATGGGGCCAATTTAAACGCAGTTTTAAGTAAGGCAAGACCAGGTGATATGGGCTTTGATGTCGTCCACTTAAACTTGCACAAAACGTTTACAGGTCCTCATGGAGGAGGTGGACCAGGATCAGGTCCGGTTGGAGTGAAAGAAGACTTAATTCCATACTTGCCGAAGCCAGTCCTTGTAAAGCGTGATAATCGTTATATGTTTGATTACGATAGACCACAGTCAATTGGCCGTGTAAAACCGTTCTATGGAAACTTTGGTATTAACGTACGTGCGTATACTTATATTCGTTCTATGGGACCAGATGGCTTGAAAGCAGTCACGGAATACGCTGTCTTAAATGCTAATTATATGATGAGAAAATTGGCACCATATTTCGACTTACCGTATGATCGCCATTGTAAGCATGAATTTGTTTTATCCGGTAAGCGTCAGAAAAAATTAGGTGTCCGTACATTAGATATTGCTAAGCGCTTGTTGGACTTTGGCTATCATCCACCAACTATCTATTTCCCATTAAATGTGGAAGAGTGTATTATGATTGAACCGACGGAGACCGAGTCAAAAGAAACGCTAGATGCATTTATTGATGCGATGATACAAATTGCAAAAGAAGCAGAAGAAACACCTGAAATTGTTCAAGAAGCACCGCATACGACCGTTATCAAACGGTTAGATGAGACACTTGCTGCAAGAAAACCAGTATTACGATATGAGAAAAATGCATAATAACAAAAGGACCAGCTATATGGCTGGTCCTTTCCTGTAACTATCAATAGACTACTTTCCTTTTTTAATCTTACCTGTCCATTTTTTGAATCCGCCTTGAAGGTTGTAAAGCTCTTTATATCCTTTTCGTTTTAGCATTTGGGCAGCTCGTCCACTTCGAACGGTATTTTGGCAATATAAATAAACTGGTTTATCTGGTCGAATTTCTTGATAGCGTTGACGAAGCTGTGATAAAGGAATGTTTCGAGCTCCTAAAATATGTCCTCCTTCATACTCATTTGGCTCGCGTACGTCAATAAGTTGAGCTTTTCGATAGCCTGCTTTAAATTCTTCTTCCGTTAGCGTTTTCATAATGTTTCGTTGATAGATGTAAGAAATAATTGAATAGACAATGATTGCCCCTAGAATAATTAAAATCCATTCCATGATGTAACCACTCCTTTATGTTAATAAAAATGTCTTTGTGACAATATTATATACATTGTTGACTTGGATGGAATCAACAGCTTAGGCTCCATGAATAAGGAAACTTCGATGAATTCATTGATTCCAATTGAATTTGACAAATTCTATTATAATCATGAATGAAGAAATTGTCATTCTTTTTACGGGGAGAATTATTTTGCAATTATGCTCTGTTTTGATAGACTATATACGAGATTAAGCAAATTAAAGAGGGAATGTTATGGAAAAAAAAGAAATTTGGAATTATATTGATTCGGGGTTCTGTTCCCCAGCGTATAATATGGCGCTTGATGAAGCGTTACTAGAATGGCATAGCGAAGGAAAAATTGCTCCTACTGTCCGTTTTTATGGTTGGGCTCCAGCTACTTTGTCAATCGGATACTTTCAAAAGGTTGAAAAGGAAATTGATTTGGAAGCGGTTAAAAATGCTGGATTAGGGTTCGTGCGCCGCCCAACTGGCGGAAGAGGTGTCCTCCATGATAAAGAATTGACATATAGTGTCATTGTTTCAGAAGATCACCCAGACATGCCTAGCACCGTTACAGAAGCGTATCGTGTTATCTCAGAAGGGATTTTAGAAGGATTTCGTTTATTAGGATTAGATGCCTACTTTGCCATCCCTAAAACAGAAGAAGAAAAACAAGGTTTGAAAAACCCTCGTTCTTCTGTCTGTTTTGATGCGCCATCTTGGTATGAACTGGTCGTAGAAGGCAGAAAAGTAGCAGGGAGTGCACAAACTCGTCAAAAAGGAGTCATTTTACAGCACGGTTCGATCCTATTAGATTTGGATGAAGACTTGTTATTCAGTTTGTTTAAATACCCGAATGAACGAGTCAAAGAAAGGCTGCAGAGTAATTTTAAAAATAAAGCAGTAGCGATTAATGAAATTTCTCCTAAACGTGTAACAATGGAAGAAGCGTGGGAAGCGTTTCGACAAGGGTTTGAAAAAGGTTTAAATATAACATTGAATCCTTATACGTTAACGCCTGAACAAAACGAATATGTTGAACAACTTGCGAAAGAAAAATACAGTTCAGATGAATGGAATTTTAGACGTTAAATGAGAGTGTTAGAAAGTTTTATTTACTTTCTAACACTTTTTTTATTGTTACAGAAAGTTTACGTTCAATAAAGTGTTAAAGTATTCTCTTTACAGTTTTTGGGTGTCTAGCTCCAAGCGCTATCAGCTCGGGTCGCTTCGGCCCTGCTGTGGCGACGGAAGCCTCCTCGCAGGTCCTCCTATGCCCTTCGTCTAAGGACTTGCGCTTTTTCTGTGAAAATAAACATTACCTATGAGCTGAATGATTGATCATGATAGGTAGATGGTAGAAAGGAAAACCCGGGGAGAATAAATTTTCATGTCCGGGGTGTGAGTGTAAAATCATGTATGTTTCTTTATTTAGGCTGTAATATTACCATCGTCTATCTGGTAAAACGGTATCATTTTCTGCCAGTAAATAAATAAAAAACATTGAAATGGAAAGGTTCTACTATTTTCCTAAAATCGCAAGTGGTGAAATTGTTGAAAATAATCGATTTATACCGTTTACCCTCTTTTTTCCTCTAGTTTCCTTCGTTTTTTAGTAAGTTATTCATTTGACTTTTTCAGAAAAGTTGACCTAAAATACAATATATACTAAGAACATTTGTTCTATAACACTATATATTGATTTAAGAGCGTAATTATGATACCTTATATCAAGATGTTTATTTAAGGAGTTGTCGATATGTCAGTTGAGCTAAACGAGCAAAAGAAACTAGATGTAGCAAGATTAAATGAAGATATTCGCTTATTTCCTCAAGTTCATCCGATTACAGAAGATATGAAGATGACGCACAAAGGTGTTTCTCGCCTTGTTATGCTGGATCGCTATGCATTTAAAGATACAGAAAAGATTACTCTATCAATTGGTGATTTCGTCGTCTTAACAATTAAAGAAGATCCGAAGTTTCCTGCAAGAGGGTTAGGGTATATCGTCGACATAGATTGGGAAAATAAAACAGCTTCTGTTCAAGTCGAAGAAGAGTTTAGGCATACATTAAATGACGAACGTGAAATGGAAACAGGGATTATCGTTCGTTCCTTAGATGTGATTGAAAAACCATTAGAAATCTATTACGAGCAAATCGCAAAACGAAATGCGACAGGTTTAGCTTCTGTTGAAGTAACAGAAGAGAAGAAGAACGAATGGTTTACTAAATTTTATGAAGAACTTATGCAGTTGAATTTTATTCCAGCTGGTCGAGTGTTATATGGAGCTGGAGCAGGAACAGATGTTACATATTTTAACTGCTATGTGATGCCATTTGTGAAAGACTCCCGTGAAGGAATCTCTGAGCATCGAAAGCAAGTGATGGAAATTATGAGCCGAGGAGGTGGAGTCGGCACGAATGGGTCAACACTTCGCCCGCGTAATACATTAGCAAAAGGTGTCAATGGAAAGTCCTCTGGTTCGGTTTCATGGCTTGATGATATTGCGAAGCTTACCCACTTAGTTGAACAAGGTGGTTCTCGTAGAGGGGCTCAAATGATTATGCTTGCAGATTGGCATCCTGACATCATCGAATTCATCATCTCGAAAATGCAAAACCCTCGTATATTACGCTATTTAATTGAAAACACACAAGATGAAGGAATTAAAAAAGCAGCTGAAGATAAGCTGAAATTCACACCACTTTCAGAGAAAGAACGTGATATGTACCAAGGAATTGTCAATTTTAAAAATGTTCCTGGTATGGGCGGATTCACAAAACAAACAGTTCAAGAGGCAGAATTAAAGCTTCGAATCGGTGGAACATATTCCGTTCATAATCCTGAATTTTTAACAGGGGCAAATATTTCAGTCTGCCTAACGAAAGAGTTTATGGAAGCAGTTGAAAATGATAAAGAATATGAGCTTCGCTTTCCGGATATCGAAAGTTATGATGAGTCTTTCATGAAAGACTATAACGAGAAATGGCACGAAGTAGGAGATGTTCGGGAATGGGAAAAGCTTGGCTACAAAGTTCGCACGTACCGAAAAATTCAGGCACGTGAATTATGGAATTTAATTAATATATGTGCCACATATTCGGCTGAGCCAGGAATTTTCTTTATCGATAATGCTAATGACATGACGAATGCAAAGGCCTATGGACAAAAAGTTGTGGCGACGAACCCATGTGGAGAGCAACCACTTGCACCGTACTCTGTATGTAATTTAGCTGCAGTTAACTTAGGGCAAATGGCGAAAAAAGATGAGAAAACAGTCGACTTTGATAAATTAAGAAAGACCGTAGAAGTAGGTGTACGAATGCAAGATAATGTCATTGACTCTACACCTTATTTCTTAGAAGAAAACAAAAAACAAGCGTTAGGAGAACGACGTGTTGGTTTAGGTGTAATGGGCTTACACGACTTACTAATTTATTGTGAGACAGAATACGGTTCAAAAGAAGGAAACGAACTCATTGACAAAGTATTTGAGACCATTGCTACAACTGCCTATCGTACATCGATTGATTTAGCGAAAGAAAAAGGGAGCTTTCCATTCTTACAAGGAAGTACGGAGGAAGAAACGAAGAAATTACGACAAGCATTTATTGAAACGGGCTATATGAAAAAAATGCCTGAGGATATTCGTGAAGGAATATTAAAATACGGAATTCGCAACTCGCATTTATTAACTGTAGCCCCTACTGGTAGTACAGGAACGATGGTTGGTGTATCAACAGGGTTGGAGCCGTACTTCTCATTCTCGTATTTCAGAAGTGGTCGACTTGGAAAGTTCATTGAAGTTAAAGCAGATATCGTCCAAGAATACTTAAATGAACATCCAGAGGCAAATTCAGATAAACTTCCTCATTGGTTTATTTCAGCAATGGAGCTTGCTCCAGAAGCTCATGCAGATGTTCAATGTGTCATTCAACGCTGGATTGATAGTTCTATTAGTAAAACGGTTAATGCACCGAAAGGATATACAGTAGAACAAGTGAAAAAAGTATATGAACGCTTGTACAAAGGTGGTGCGAAGGGCGGAACCGTTTATGTCGATGGAAGCCGTGACACGCAAGTATTAAGTTTAAAAGCAGAAGAAAACACGTTTGAAGAATCTTATGAAGAAACCGTAGCAAAAGAAAACGAAGGAAAAGTTGTATTAATGAACACCGTTCAAGATATTCGATCAACCGATGTAACATTCGGAAATGAAGTTGGAAATACATGTCCGGTATGCCGTGAAGGAACCGTTGAGGAAATCGGTGGTTGCAATACTTGTACGAGCTGTGGTGCACAATTGAAGTGTGGTTTGTAATATTCAATCAACTAAATAGGCAGATGAAGAGAGTGACGTTCTCTCTTTATCTGCTTTTCATTTATCTCCACTATCTAACATGATACAACTTGATGTAGGTTAATAGGTTCGTCTTCTGTACCTTGATATTTCAAGGAATGTGGTGTAAACTTGTAATGATTTTGGAAAAGTACGTTTGATTGGAAAGTTTGGAGGAAATCACATGCCAACACCAAGCATGGAAGATTATATTGAACAAATTTACCTTTTAATTGAAGATAAAGGTTATGCAAGAGTGTCTGATATCGCCGAAGCATTATCGGTTCACCCTTCATCTGTGACAAAAATGGTTCAAAAATTAGATAAAGACGAATATTTAATTTATGAAAAATATCGAGGGTTAGTTTTAACAGCAAAAGGGAAGAAAATTGGAAAACGTTTAGTAGATCGGCATGAATTATTAGAACAGTTTTTACGTATTATCGGCGTTGACGAAGACAAAATTTACAATGATGTTGAGGGAATTGAACATCACCTGAGCTGGAACGCTATAGATCGAATTGGCGATGTTGTTCAGTATTTTGAAGAAAGCAAGGAACGTGTTGACGTTTTAAGAAACATACAAAAGAAAAATGAAAATAACGACTAAACGGTACACGAGTGTGTGCTGTTTTTTTATTGTTACAGAAAGGTTACGTTCAATAAAGTGTTAAAATATTCTCTTTACAGTTTTTTTTGGTGTCTAGCTCCAAGCGTCATCAGCTCGGGTCGCTTCGGCCCTGCTGTGGCGACGGAAGCCTCCTCGCAGGTCCTCCAGCGCCCTTCGCCTAAGGACTTGCGCTTTGCGCTTTTTCTGTGAAAATAAAAATTACCTATGAGCCCAATGATCTATCATGATAGGTAGATGGTAGAAAGAAAAAACTCCGGGGAGAATAAATTTTCATGTCCGGGGTGTGAGTGTAAAATCATGTATGTTTCTTATTGTCTTAGGGCGTGGAGGTACATTACTTATTTGTTCACTGGAATAAGAGAGCTGAAACATTTTCAAATAGATTGCATCACTCATTATAAGATGAATACAGAAGGAAAAAATGTCACAATCTCTAATGTAGAAATATATGCTGAATAATGGGTATTACTGTAGGGGAGAGGGGAAAATGAGAATTGACGGTGTTTTTTCCGGTGGTGGAATTAAAGGGTTTGCTCTCATTGGTGCTTATCAAGTTATTGAAGAGCATGGGTTTCAATTTGTTCGCGTTGCTGGTACGAGTGCAGGATCGATTATCGCTGCATTTATCGCAGCAGGTTATTCAAGTAATGAAGTGTTAAAAATGATGGAAGATATCGAATTGAAAGACTTTCTTGATGAGCGCAATTTCATCCCGCTAAAAATGATGAAATGGTTGAAACTCTATTGGAAGATGGGGCTTTATAAAGGTCAAAAGCTTGAAAATTGGCTTCATGAAAAGTTAAAAGCTAAAGGTGTTGAAACGTTCGGGGATTTGCCACAAGAATCTTTACGTGTCATTGCATCAGATTTAACAAATGGGAGGATGATGGTTCTTCCGGATGACCTTCTATCATATGGAATTAATCCAAACAAATTTTCGGTGGCACATGCCGTTCGAATGAGCTGTAGTATTCCTTATTTCTTTGAACCGGTTCATCTAAAAGGGAAAAATGGCACAAGTTTAGTAGTAGATGGTGGGGTGCTGAGTAATTTTCCGATTTGGTTGTTTGACCAAGAACGAAAAAAACGACCTGCGCTTGGCGTTAAGCTAAGTGCTAACGCAGCGAACAGGCCAAAAAATGAGATTGATAATGCATTTGAAATGTTTGGAGCTTTATTTGAAACGATGAAAGAAGCACATGATGCAAGGCACATTGCCTCTCGACACGAACAAAACATTATTTTTATACCAGTAGAACATGCCTTTGCAACGGAATTTAATTTAACAGAAAAGAAGAAGCTTGAACTGATTCAATTGGGTAGGGAAAAAACGGAACGATTCTTTAAAAGATGGGCCTATTAAAACAAGGCCCTGTTTTTCTTTTTATTTTTCTTCCCTTCAATGACTGTAAGATGAGTTGAATCTCTTTTCTTTCGATGTGATATTGTAGAAGTAGGTTTCTTCCCTTTTTGTATTCGATTAACTGATGTTATTGATTGTTGATTATATTTTCTCTTTGATTTCTTCGCTGCACGCACATAAGCCGAATATTCATTGTTCGTCCGTCTACGCATAACAGCTCGAAAAACAAGAAAAATTATCGCAATAATGATGCCCCACGTTAAAAGTTGAGTAAACAACTTCCCTGGTTCTACTAATAATTGAAATCCAAATCCTAAAAGGGCTAAACCAACGATGATAAAAAATAGTGGGTGACGAAAACGGTTCACTAGCGTCCACCTCCCGCTAATCGTTTTACAATAGTTTATTACGTCGAAGCCGAATTGTTTCGGCTTCTATACAATCTCATTTTCTTTCGTTTGATTATTCTCAAGTTGTAAAAGTCTTTTAAAACTAGCAATCGCTACTTCTACTTGATCATCCGTCGGTTCTTTTGTCGTTAATAGCTGTAACCATAATCCTGGATATCCGAAATATTTTAAAATAGGAATATTACGGACTTTATTCGTTAGTTGAAGCACTTCAAATGAAATGCCTAAAACGACTGGGATTAAAAGTAGTCGATTAACTACACGCACCCATAAAGGTTCAACAGGGACGAGCATGTAAACAAATACTCCAACGATGACGGTGAACAAAATGAAGCTTGATCCACAACGGTAGTGTAATCTTGTTGAATTTTGAACATTTTCCACAGTTAGTGGTAAATTATTTTCGTATGCATTAATGACTTTATGCTCTGCACCATGGTATTGGAAAACTCTTTTTATGAGCGGAGTAAATGAAATAGCGTATATATACGTTAATAAAAGTATGAGCTTAAAAAACCCTTCTAATAAAATTTGTCCCATGTCACTTGAAACAATGGGGTGGAATAAAGCTGCAAGAAATACTGGAATCAAGGTGAAGACAAATTTTCCAAACACGAAAGATAATACGCCTAGCAATGCAACTCCAAACCACATCGCTAATTGTGAGGGTTGGGAAAAGTCATTAAGTTTATCATCATCTTTTGGGTCGATATCATACCGCTCTGAAGAGAAATTGAGATGCTTAGACCCGTTTGCACTTGCTTCAATAATTGCCACTATTCCTCTGATAAATGGGATTTTTTTCATCGCACTCAAGCTTTTATTTTGCTTTCGTGGTACATGGAAGTAATCGATTGACTGATCTTTTCGGCGAATTGCTGTTACATAATGATGTTTTCCGCCAAACATTACTCCTTCAATGACGGCTTGCCCGCCATACGCTGCTTTTTTCTCTGTCGTCATGAACACCAACCTACCTATTTACGAACCAATGGTTCATTTATTTACTTATACTTATTCTACAAAAAAGCGTCTAAAACCTCTAGGTAGATGTCCGTTTCTTCCTTATTTTTTAATAAGAAAAGTTTATTTACTAATATACCCAATATTACCCAATCTTAATCAGATACCTCTAGAATCATGATTCTATTCAAAATGGACATACTATACTTGGAGGTGTAAAGTACGATGACAGATGAACAAGCAGTTAAAAAGATGAGAAATGAAGCGAAGAAGGATAGACAGTTGGAGCAAAACCAAAAAGAAGAGCCAATGTCTTTTTTTATGAAAGTAATGTTAACTGGTTTTTTTGGTGGAATCATTTGGAGTCTCCTCGGTTATTTTTCATATATTTTTCATTTCACTACCATAAGCCCTAATATAGTGTTAACGCCTTTTGCCTTAGGAGATTGGAAATATGAACCACTTGGTCAATTTGTTGGTGTATTTATTATTGGAGGTATTGGGGTCGTGGTCGCACTGTTGTATTATGCGACGTTAAAAAATGCCAAGTCTATTTGGGTCAGTATTTTTTATGGTGTGGCACTTTGGGGAGTTGTTTTTTATTTGCTAAATCCGATGTTCCCAGATTTGGAGAGTGTTGAGAAATTGGATATGAATACAAATATTACAAATTTATGTTTATATATTTTATTTGGTGTATTTGTCGGATATACCATTTCTTTTGACCAGCAAGAGTTTGTTAAAGGGAATGAATAGGATGTTAACAAAGATTGGATTATGGTAGAATGTTCATTGACTGAACATTCTTTTTTTAGCGAAAACATGGATCAGTATTTTCGTATGTTGGCGATATTCCCTTATTGGGAAGTGAAATGAGGGAGTTATACATACTTTTAGTCTCACAAACAAGAATTACATCTTGTCCTGCTGGCGAAGGTTGGCTTGGCCAGTAGAGTAATGTGTGTGTAAAGAAAGGTGAAAATTCGATGAAAAAGGTACTCGTCATTAATGGGCCTAATTTAAACCGATTAGGTGTACGTGAACCTGGCGTGTACGGGTCAAAAACGTTAGAGGACTTAGAAAAAGAATTAACGAATTTAGGAGAAGAGCATGGTGTGGTTTTTACCTTTGTTCAATCCAATCACGAAGGAGTTCTCATAGACGCAATACATGAGGCGGATGAAAAAGTGGATGGAATTATTATTAATCCTGGGGCTTTTACACATTATAGTTATGCTATTCGGGATGCAATTGCAAGCATATCTAAGCCAGTAATTGAAGTGCATATTTCAAACATTCATAAGCGAGAAGAATTCCGTCATCATTCTGTCACAGCTCCCGTAACGGTTGGACAAATTGTTGGTCTAGGGTTATATGGATATCATTTAGCCGCATTAGCGTTAATACAACAGATAAAAGGGGATGAGTAAATGAACGTAACAAAATTGAGAGAGCGATTAAAAGAACTAGGGGTAGAGGGTCTTTTGATAACAAGTGAGTATAACCGTCGATACGTTTCAGGATTTACCGGAACGGCTGGTGTTGTTCTTCTCTCTGATGAAGAAGCGGTTTTTATTACAGACTTCCGTTATGTCGAGCAAGCGGAAGCCCAGGTTCGAAATTGTCGAATCGTTGAGCACAAAGGAACAATCGTTGAAGAAGTTGTTAAACAGGCAAAGGCATTGGGCATAAAAAAATTGGGATTTGAAGAACAGCATATGACTTATGCAACATTTACGGCTTATCAAACAGCATTAAACGATATTGAACTTGTTCCTGTTTCAGGTGCTGTTGAAAAGTTACGCTTGATTAAGACTAATGAAGAGATTAAGATATTAAAGGAAGCTTGCGAAATAGCTGATGCTGCTTTTTCGCATATTATTCAATTCATTCGACCTGGAATGAAAGAACTTGATGTAGCGAACGAGCTTGAATTCTTTATGAGAAAAAATGGCGCCATTTCATCTTCATTTGATATGATTGTAGCGTCTGGTTATCGTTCTGCTTTGCCGCATGGAGTAGCAAGTGAAAAAGTCATTGAAAAAGGTGAGCTTGTTACACTTGATTTTGGGGCATATTATAAAGGATATTGTTCAGATATCACAAGAACGATTGCTGTTGGTGACCCAGGCGATGAAATGAAAGAAGTTTATCACATTGTATTGGAAGCGCAGCTGCGAGGCATGAATGGTATAAAACCTGGAATGACCGGAAAAGAAGCGGATGCGTTAACACGTGATTACATAAAAGAAAAAGGATATGGTGATTATTTTGGCCATTCTACAGGCCATGGATTAGGAATGGAAGTTCATGAGGGTCCTGCACTATCTTTCCGATCTAACACACGATTAGAAGAGGGAATGGTCGTAACAGTAGAACCAGGGATTTATTTACCTGGTAAAGGTGGCGTTAGAATTGAAGATGATACACTCATTACCGCTACTGGAAACGAGTCATTAACTCACTCTCCTAAGGAATTGATTATCCTTTAATAGGAGGAAATCATCATACCTATTTGAAAGAGCTTCCCAAGATCATTCATATATAGGAGGAAAAAACATGATTTCAGTAAACGATTTTCGTACTGGTTTAACGATCGAAGTAGACGGAGGTATTTGGCGTGTACTTGATTTCCAACACGTAAAGCCTGGAAAAGGTGCTGCTTTCGTACGTTCTAAATTACGTAACTTACGTACTGGAGCCATCCAAGAAAAAACATTCCGTGCTGGGGAAAAAGTAGGTCGTGCACAAATCGATACACGTAAAATGCAATACCTTTATGCAAATGGCGATCAACACGTATTCATGGATACAGAGTCTTATGAGCAAATCGAACTTCCAGCAACTCAAATTGAGTATGAATTAAAATTCTTGAAAGAGAACATGGAAGTTTCTATTATGATGTACCAAGGTGAAACAATTGGTGTAGAACTTCCAAATACAGTTGAATTAGCAGTTACAGAAACTGAGCCTGGAATTAAAGGTGACACTGCTTCAGGTGGCTCTAAGCCAGCGACAGTTGAAACTGGTCTTGTCGTTCAAGTACCATTCTTCGTGAACGAGGGAGATGTACTCGTTATTAATACAGCAGATGGCACATACGTATCTCGTGCGTAATCGCTGATTAGGAACAAAAAAACAGATGAAGATTCATTTCTTCATCTGTTTTTTTGTTGTTACAGAAAATTTAAGTTCAATAAAGTGTTAAAGTACTCTCTTTACCGTTTTTTTGGTGTCTAGCTCCAAGCGCCATCAGCTCGGGTCGCTTCGGTCCTGCTGTGGTGACGGAAGCCTCCTCGCAGGTCCTCCAGCGCGGCGGGCGCTTTGCGCTTTTCTTAACCAATTTGATATGGACCGTTGAACAGGCGTTGTATGTTTTCTGTAAAAACTCTACATGACTTTCATTTTATATCCATGCTCCAATTGCTTCTTCTCTTTTTTCCTCGTATGTATAAATAGAATTGGTAGGATAAGATAAACAAATACTCCTACGATCCACTGTAATGCCTCGTATATGTAAATAAACAAATACACCCACCCCCATATGTATAGTATATCTAAAAATGTCAGAAAATTCAATTTGTTTTTAGCTGAAACGGTTGATTAAAGTTTCCATCGATATTGGACATGTTTTAATAGAAGTTCTCATAAAGATTACTAGTATGAAAAAAGGGGTGGATTCTATCAATCGTTTTGATCCTACTGTATTAACAATGGCTATCGTCCGCCTAATTTCTTCATTAATAGAACTAACGGCTGCCTTATTAATGTTATGGGTAAACGATGTAAAAAAAGCTGTGGTAATAAATTCGACTCTAGCTGTAGTGGGTCCATTCATTTTTATTATTACAATGACCATTGGCATTTATCATATTGCAGATGAACTATCGTACTCTAAGCTTATTTTCATAGTCCTTGGGGTTTGTTTCATTTTATATGGCATCTTCAAATAACCGGTAGTCATATTGTGTCCAAGCAAGCATACATTGAAAATAACAAACAATTGGGGAAGGGGGATGACTGTGCAAGAGCTGAGAACTATTTTACCGGAAGGAATTAAGGAAGAAACAGAACAATTTTCCCCCGGGATTTGGGACAATATCGAAGAGATTCGTATTCGGGTTGAAAGGCCTGTTGAAATCATTATTCGTGGAAGGCCTCATTTTTTGCGTTATCGTGCAACGGTAGAAGACGGTGTGCAGTTGTTAAATAAAATTAGTCATTATTCCATCTATACACTTGAGGAAGAATTGAAGCGTGGATATATCACGGTAAACGGCGGACACCGTGTTGGGCTTGCGGGAAAAGTAATTACCGAACAGGGGAATGTCAAAGCCATTCGTTATATTACCTCTTTTAATATTCGAGTGGCAAGGCAAAAAATTGGTATTAGTGAACAATGGATACCTTATCTCTACAAAAAAAGATGGTTAAACACACTTTTTTATGGACCTCCACAGACAGGAAAAACGACGATGTTGCGAGATATTGCTCGATTAATTAGCACAGGTCAATCAAATATTCCTCCATTAAAGGTAGGAATTGTGGACGAGCGCTCCGAAATTGCCGGTTGTGTGAAAGGGGTACCTCAGCATCAATTTGGTGTTCGGATCGATGTGCTAGATGCATGTCCGAAAGCAGAAGGAATGATGATGCTTATTCGTTCAATGAGTCCCGATGTCCTGATAGCAGATGAAATCGGTCGTAAAGAGGATACTGAAGCTCTCTTTGAAGCGATTAATTCGGGGGTATCTGTTTTTGTAACGGCGCATGGGGAATCGATGGAAGATTTGATGAAGCGCCCTTCAATCTACACATTAGTAAAAGCGAATGTATTTGATCGGTACGTTCAACTTTCCCGAAAGAATGATCGTCCTGGTTGCGTCGAAAAAATATTTGATACAAACGGGAAAGAAATCTTACTTACAGAAAGAGTGACAACATCATGATTAAATTAATTGGTGCTGTTTTTATATTGCTTGCTACTTCTTGGGCTGGGTTTGAATCATCCAAACACTTACGAGAAAGAACGAAGCAACTGCGTCAATTAAAAGTAGCACTTGCTTCGCTTGAAGCAGAAATTATGTATGGCCATACTCCCTTAGATGAAGCAGCACAACATTTAGCAAGCCAAATGACCAAACCGTTAAGTTGGCTCTTCCAATCTTTTGCAAAGAAATTAAAAGAAGGAAAATTATCAGTTAAAGAAGCGTGGGAAGAGAGCATCAACGACACTTGGAGATATACCGCGCTGAAGCAAGGAGAGAAGGAAGTTTTAATACAGTTTGGTGAAACGTTAGGTCAGCACGATTTAATGTCTCAACAAAAGCATATTCAGTTAGCTCTCGTTCACTTAAAACGAGAAGAAGAAGATGCCGTAGATACTGAAAGACGGTATGAAAAAATGATGAAAAGCTTAGGGGTTTTATCAGGATTATTAATAATAATTTTATTGATGTAGTAGGAAGCTAGGAGGCGTACAAAGATGGGTGTTGATGTAAATACAATTTTTCAAATTGCTGGAATTGGTATTGTTGTCGCATTTCTTCATACAATACTAGATCAAATGGGAAAAAAGGAATACGCACAATGGGTAACACTTCTAGGCTTTATTTATATATTATTTATGGTTGCGACAATCGTAGACGACTTATTCCAAAAAATTAAGTCTGTCTTTCTTTTCCAAGGGTAAAGGAGGGCTTACCAATCGAAATTATTCAAATTGTTGGACTAGGTTTGATTGCAACGTTCCTTGCGTTAATCGTGAAGGAACAGAAGCCCACTTTTGCATTTATGCTCGTTGTTTTTGTCGGCTGTGTCATTTTTTTGCTCCTAATAGATCAAATTGCTCAAATTATTCATATGATTGATTCAATTGCACGAAATGCCAACGTCAACATTGTGTACGTGGAAACGATTTTGAAAATAATTGGTATTGCTTATATTGCTGAATTCGGAGCTCAAATAACGAAAGATGCTGGTCAAGGTGCCATAGCTGCCAAAATTGAATTAGGCGGAAAAATATTAATTTTAGCTTTAGCAATTCCGATTATTTCCGTCATTATTCAAACCATTATTGGATTGCTCCCAAATGCATAGGGGAGGAGGGAAAGTTTGAAGACTTTAACGAATGTCCTTCTTTTTTTCTTAATGTGCTTATTCTTCGTATTTCCTCATCTTGTACAAGCTAACATTACGACTCCACCTCAAGATAATACGGAATCTTTTATACATGAACAAGTTGAGAACCTAGGATTAGAAGAGGTCGCTACATTTTGGGATCACATCATGAATGAGTACGGTGGATTTTTACCAGAAAGTCAAAAAGGGTCAATTTATCAATTTGTAGAGGGCGAAAAAAAGTTCTCAATACAAGAATGGTTTTTAGCGATGGTGAAATTTCTGTTTTATGAAATTGTAGCCAATGGTAAGTTGTTAGGAATGCTCATATTATTAACCATATTTAGTACGTTGCTTCAGCATTTGCAAAATGCCTTTGAGCAAAATACGGTCAGTAAAGTTGCTTATAGTATCGTTTACATGGTTCTAATCATCATTGCGCTCAACAGTTTTCATGTAGCGATATCCTATACGGAAGAGGCAATACAAGGGATGACGAGTTTTCTCTTAGCGTTATTACCTTTGCTGCTTGCGCTGATGGCCTCATCTGGCGGATTAATATCTGCAGCATTTTTTCACCCCGTCATCATTTTCTTGATGAATACAAGTGGGTTGCTCATTCAAAAAATTGTATTACCTCTTTTGTTTCTTTCAGCGTTGCTTTATTTAGTTAGTACACTCTCAGAACAATTTAAAGTCACTCAATTGGCTCAGTTAATGCGCAATATTGGAATTGGACTACTAGGTGCATTTTTAACGATTTTTCTTGGTGTTTTATCTGTTCAAGGTGCATCGGCTGCCATTTCGGATGGCATCACCCTCAGGACGGCGAAATTTGTAACAGGGAATTTTGTTCCTGTTCTTGGGAAGATGTTTACCGACGCAGCTGACACGGTAATTAGTGCGTCCATGCTATTAAAAAATACCGTTGGATTGATAGGTGCTGCTATTCTTCTAATAATCGCTCTATTTCCAGCTCTAAAAGTTCTAGCCTTATCATTTATCTATAAGTTTGCTGCGGCAATTTTACAGCCGTTAGGTGGAGGTCCTGTCATTGATTGTTTAGACATCATAAGTAAGTGTGTAGTCTATATATTCGCTGCACTTGCGATTGTTTCGGTGATGTTCTTTTTGAGTATAACCGTAATTATTGCAGCTGGAAATGTCACGATGATGGTTAGGTAGGTGAAGACAGTGGCTTTTTTAACAGAGTGGGTCTCCAACATCATTTTATTCATTTTATTAGCTTTAGTGGTGGACATGCTTTTGCCGAATTCTTCTATGAAAAAATATACGAAAATGGTTATTAGTTTACTGTTGATGGTCATAATTATCACACCAATTTTTCGAATTATGTCTCATGACCTTCCTCAAGCGATTTCCGAAGTGGATCTCGGAACGAATAATCAAGAGGAGCATGTAAAAAAACAACTTGAAAATAAGAAAAGAGAAATACAAGCTCAAAACGATGCATATATTTTAGAACAGATGGCTGTCCAAATGAAATCGGTAGCAAAAGAGGAGATGATGGAAAAGTATGGTGTGAGCATTAAATCAATTGACTTATCACCCATAGACATGACGACGGAAATAAAATCTGAAGAAGATTTGGCGGAAATTCAATTAACGATGGTTAAAAGTGACGTAGACGAAGATGAAGCGGTTGCAGTTATTCAACCGGTCGAAATTGATGTAGCTAAAAATGATTCAGATCCTCCGATTAAAAGCTTCATGATCGAACAATCGATGAAAAGTGATTTAGCCGAGATTTGGGGAGTTGATGAAGATAGAATTGTTGTTCATTTGGAAGGGGGGGAAGACGAGCGGTAATGGGTGAAAAATCGAGTTTACTAGATAAGTTGAAAAATTTGATGCCGAACTCCGATAAGAAAAATTCAAAGGCACAATATGTTATTGTTCTATTGGTAGTTGGAATCGGGTTTATGATCGTTAGCAACTTCCTTTCCAACTCAAATACTAGCTCGATCGAAACGATGACTGTTGCAGGTGGAGATAAAGAAACAGAAGTGTTTAAACAAACGGATGAAAATCAATCGACCATCGATATTTTTGAGAAAGAATATGAGAATCAGTTGAAAGAAGCGCTAGAGACAATTGTAGGTGTTGAAGATGTAACTGTCGTTGTCAATGTTGATTCTACTTCTGAAAAAATACTAGAAAAAAATACGGTAACCCAAAGCCAATCGACAACGGAAACAGACCGTGAAGGTGGGACACGTGAAGTGGAAGATCAATCGGTTGATAAGCAAGTCGTCATCATCCGCCAAGGAGACAAGGAAACCCCAATCGTCATCAAAACGGAAAAACCAGAAATAAGAGGGGTGCTCGTTGTGGCCAAAGGGGTGGAAAATATTCAAATTAAGAAAATGATAACTGATGCGGTAACACGTGTATTAGACGTACCGAGTCATCGCGTCGCTATCTTACCGAAAAAATCAGGGGGGGAATAAAAGTGTTGAAAAAACAAACGGTGTGGTTATTAACAATGTTAAGTTTGGTGGTCGTTTTGAGTGTTTATTACATTACTTCACCAGATGGTGGAATGAATGCAGACGTTGCGATGATGTCGACTGAACAAGAGGAAGCAACGCAGAAGGAAACAGATCAACCTGCTGATGAGCCGAAGGAAGATGAAGAGGGAGAGAAAGAAGAAGGGGAAAATGGTGAAAATTCAGGGGAAGTAATTGAACAATCTGAAGATGAGGCTATTATCTCAAGTGTATCGAGTGATGATTTATTTACAGCTGTCCGTATGGAATTAGAGGATGCGCGAAACGAACGAAAACAAGAGCTTGAAACAATCATTGGGTCGAATGAAGCTTCAGCTGAGGAAAAAAGTAAAGCATATGAAGAGATGCAGCAGTTATCGGATGTAACATCTAAAGAAAAAGTACTTGAAACGTTAATTAAGTCTAAAGGATATGGTGATGCTCTCGTACAAGCAGATGGTGAGAAAGTAAGAATTACTGTAAAAGCTGAAGATCATTCCAAGAAGAAAGCAAATGAAATCATTCACCTTGTTAAAACAGAGATGAATTGGATGCAAGATGTCGCGGTAACGTTTCACCCAGCTAACTGATAAAAAAGTTCAGCATGTTTGTAAAGACATGCTGAACTTTTTTTGTTTGAGATATCTGTACTTATTCTAATTTTACATCCTGTAACTTCTGCCGAATGAGGCTGTCCAAAGAGTACAGACTTTTTTATTGTTACAGAAAGTTTAAGTTCAATAAAGTGTTAAAGTGTTCTCTTTACAGTTTTTTTGGTGTCTAGCTCCAAGCGCCATCAGCTCGGGTCGCTTCGGCCCTGCTGTGGCGACGGAAGCCTCCTCGCAGGTCCTCCAGCGCCCTTCGCCTTAGGACTTGCGCTTTTTTGTGAAAATAAAAATTACCTATGAGCTGAATGATCGATCATGATAGGTAGATGGTAGAAAGGAAACCCCGGGGAGAATAAATTTTCATGTCCGGGGTGTGAGTGTAAAATCATGTATGTTTCTTATTAGAAATTAAATTTGGTTAATCTCGTCCTGTGACGGACCGGACCCTTTTCTCAGGATAGGTCTGTAGTTTCGGCCTCAAGTGTCTAGCGAACTGACGATAAGTCGATATCTGATCGTATTCCTCGCAGTATCTCTTTTATCTCAGTTGGGGAGAATACGATGGTGGACAGTCGCCTCCCCCTTTTTTTAAATCCCTCCTCGACCCGCAAGCTCGTCTGCGAGGTATTCAGCTCGTGCTGTTCCCACTGGTGTCACCGCCACCTATCTTTCGTTCAAAACCAACTGCAAAAATGGTAGTTCCTTTCGCCCCTCATTAACTTTTCAGACAGCCTCTAAAATCAATTAATTAAAGGTAAAAATAAGGGTAAATTAATTGAAAACGTTTCAAAATTAATTGAATTGTTTTATAATTTATATTAGTTTGTACCTTATAGAGCTTTACAAGGTATATTGAATTTTAGGGATGGAATGTCGTATGATTACAAGTAGTACTAACTTTTAGTACTAGATGCCAAAAAACAATAAACTACTATGCTTGTTCTAGACAGAACAATACAAGGGGTGCTAAACATGTTGAAAATACAAGAAATTCGAGAAATTATTAAGCTTATTGACCAATCTTCTATTGATGAATTTATGTATGAAAACGAAGGTGCAAAAATTAAACTAAAAAAGCATAGTCAAGGGACAGAAACTGTCGTACAAAAAGTTGTACAAGAGGCTGTTTCACAACCGGTACAACCAGTTCAAGCAGAACCAGTTTCTCCAAAGGTTGAAACTGCTCAGCCAAAAGAAGCGGCTCAAGAAGCGCCAAAACATGACGATACGAATTTACATAAAATTACGTCGCCGATGGTCGGTACGTTTTATTCAGCTCCAAATCCAGACTCTGATCCATATGTTTCAGTTGGTTCAAAGGTTGATAACAGTACCGTTGTTTGTATCGTTGAAGCGATGAAGCTATTTAACGAAATTGAAGCGGAAGTAAAAGGTGAGATTGTCGAAGTATTAGTTGAAAACGGACAACTTGTTGAATATGGACAACCATTATTCCTTGTAAAGCCTGAATAAGGAGCGAGTTTATGATTAAAAAAGTATTAATTGCGAATCGAGGAGAAATTGCCGTTCGAATTATTCGTGCGTGTAAAGAGTTAGGCATTGAAACTGTTGCTGTCTATTCTGAAGCGGATAAAGAGTCCCTTCATGTACAATTAGCAGATGAAGCTTATTGTATTGGACCGACATCCTCGAAGGATAGCTATTTAAACTTCACGAATATTATTAGTGTGGCGAAGCTAACGAACACAGATGCCATCCATCCTGGATATGGTTTTTTAGCTGAAAATGCTGACTTTGCAGAGCTTTGCAAAGAGTGCAATATAACGTTTATTGGTCCAAGTGCTGAAGCTATCTCGAAAATGGGAACGAAAGACATTGCCCGTGAAACAATGCGAGAAGCCGGTGTACCAATTGTTCCGGGTTCTCAAGGAATTATCGACTCTGTTGAAGACGGAATAAAGATTGCAGAACAAATCGGCTACCCAGTTATAATTAAAGCGACGGCTGGTGGTGGAGGAAAAGGAATTCGTGTTGCTCGTGATGAAAACGAACTTACAAAAGGAATTCAAATTACACAACAAGAAGCTGCCACTGCATTCGGAAATCCTGGTGTTTATTTAGAGAAATACATTGAGGATTTCCGTCATGTTGAAATTCAAGTGTTAGCTGATAATCATGGAAATGTTATTCATTTAGGGGAGCGCGATTGTACAATCCAACGTCGCCTTCAAAAACTTTTAGAAGAAACACCATCCCCTGCTTTAACAGAAGAAATTCGCCAAAAAATGGGTGAAGCAGCTGTAAAAGCGGCGAAAGCTGTTCAATATTCAGGAGCTGGTACTGTAGAGTTTATTTTTGATTACCGTTCAAATGAATTCTATTTCATGGAAATGAATACTCGAATTCAAGTAGAGCATCCTGTAACGGAAATGGTAACAGGAATTGATTTAATCAAAGAACAAATTAAAGTAGCGGCCGGCGAAGTTCTATCGTATAAACAGGAAGATGTTACATTCACAGGTTGGGCAATTGAGTGTAGAATTAACGCAGAAAATCCTGAAAAGAATTTTATGCCATCCCCAGGTAAAATTGAGATGTATTTACCACCAGGAGGTTTGGGGGTACGTGTAGACTCTGCTGTTTATCCTGGATATTCGATTCCACCATACTATGATTCCATGATAGCGAAATTAATTACGTACGGTGCGACTCGTGAGGAAGCAATTGCACGTATGAAACGCGCACTGAGTGAATTTGTAATTGAAGGCGTATCAACAACGATACCATTCCATATTAAATTACTTGAGCACGAGAAATTTGTAAGTGGCGAGTTTAACACGAAGTTTTTAGAACTCCATAAAGTAATGGAGTAAATGATGTGGAGGTGCCGTTATGAGTGAGTATAACGCATTGGAAATGAATCAAAATGATACGAGCCTAGGGAAAGTGGAAATTGCACCTGAAGTAATCGAAGTGATTGCAGGAATTGCTGCTTCTGAAATTGAAGGAGTAGCGGAGATGCGTGGAAATTTTGCTGCAGGCGTTGTAGAACGATTTGGCAAAAAAAATCACGGAAAAGGCGTAAAGGTAGATTTGACGGAAGAAGGAATTGTCATTGACGTTTATTGTGTAATGGAATTTGGTGTTTCAATTCCCACTGTCGCTCAAAAAGTACAAGACAATATTCGCCAAGCATTGCTTAACATGACTGCTTTAGAAATCAATGAAATCAATATTCACATCGTTGGTATTCAGTTTGAACAAAAGCAAGCAGAAGTTGAAATTGAAGAAGAAATGTAATTCAAGGGGGGTTCAGATATCCGTCCTTTTCGGATGTCTGAACATCCTTTTTTTTATTCCTTAATTATGGGCTATGTCCGAAGGGTGAGTTTGTAGGTGGAGGGCTCATCTAACGATGTCATTGGCTTGACTACTATAATTGCCTCTTGCTTATCTGATTCCGCGAACTCCGTCCAGCTCAATTTGTTGAGTCGCGCCATTGGAGTGTCATCCCCCTCATACATTCGATTATTTTTTACTAAAAAAAGAAATAATGGTTACGAGAACAGTTTGGATTATAAAGTGGTTCACATTATTTAATTTTTTAATCTTTCTGAATATAACCTAACTTGAACTTTCATGTGCTTCGACGGCACAAATATGGTATTATTCATTTATGACAATTCGACAAGATTGATTAGAAGAATAAAGGAGTAAGAAAATGAAACGGAGAACAGCAAGAGAAAAAGCATTACAGGCACTGTTTCAAGTCGACCTTTCTGATATCCCACCAAATGAAGCGATTGAACACGTTCTGGATGGTAAAGAAGGAGACGAGTTTTTAAATCGTCTTGTTCATGGCACAATTGAACATTTACAGACAATCGATGAGCTAATAAAACCGCACTTAATGAAATGGAAGCTTGAACGTTTAGCGAACGTCGATCGAACAATTTTGCGAATGGCCACTTTCGAAATGAGATTTGAGGAAAGCATTCCACATGACGTTTCTATAAATGAAGCGATCGAGCTTGCGAAAACATTTGGTGATGAAAAGTCCAGTCGATTTGTGAACGGTGTCCTCTCAAATGTGAAAAATTCTATCACAGAATAATAGCATGATTAGGAGGAAGACGATGACTGCAACGATTTTAAGTGGAAAAGAGCTAGCGACGAAAAAGCGCGAACAATTGAAGCTAGAGGTAGAGCGCCTGAAGGCAGAGGGGGTTTCCCCTAAATTAGTCATTATTTTAGTTGGGAATGATCCGGCTTCTATATCTTACATTAAAGGAAAGCAGAAAGCGTCGGAAGAAACAGGTGTTGACTTTCATTTAGATCATTTACCAGAGTCAACATCTGAAGAAGAGTTGGTTAAGTTAATTGAACATTATAATGAGAAGGAAGATGTGGACGGCATTTTAGTTCAGTTACCACTTCCAGATCACATAAATGAAAAAACGGTGATAGAAACAATTTCACCTGAAAAAGACGTAGATGGTTTTCATCCTATTAATGTAGGAAGAATGTTAACGGGTCAAGAAGCATTTTTGCCATGTACACCTGCTGGTATTGTTGAAATGATTAAAGCAGCGGATATTGAATTAGCTGGCAAACATGTCGTCGTAGTTGGACGAAGTAATATTGTTGGTAAACCTGTAGGGCAACTGCTATTAAATGAAAATGCGACCGTAACGTATTGTCATTCAAAAACAGGAGACTTAAAAAAATTCACGAGTGAAGCAGATGTACTAATCGTTGCAGTAGGAAGAGCGAATATGATTACGAGCGAGCATATTAAAGATGGAGCAGTCGTTATTGATGTCGGAGTGAATCGTTTGGAGACGGGGAAATTGGTCGGAGATGTTGCATTTGATGAAGCAATCAATAAGGCTAGTGTCATTACACCTGTTCCAGGTGGAGTCGGTCCGATGACCATTACGATGCTCGTGTCAAATACAGTCATATCTGCTAAAAAGCGTCTTTCATAAGTTCTGAAGCTATCAGTGGTTGTACCGCTGATAGCTTATTTTGCACGGAGACCCTTTTGGAATTTTGTCATAGATAAAGGAGTTTTAATGATGACAGATATTAAATATGTCACCGTCACTGCCTTAACAAAATACATAAAACGAAAATTTGATGTTGATCCACATCTCCAAGATATATGGATTAAAGGTGAGCTTTCCAATGTCAAAATGCATAGTAGAGGTCACATGTATTTTACGTTAAAAGACCAAGGTGCTAGAATACAAGCGGTAATGTTTGCTGGGCAAAATCGCCAACTTAAATTTCGTCCAGAAGATGGTATGAAAGTTCTTATTCGCGGTGAAATATCGGTGTATGAACCGAGTGGTACGTATCAAATCTACGCGAAAGAAATGCAACCGGATGGTGTCGGAAGTCTCTACTTAGCTTATGAAGAGCTGAAAAGAAAGCTAGAGGGTGAAGGTCTATTTGATCAACGATATAAAAAATCTATTCCTTTATACCCTCAAGTCATAGGGGTCGTTACTTCTCCAACGGGAGCAGCGATTCGTGATATATTAACAACTATAAAACGAAGGTATCCGATGGGAAAGGTGATTTTATTCCCTGCTCTTGTTCAAGGGGTTGAAGCAAGTAAGTCGATTGCAAAACAGATAAAATGTGCTAATGAACGGAATGATATCGACGTATTAATTGTTGGAAGAGGTGGAGGTTCAATTGAAGAGCTATGGGCTTTCAATGAAGAAATCGTGGCTAGAGAAATATATCATTCTTCGGTTCCGATCATATCAGCCGTTGGACATGAAACGGATTATACAATAGCAGATTTTGTTGCTGATATGAGGGCCCCTACTCCGACTGGTGCAGCTGAGTTAGCCGTTCCTCATTATTCAGAATTATTGGAACGCGTTTCGAATAGAAAAATGCTCCTCATACGTCAAATGAATGAAAAGATAAGATTTGAAAAAGGGCGATTAAGTCGATTGCAAAAATCGTATGCATTCAAGTATCCAAAACAGCTTTATGCACAAAAAGATCAACAATTGGATTTAGCAGTGGAGCGTTTAATACGAATTTCTCGTCAACGTCTTAAAGAGAAACAGTCAGAGCTTAACATGCTAGAAAAGCAATTACAGCATCAACATCCAAAAGCAAAACTAGATCAATTTAAAGAACATCAGCAACGTTTACAGCGGATGATTATCCGTGAGATGGAACGATTATTAAAAGCAAAACAATCTTCTTTTGCTACTAGTGTTTCAAAGTTAAATGCTTTAAGTCCATTAAAGATTATGGAAAGAGGATATAGCCTCGTTTATAAGAATGATGATTTAGTGAAGAGTATAGAACAAGTTCGTGAAGAAGAGCGAATTAAAATAAAAATGCAAGATGGTACGATACATTGTAAAGTTGTTGATGTGAATAAGGAGGATCTCGTATGAGTGATAAAAAAGAATTAACTTTTGAAGAAGCGATGAATGAGCTTGAAGAAATTGTTGGAAAACTCGAAGAAGGAGATGTTCCGTTAGAAAAAGCGATTCAGTTTTTCCAAGAAGGAATGAAATTATCAAAGCTCTGTCATGAGAAGCTATCCCATGCTGAAAAGCAGATGGACTATATTTTAACAGAAAATGGGGAGTTAGAACCATTTGAAATTCAGGAGGAAAAAGAGGCATAATGGAGCGAATTTCATCCTTTTTAAAAAAAAGAAAAAGTGAAATTGAAGAGATATTACCGACATTTGTGAGTAGTTTGCAAGCGCCTGAAACGATAAAGGAATCAATGGTTTACTCCTTAAGCGCTGGTGGAAAGAGAATTCGACCTGCACTTGTTTTAGCTATGTTACATTCTTATGGTCGAAATGAAAAAATTGGTTTCCCTATTGCTTGTGCAATCGAGATGATACACACGTACTCGTTAATTCATGATGATTTGCCATGTATGGATGATGATGATTTAAGAAGAGGGAAACCTACTAACCATAAAGTCTTTGGTGAAGCAATGGCTGTTCTAGCTGGAGATGGGCTCTTAACCGAAAGTTTTCGTATTGTGGCAGAACAAGAAGAATTGCCTTTTTCCAAACGAATCCAACTGATTATTGAGCTTGCGAAAGCAGCAGGTGTGGAAGGAATGGTAGGAGGTCAAGTCTTGGATATTGAAGGCGAGGGTCAAGCTCTCACATTAGAAGAACTGAAATCTATTCACGAGCATAAAACGGGGAAATTGTTAGAAGTAAGTATGGTAGCGGGAGCGATTCTTTCCGATGCCCCAAATCAGGAAATTCAAGTTATTCGAAAAATAGCCTACCATTTAGGAATCGCTTTTCAAATTCGAGATGATATTTTAGATATTGAAGGCGAAGAAGAAAAAATAGGAAAGCCGGTTGGTTCTGACACATTAAATGAAAAAACAACTTACCCATCCTTGTTAACAATGGAGGGAGCGAAAACAAAATTAGTTGAACATGTGGAAACTGCAAAACAATATTTGCATACATTATCCATAAATACAGAATTATTGGAAGAACTTTGTGACCTTATAGCATCAAGGGATCATTAAGATTTTCAAACATTGAATAAGTCAGACCTATATGCTATAATAGTCGCTAGAATCTTACTGGGTGGTGCAGTATTCTAGTCAGCCCTCCAGTTCTGAAGGCGGGCCTAAAAATCCGCTAAAGGGCACATCGATGAAGTTCCTTGTGTTGGCTTGAGGCGCCCAGCCTTGGGTTGATGCTGGGAGTTAAGGTTAGAGGGCGATCCACAAAGGCATGTGGGCGTTGACCCTCTTTCCGCGGAGGCCCATTTGCGTATCCACATTTGTGAGGTATGGAATGGGGTATGAACCTGCTTACGTCCAATAAAAAGGGCGGGCAGCGTAGCCTGCCTTGAGTGGAGTTTGAGGGGATTATGGTTAAATAGTAACCTTTTCATATGGCCAATGAAAGGGTTGCTGTATGCCATATGAAATCAACTCTGCAAAAGAGGCTAGGAACTGGCTAAAGGCTGTTGAGGAAAACTCCTAGACTGTTTGCATCCTGCAACATATGTAAAGGATTATAGTACGGACTAAGTGGTAATCCAGTCTAGCAATTGGCGACAATGCTAAGTTACGTTTAAAGGGAAACCGCCAGAGTGGCAACGCTCGGTACGTAGCTGGGAAAACCTACTGGACCTAAGCCGTAATTTTTACTTTATGTATGACCACCCACCCTTTACATAGTAAAATTTATCGTTTATTTCATATAAAATATAAAAAAGGTATAGGTGTAAAAAAACAAAAATGAAGGAATTATTTCGACAATCCATTAAATGGAGCTTTAGTATCGCCGTTATCACGTTCGTGTTAGCGGCTCTTTTTTCAGTTATATCCAATTCAACATTAAGTGGGGTTGGTTGGACAATAGGAATGGTCATTGTTCTCATCATCGTATTAGTGGGAATCTTTTTTGATATGTTAGGTATTGCTGCTACAGCAGCCAACGAAGTACCATTTCATGCAATGGCATCGAAAAAGATAGCGGGAGCACGTCATTCCATCGTCATTATTCGAAATGCAGATCGTTTTGCAAACTTCTGTAATGACGTCATTGGAGATATTTCAGGGATAATTAGTGGTACGGCTTCAGCCATTGTTGTTCTACAATTAACATTAAATTTTCATTATGAACAAGGATCTGCCTTTGAATTAGTGGTTTCTGTTATCTTCACAAGTGTCGTAGCTGCTTTAACAGTAGGCGGAAAATCTCTTGGTAAAACGTTTGCTATTCAATATTCTACAGATATAATATTTCAAGTCGGAAAACTATTTTATTTTTTAGAAAACCGGTTTAATATTGTATTGTTAAAAGAAAACAAAGGTAAAAATAAAAAGAATCGAAACCAGAATCGAAAGTGAGTGGTCCTTTTGGATCTATTATCTATAAAGAATCCATCATTTCTAAAAAAACTATCGAATCAAGAGCTAGAAACATTAAGTGAAGAGATTCGATCATTTTTAATTAACAAATTATCCGTAACCGGAGGACATATTGGACCGAACCTTGGTGTCGTTGAATTAACGATTGCATTACACAAAGTGTTTGATAGTCCGAAAGATAAGTTTATCTGGGATGTTGGCCACCAATCATATGTTCACAAAATTTTAACTGGAAGAGCTGCCCAGTTTGATACACTTAGACAATACAAAGGGTTATCTGGCTTTCCGAAGCGTTCTGAAAGTGAACATGATGTATGGGAAACAGGACACAGCTCGACTTCGTTATCGGCTGCAATGGGAATGGTCATAGCTCGTGATTTAAAAGGGACAGATGAGCATATCATTCCGATTATCGGTGACGGTGCGTTAACGGGTGGTATGGCACTGGAGGCGCTAAATCATATCGGTCATGAACAGAAAGATATAATCGTCGTCTTAAATGACAATGAAATGTCAATTGCGCCGAACGTAGGTGCTCTTCATAATGTTTTAGGAAGACTTCGGACTGCAGGAAAGTATCATTGGGTGAAAGATGAATTAGAATATTTACTCAAGAAAGTCCCAGCGGTAGGGGGGAAACTAGCTTCCACTGCTGAACGCGTAAAAGATAGTTTAAAGTATTTCTTTGTTTCTGGGATGTTTTTTGAGGAACTAGGATTTACATATCTAGGCCCAGTGGATGGTCACAACTTTGATGATTTATTCGAGAATTTACGGTATGCAAAAAAGACGAAGGGGCCGGTTTTACTTCATGTACTAACGAAAAAAGGGAAAGGCTATTTACCAGCTGAATCTGACAAGGTCGGTACATGGCATGGAACGGGACCTTATAAAATTGAAACGGGAGATATTATTAAACCAAAAAATAGTCCTCCTTCTTGGAGTGGTATCATAAGTGAAACTGTAAGGAAAATGGCAAGAAACGACGAACGAATTGTAGCTATTACTCCTGCGATGCCAGTAGGCTCCAAGCTGGTCGGCTTTGGTGAAGAATTTCCTGACCGTCTATTTGATGTAGGGATTGCTGAGCAACATTCTGTAACATTAGCTGCTGGCTTAGCTCAAGATAAGATGAAACCGTTCTTGGCAATTTATTCAACGTTTTTACAACGTGGATACGATCAAGTTGTTCACGATGTATGCCGACAAAATTTGAACGTGTTCTTTGGTATTGACCGATCGGGTCTTGTTGGAGCTGATGGAGATACGCACCATGGTGTGTTTGATATCGCTTTCTTAAGGCATATTCCGAATCTTGTATTGATGATGCCGAAAGATGAAAATGAAGGACAGCATATGGTTTGTACGGCGTTGACATACGATGATGGACCGATTGCCTTACGTTATCCGCGAGGGAATGGTTTAGGTGTTCCACTTGATGAGGAGTTAAAGCCGATACCAATTGGATCGTGGGAAGTGTTGAAGGAAGGTAGGGACGCCACGATTCTTACGTTTGGAACAACAATTGGTATGGCCCTTGAAGCTGCAGAGGACCTTGAGGAGAAAGGTGTTTCTGTACAGGTTGTAAATGCTCGTTTTATTAAGCCTTTTGATAAAGAGATGCTCCATCAGATTTTATCAATGAACAAGCCTGTGTTAACGATCGAAGAAGGAGTATTACAAGGTGGTTTCGGTAGTGGAATCCTTGAGTTCGCTTCAGAACATGGATACGACGGTGCTGTTATTAGGCGATTAGGTATACCTGATACGTTCGTTGAACATGGAAGCGTATCAAAGTTATTGGAAGAAGTGAACTTAACGAAAAACGCGATCTTAGAACAAATTTTAACAATGATACCAGCAGTAGAAAAAGGAAGGAATTATGGCTAAAAAAGAACGTTTAGATGTTTTACTCGTAGAACGAGGTCTTGTTGAATCTAGAGAGAAAGCAAAAAGGTCCATAATGGCAGGGCTCGTATATAGCAACGAGCAACGAATGGATAAGCCTGGTGAAAAAGTAGAAGTTGATATCCCCCTTACTATAAAAGGAAACGTGTTGCCATATGTGAGTCGAGGGGGATTAAAGCTTGAAAAGGCGATACGAGAGTTTAATCTTAATTTAAACGATTTAACCATGGTAGATATCGGTTCTTCTACAGGAGGATTTACGGATTGCGGACTTCAAAATGGCGCTAAAATGTCATATGCCATTGACGTTGGTTATAACCAACTTGCATGGAAGTTGAGGCAGGATGATCGAGTAGAAGTTATGGAAAGAACGAATTTCCGCTATGTGACAGCGGCTGACTTTCAAAAGGGAATGCCACAATTTGCATCCATTGATGTTTCTTTCATCTCGCTACGTCTCATATTACCTGTACTAAAAACGATTCTTGTTCCTAACAGCCAAATCGTTGCACTCGTTAAGCCGCAGTTTGAAGCAGGAAAAGAAAACGTCGGAAAAAAAGGAATTGTTCGTGATCCATCTGTTCATGAACAAGTCTTAAATGACATCACTAGTTTTGCTATTAATGAAGGTTTCCATTGCAAACATTTAACTCATTCACCCATAACTGGTGGGGATGGTAATATCGAGTTCCTCCTTCATTTACATTTTGAAGGAAATATAGAATGTGGCCAAAACGACATTCAAAAATCGATTAAAGAAATTGTTTTAAATGCCCATGAACAGTTAAAAAAATCGACGAATACAGGAGAAGATTCATTACAGGGATAGCCAATGCTATTCCTGTTTTCAATGTCAAAAAAGTGATTGGTAAATGATAACAAATGAATGCGTGTACTTTTTAAGCTAATTTGGATAACATGAGATTAGAGAAAAGTTTGAGAGGTGCCAAAATGAATAAAGGGCAAAGACATATAAAGATTCGTGAATTAATTACAAACTTTGAGGTTGAAACACAAGATGAGCTTGTTGACATGCTAAAGAACGCAGGTTTTAATGTGACACAGGCGACCGTTTCTCGTGATATTAAGGAATTACATTTAGTGAAAGTTCCAATGCCGGATGGTCGTTATAAGTATAGCCTTCCAGCAGATCAACGGTTTAACCCACTCCAAAAATTAAAGCGAGCTTTAATGGATGCGTTTGTCAAAATTGATGCTGCAGGGCATTTGCTTGTTATGAAAACAATGCCTGGTAATGCAAATGCAATAGGGGCATTAATTGATAACCTAGATTGGGAAGAAATTTTAGGAACGATCTGTGGAGATGATACAATATTAATCATTTGCCGTACGGCTGAAGATACGGAAGTTTTAACGAATCGTTTCTTGGACATGCTTTAACCCAACCGACAGAGGTGAATTAATGTGTTAGCGGAAATATCCATTCGTAATTTTGCAATTATCGAATCGTTGACAGTATCGTTTGAAAAAGGATTAACGGTGTTAACAGGGGAAACAGGCGCCGGTAAATCGATTATTATTGATGCAATTTCATTGTTAGCTGGTGGAAGAGGCTCTTCTGAATTTGTTCGTTACGGTGAGAAAAAAGCTGAGATAGAGGGTTTGTTTTTGCTTGACCATGAAAAGCATCCATGTGTTAAAAAGTGTGAAGAATTCGGCATTGATCTTCAAGATGGGATGGTTATATTACGCAGGGATATTGGAGCAAATGGAAAAAGTGTTTGTAGAGTGAACGGAAAGCTCGTAACGATAGCGGTATTACGTGAAATCGGAAGGTTGCTTGTTGATATACATGGTCAACACGACAATCAAGAACTGATGGATGAACATCATCACTTACATTTGCTCGATGAATTTGGTGGTGAAGAAGTAAAACGAGCCAAAGGAGATTACTTAGAACTGTATAATCGGTACGTAGAGCTTTCTAATCGATTAAAACGATTATCTGATAATGAACAAGAAATGGCACATCGTTTGGATTTGATTCAATTTCAGCTTAATGAAATAGAATCAGCAGGTTTAGAGCCGGAGGAAGATGTAAGGTTACAAGAAGAACGAAAACAAATCGTTAATTTTGAAAAAGTATATAAAGCAATGCAAAATGCATACAATGCTTTGCAAGGGGACCAGCGTGGACTTGACTGGCTAGGGGTAGCTATGAGTCATTTAGAAGATGTTGCGGATATTAATGACACCTTGCAAACACTGTCCGAAACGGTATCCAATCATTATTACATAATTGAAGATATAACTTATCAATTGCGAAATGAGCTCGATACGCTTGAATTTGACCCAGAAAGATTAAATACGATTGAATCTCGCTTGAATGAAATCAACCACTTGAAACGAAAATACGGTCATTCAGTCGATGAAATTTTAGCATACGCCGCTAAAATTGAAGAAGAAATTGAAACGTTAACCAATCGGGATAGTCACATTCATAAAATACGCGAAGAACTTCAATCTATACGTAACGATTTGCTCGTAGAAGCAAAAAATATTTCTAAAATAAGAAAAAAATGGGCGAAAACCTTAACAGAAAAAATTATGGAAGAACTTAAGGCGCTGTATATGGATAAAACGACTTTCTCGGTGCAGTTCTTAACAGAAACGGAAGACGTTAACTTTACTCAAGAAGGAATTGATCGAGTAGAGTTTTACATATCTACGAACCCTGGTGAGCCGTTAAAACCCCTTGCTAAAGTCGCCTCAGGTGGGGAATTATCTCGTATTATGCTGGCGATGAAATCGATATTTTCAAAACACCAAGGTATTACTTCAATTATATTTGACGAGGTAGATACGGGGGTAAGTGGACGAGTAGCGCAAGCAATCGGCGAAAAAATTTACAAAGTTTCAGAAGGCTCTCAAGTATTATGTATCACCCATTTACCGCAAGTGGCTGCAATGGCGGATACACATCTTTTTATTTCCAAGGAAACGAAAGATGGTCGAACGAAAACAAGTGTAAAGCCACTTGAACAAGATGAAAAAATTAAAGAAATTGGCCGAATGATTGCGGGCGTGGAAGTAACGGAATTAACAAAACAACACGCAAAAGAGTTATTACAATTAGCACATACCGTTAAAAGTTGAAGCCTTTAAGGCTTCTTCTTTTTTTTTGGAGTGACAGTTTCCGATCATAAAAATTTAACATTTCGCGATTCAGTATGAAAGTCGAGCAAACTCATTAAGTCCTCGCAGTCTAACTCCCAGAGAAGTCAAGCCTTTTTTAACAGCATTGTAAGCTTTCCCTCGTCCTGAATGCCACAATCCTTAACCGAAAAACTTTTCGTTTCATTCATTTCTTTAATTCTCCATTAAATTCTTATATTTGCAGTTATATTTGAACTTGGACAAGGAAAAATTAATGAATGTAGCCATATAAAAAATATGGTGTGGATGGGAGCGAGGAGAGTGAAAAGATGAAAGGTTTACAAATAAGAAAAATAATTGGTGCAATTCTCCTTGTTTCTTTACTTTGTATAGGTTTTGCCAAACCTGTTCATGAATATGTATCAATGCCTAAACACCTTACCGTTTTTGAGCATCAAAACGTTAAAATTAACGCATTACCCGTAAATTCAGAAATCCATGACCAGACCACGAATGCTTTTAAAATTGGTAAAGATGAAAATGAGCTAGAAATTCGAGGACAATCAAATGGACAAGGGGATGTCGTGTTTGATTTTAACGGATTCCCATTAAAGAAGGTTTCCGTCGATGTTGTACCTGATTTGAAAGTGGTCCCTGGAGGCCAATCAATTGGAGTGAAATTGAATACATTAGGTGTACTAGTTGTAGGATTTCATCAAATTGAAACTAGCCAGGGGAAAGCATCACCTGGAGAAAATGCTGGAATTCAAATCGGAGATATTATTACAAAGATAAACGGTACGAAAATTGAGAAGATGAATGATGTAACTCCTTTCATCGAGAAATCTGGAAAAACAGGTAGTCCACTACAATTGGTAGTGAAACGAAACGACCAATTAATTGAAACTACTTTGACCCCTGTTAAATCAGAGCATGACCAATCGTATAGAATTGGGCTATATATTCGTGATTCTGCAGCAGGAATTGGAACCATGACTTTTTACGAACCAAATTCAAAAAAATTTGGTGCATTGGGGCATGTGATTTCAGATATGGACACAAAAAAGCCAATTGTCGTCCATGATGGAAAAATTGTTCGCTCAACTGTCACCTCTATAGAGAAAGGCAGTAATGGAAGCCCAGGTGAAAAATTAGCAAGATTTTCTGATAACAAAGAAATTATTGGAAACATCTCACGTAATACTCCATTTGGGATTTTCGGGCAGTTAGAGAAAGGACTTCAAAATGGTGTAATGGATCAGCCTTTGCCTATCGCTCTTTCTCATGAAGTGAAAAAAGGGCCAGCTAAGATTTTAACCGTTGTGGAAAAGGATAAAGTTGAAGCGTATGATGTTGAAATTGTTAGTACGGTTAACCAAAAGTTTCCTGCAACAAAAGGTATGGTTATAAAAATAACTGATTCAAAGTTGTTAGAGAAAACGGGTGGTATTGTTCAAGGAATGAGTGGTAGTCCCATTATTCAAGATGGAAAGATAATAGGAGCAGTAACACATGTATTCGTCAACGACCCAACTTCTGGATACGGTGTGCACATTGAGTGGATGTTACAAGATGCGGGAATTGATATTTATCAGAAGAAAGATCAAAAAGAAGCGAGCTAAATATTAGCTCGTTTTTTGATTGTTACAGAAATTTAAGTTCAATAAAGTGTTAAAGGATTCTCTTTACAGTTTTTTTGGTGTCTAGCTCCAAGCGCCATCAGCTCGGGTCGCTTCGGCCCTGCTGTGGCGACGGAAGCCTCCTAGAGGGTCCTCCAGCGCCCTTCGCCTAAGGACTTGCGCTTTTTCTGTGAAAATAAAAATTACCTATGAGCTGAATAATCGATCATGATAGATAGATGGTAGAAAGGAAACCCCGGGGAGAATAAATTTTCATGTCCGGGGTGTGAGTGTAAAATCATGTATGTTTCTTATTACTTTTTTAGGGCGCTTTTCTAAAAAATTGTTGTTCAGGTCAAAATCATTCATGAAGATTTGCATTCACAGACCAGTGTTGAGTAAAATCGTTCACCTTTATCGCTTATCCTTTATTTATTGTCAGAGCTTCGGTAAAATATAGGTAATAATTAAAGATTTTTCGACATATCCTTTTATCGAATTGTGAAAAACCATTTAAGTCGAATATATGAGAAAAACGGAGAATTTTGAAGGAAATTGTCACTCTTCAGTTTTTTTGAAAAATAAAGAGGATTCTATGGAGAATTGTCGAAAACTACTTTTAGACAATTCATACGCTATTATTGATATGGGAATACCTATATGGGGAGGATAAAGCGTGAAAAAAATTAAAGTTTGTATTGTTGATGATAATAAAGAGCTTGTGGCCTTGTTGGAAGAATATTTATCAAGTCTTGATGATATGGAAGTGGTTGGAGTAGCTCATAATGGTCAAGATTGCTTAAAGTTGTTATCGGAAAAGAAACCGGATGTGCTCTTATTGGATATTATTATGCCTCATTTAGATGGTCTTGCTGTACTAGAAAAGATGCGAGAATTAGACATTCCAAAACAATTGAACGTTATCATGTTAACTGCTTTTGGTCAAGAAGATGTGACGAAGAAGGCGGTCGACTTAGGGGCTGCTTATTTTATTTTAAAGCCGTTTGACATGGAAAGTTTAGCCAGTCATATTCGTCAAGTAAGTGGAAAAGCTTCACCAATCCTTAAACGCCCTGCACCTAAGCCGGAAGAAAAGGCGACGAATTTAGACGCAATGATTACAAGTATTATTCATGAAATCGGTGTACCGGCTCACATTAAAGGATACCAATATTTACGTGAAGCCATTTCAATGGTTTATAACGATATCGAACTGCTGGGATCGATAACGAAAGTATTATACCCAGACATTGCTAAAAAATATAACACAACTGCATCTCGAGTTGAACGTGCCATTCGTCATGCCATCGAAGTTGCGTGGAGCAGAGGGAATATTGAGTCCATTTCGAATTTATTTGGATATACCGTCAGTATGTCAAAGGCAAAACCGACAAATTCAGAGTTTATCGCAATGGTTGCTGATAAATTACGTCTCGAGCATAAAGCTTCTTGAAAGCGTGAGGAATAATTTATAATCTGCTGTTTGTTGCCCAATAAGTTGTACAAATTTATTGGGTTATTTTATTGGAAGAGAGGATTAAGATGACAAAAATCATTGCTCACCGTGGGATGAGTAAGGTTTATCCAGAAAATACGATGATCTCCTTTGAAGCGGCATATGTAGCTGGAGCAGATGGCATAGAATTTGATGTTCAAATGACAAAAGATGGGGAATTAGTGGTCATCCACGATGAAATGCTAGATCGAACAACGAATGTAACAGGTTGGATAATGGATTACACGTTTGAAGAGATGAAAATGATTGACGCTTCATATAAATTTTCAGCTTTTAAAGGGCAATGTCCGATTCCAACATTAGATGAAGTTTTTAAATGGGTGAAAGGGAAATCCAGACCTTTCATATTTAATATTGAATTGAAAAATAGCGTAGTAACCTATCCGGGAATAGGGGAGAAGATTGCCCGCCTCATAAAGAAATATCATTGGACGCCATATACAGTCCTTTCATCTTTTAATCATTATAGCTTGGTGGAGCTGAAAAAAACGTTTCCAGACATAGAGATGGCAATACTGTATAATGAATGGCTTTATGAACCGTGGAAGTACTGTACAAATATTGGTGTTGAAGGATTACACCCTCATTACAAGTCTTTACAAAGAGAAGATATTGTAAATCAAGCAAAGAAAAATGGAGTGCCGGTACGCCCCTATACGGTGAATAAAGAAAATGAATTAAAAAGGCTTATGAAATTAGGTGTTGATGCGATTATTACTGATGATGTCGAAAAAGCCTATAGGATAAGAAAAGAACTAGTCGATTCCTAACCGACTAGTTCTTTTTTTGGAAGCGAGATTGTACTTTGTTTCGCTTTCGATCGCGATGCAAAATAAAACCGCTAATAAATGCTAATCCTATTAGAAAAAATAAAAGTCCAGTCAAAAATTGCAACCAAAGGAATGGGAATGGAGGCTGCAAGATACCAAATACCATATCCCTCATTAATTTTATGCCATATGCTGCAATGACACCGGGGATAATCATTATTAGCAATGCGATTAATCTCACCATTTTGACGAAAGTCCCTTCATGAAAATTTCTACTCATTAGGTATCACTTAAATGCTAGTAAACGCTTATAAACGACCTATAAAAAGTAACTACAATTTCGTTTCACTTTATTTTTAACCTTATTTAACCATTTGTCAACTACCTGAAACGTGGTATGATGAAATGTGAATAGTGCAAAAAATTTCATGAATTTCCATAAAATTCGGGGGGAGGAGGAATTTCTATGCAAAAAGTGATGATTATTGGAGCTGGAAGAGGAGGAACTGCTCTTATAAAAAATTTACACAATGCCCAAATGCTGCAAATTGTTGCAGTTGTTGACAAAAATCCAGATGCCCCTGGGATGAAGTTAGCGCAAGAGCTTGGCATTTTAACCAGCACAGATTGGAAGCCTATTCTTACTGAACAAATGGACATCATCATTGAAGCGACTGGGGATGATCTACTTACGAAGGAGTTAATGAACGTACGACACGAGCATGTCGTTATTATCCCTGGAACAATCGCCATGATAATGTCTCAGTTAATGAATGAGAAGGAAACGTTAATCGAGAAATTAGAACATAAAACATTTATTCAAGAGACGATTTTTAACTCAACTAATGATGGAATGATTGGCATTGATGTAAACGGTCGAATTTTCCTGTTTAATAAAACAGCAGAAAAAGTTACAGGAATGAAAGGGAAGGAAGTGCTAGGGCAATTCATTCAAGATGTCATGCCGACAAGTCAATTAATGAAAGTGCTTTCTACCCGTATGATTGAGGTTAATCAGCAACTCCTTTTACATAACGGTGTTTCCATTGTTACAACGCGAATCCCAATCATGGATGATAAGGGAAAATTGTACGGAGCTTTATCTATATTTAAAGACATAACGGAAGTGGAACAACTTGCAGAAGAAATTACAAACTTAAAAGAGATTCAAACCATGTTAAAAGCAACGATTCAATCCTCGGAAGAAGCGATATCGGTCGTAGATGAGGAAGGAAGAGGATTGTTAATTAATAGAGCTTACACACGTATGACAGGATTAACAGAGGAAGATGTAATTGGAAAGCCCGCAGAAATTGATATTTCTGAAGGGGAAAGTATGCATATGCAAGTTTTGAAAACAAGAAGACCCGTTCGTGGTGTACGGATGAAAGTAGGTCCTAACAAAAAAGATGTTATCGTAAATGTAGCTCCTATCATCGTAGATGGAAAGCTAAAAGGTAGTGTAGGGGTTATTCATGATGTGTCCGAAATTCAAACGCTCACGAATGAATTGAACCGGGCGCGTCAAATTATTCGAACGCTAGAAGCGAAGTATTCCTTCGATGATATCATTGGTGGAAGTGAAGAAATGAAGGTTGCGATCGAGCAAGCGAAACTAGGAGCAAAAACGCCTGCAACGATTTTATTAAGAGGTGAATCAGGTACGGGAAAAGAACTTTTTGCCCATGCTATACATAATGCGAGTGATCGGAAATTTAATAAGTTTATTCGCGTAAATTGTGCCGCGATTTCAGAATCGTTGTTGGAAAGTGAATTGTTCGGATATGAAGAAGGAGCGTTTTCGGGAGCGAGACGTGGAGGGAAGCGAGGGTATTTTGAAGAGGCCAATAATGGCAGTATCTTTTTAGATGAAATAGGAGAGCTCTCGGCGCATATGCAAGCTAAATTATTGCGAGTATTACAAGAAAAAGAAATAGTACGGGTTGGAGGAACGAAGCCGATTCCAATCAATGTTCGAATCATTGCAGCTACAAATGTGAATTTAGAAAAAGCCATGGCGGATGGAGATTTCCGTGAAGATTTGTATTATCGACTCAATCGCTACCCAATCTCGATTCCTCCATTAAGGCTGCGGAAAGAAGACATTCCAGCAATATGTAATTATTTGATTGGAAAAATTAATCAGGACTATGGTCGAAACGTAGAGGGGATTAGTGAAGAAGCGATGGATGTGTTTTTGCGTTATCAATGGCCAGGGAATGTAAGGGAGTTGGAAAATATATTAGGACGCTCCATTATTTTTATGCACCACCATGAAACGATTATAAAAAAAGAGCACTTACCTCAATTAGAAGGAGCTCACGAGAAAAATAATGTGAAGAAAATAAATGATTTTGTTAATACTAATACTGCTCGACTGTCTGATTTGATCGATCAATTCGAAGCGGATGTCATAAAACGAGCTCTAGAAGAAAATGATTATAATCGAACAAAAACGGCACAAATGCTAGGGATTTCCATACGGAATTTATATTATAAAATGGAAAAGTATAATCTTGCAAAAAGTAACACGCAATAATTTGCGTAGTGTGAAATAAATTGCATATGAAAAGAATTAAAAATAAAGCGTTTTCAGCGAAATTGAAGTTGGCACACTTCTTGCTAATAATATGAGTGGGTGCTAAAAAATATGCTAACTATACTTCGGAAGGGTTGAGGCATGAATGAAGTTAGACGATTTGCTTACGAAAGCAGCCCAATTAGAAGGTAAAACTGTTGCAGTTGCTCAAGCAGAAGATGAAGAAGTAATTGAAGCAGTTAAAGCTGCTCTAGAAAAGCGTATAGCAAACTTTTTATTATTTGGTGATGAGGAAAAAATTCATCATCTATTACGCGAAAAAAGCATTCAGCAAGACGGTGTAAAAGTTGTGCACACAACTTCTAAGCAAATGTCTGCTGAAATGGCTGTAAAAGCAGTATCTCAAAAAGAAGCTGATGTTGTGATGAAAGGAAATGTTCCAACATCAACGATTTTAAAAGCAGTTTTAAATAAAGAATTTGGACTTCGCACGGGGAAAGTATTATCTCATGTCGCAGTATTTGAAGTTCCGGGGTACGATCGCTATATGATTGTTACGGACGCTGCGATGAATATAGCACCTGATTTACAACAAAAAGCACAAATTGTGAGCAATGCAGTTGAAATTGCAACCGCTATTGGTATTGAAATGCCAAAAGTTGCTCCGATTGCTGCTGTTGAAACCGTAAACCCACAAATGCAAGCAACACTTGATGCGGCTGCATTAACCCAAATGAATGCGAGAGGTCAAATTCCGAATTGTATTATTGATGGGCCACTTGCCCTTGATAACGCGGTATCCATTAAAGCAGCAGAGCATAAGGGCATCACGAGTGAAGTAGCCGGTGCTGCGGATATATTATTAGTACCTGTGATTGAAGCAGGAAATATCCTTTATAAATCACTTATTTACTTTGCGAAAGCAAAAGTAGGTGCTGTCATTGCTGGTGCAAAAGCACCGATTGTCTTAACGAGTCGTGCAGATTCGGCTGAAAGTAAATTGTATTCATTAGCTTTAGCTATTTGTTCTGCAAAATAATTTTAGGGGGAATCTATAATGGAAATTTTCAAGTATATGGAAACTTATGACTACGAGCAATTAGTATTCTGTCAAGATAAAGAATCTGGATTAAAAGCGATTATCGCAATTCATGATACAACTTTAGGTCCTGCTCTTGGTGGAACTCGTATGTGGACATACGATTCTGAAGAAGCAGCAATTGAAGATGCGCTTCGTTTAGCACGTGGTATGACTTATAAAAATGCTGCTGCTGGATTAAACCTAGGTGGAGGTAAGACAGTTATCATCGGTGATCCACGTAAAGATAAGAACGAAGCAATGTTCCGTGCATTCGGTCGCTTCATCCAAGGATTAAATGGTCGTTACATTACTGCTGAGGATGTAGGTACAACTGTAGCTGACATGGACTTAATCTATGAAGAAACTGATTATGTAACAGGAATCTCTCCTGCATTCGGTTCTTCTGGTAACCCATCTCCAGTAACAGCTTACGGAGTATATCGCGGAATGAAAGCTGCTGCGAAAGAAGCTTTCGGTACAGATTCATTAGAAGGTAAAGTAATTGCAGTTCAAGGTGTAGGTAACGTTGCTTACAACTTATGCCGTCACTTACATGAAGAAGGTGCAAAATTAATCGTAACTGATATCAATAAAGAAGCTGTTCAGCGCGTAGTTGAAGAGTTTGGTGCAAAAGCAGTTGATATTAATGATATTTACAGCGTAGATTGTGATATTTTCGCACCATGTGCACTTGGTGGAATTATCAACGATGAAACAATCCCTCAATTAAAAGCTAAAGTAATTGCGGGGGCTGCAAACAACCAGCTCCGTGAAGCGAAACACGGCGACATTATTACAGAAATGGGTATCGTTTATGCGCCTGACTATGTAATTAACGCAGGTGGCGTTATCAACGTTGCAGACGAATTATACGGATACAACCGTGAGCGTGCAATGAAGCGTGTAGAACAAATCTACAACAACATTGAGCGTGTATTCGAAATCGCTAAGCGTGATAACATCCCTTCATATGTTGCAGCAGACCGCTTAGCAGAAGAGCGTATTGAAACAATGCGTAAATCTCGTAGCCAATTCTTACAAAACGGTCAAAGCATCTTAAGCCGTCGTCGCGGTCGTTAATGATAAACGAAAGAGTAAATAAGAAGTAGTAACTTCATGTTTTGAAGTTACTACTTCAAAACATGTTTATAAACGGAGGTCATCATCGTGCAAGAGAAAGAATTTAGAATTCTTGTCATCAACCCTGGGTCAACCTCAACGAAAATCGGTGTGTTTGACGGTGAACGTTCTGTATTTGAAAAAACGATTCGCCATGATTCAGATAAAATTAACTCATTTGAAACAATTATCGATCAATACGAATTCCGTAAGCAAATGATCTTAGAGACGTTAGATGCAGAAGGTATTAACGTTTCGAAATTAAGTGCTGTTTGTGGTCGTGGTGGATTACTTCGTCCAATTGAAGGTGGAACATATGAAGTAAATGACGCAATGCTAGAAGACTTACGTGTTGGTTTTGCAGGTCAGCATGCTTCTAACTTAGGTGGTATTCTTGCTTACGAAATCGCGACAGGATTAAATATCCCATCCTTTATCGTAGACCCTGTAGTTGTTGATGAGATGCAAGAGGTTGCCAAAATTTCTGGAGTTGCTGGAATTGAGCGCGTAAGTATTTTCCATGCACTGAATCAAAAAGCAGTTGCTCGTAAAGTCGCAGCTCAGTACAACAAGAAATATGAAGAAATGAACTTAATTGTCACACACATGGGTGGAGGAATTACAGTTGGTGCCCATAAGGATGGACGTGTCATTGACGTAAATAATGGTCTTCATGGAGATGGTCCATTCAGTCCAGAACGTGCAGGAACTGTCCCAGCAGGTTCTTTGGTTGAAATGTGCTATTCTGGAGAATACTACCGTGAGGAAATCATGAAAAAGCTAGTTGGACAAGGTGGACTAGTAGGCTACTTAGGAACAAATGATGCAGTGACAGTAGAAAAAATGATTGAAAACGGCGATGAAAACGCGAAATTAGTTTATGATGCAATGGCGTATCAAATTGCAAAAGAAATTGGTGCAGCTAGTGCAGTGCTAAAAGGAAAAGTCGACGCAATCGTTTTAACTGGCGGTCTTGCATACGGAAAAGAGTTTGTACAAGAAATTTCATCTCATATCGACTGGATTGCCGATGTTGTTGTCTACCCAGGCGAAAATGAATTACAAGCTCTTGCAGAAGGTGCTCTTCGTGTCCTTCGAGGAGAAGAAGAAGCAAAAGTTTATCCTGGTGGCGTAAAAGCAAAAGTTCTGAACTAAGAAAGGAGTTAAAGACATGGCAACTGAATATGATTTAGTCATATTAGGTGGTGGTACGGGTGGTTACGTAGCAGCTATTCGTGCTTCTCAATTAGGGTTAAAAACAGCAGTCGTAGAAAAAGCAAAACTTGGTGGTACATGCCTTCATGCAGGATGTATTCCAAGTAAAGCGCTACTTCGCAGTGCGGAAGTTTATGCGCAAACGAAGCATAGTGAAGATTTTGGCGTTGAAACGTCAGATGTAAAGCTTAACTTCTTGAAAGTTCAAGAACGTAAAAATAAAATTATTAGTCAGCTTCATCAAGGTGTACAAGGCTTAATGAAAAAAGGAAAGATTGACGTATATGAAGGAACTGGTCGTATTTTAGGACCTTCTATTTTCTCTCCAATGCCTGGTACAATTTCTGTTGAAATGAACAACGGTGAAGAAAATGAAATGCTAATTCCGAAAAACGTAATTATTGCAACAGGCTCTCGTCCTCGTACATTACCTGGTTTAGATATTGATGGCGAGTTTGTTATGACTTCGGATGAAGCGTTGCAAATGGAATCCTTACCAAAATCCATCATTATTGTTGGTGGAGGCGTAATTGGAATCGAGTGGGCGTCCATGCTACACGATTTCGGCGTAGAAGTTACGGTACTTGAATATGCAGATCGCATCTTACCGACTGAAGACAAAGATATTTCACGCGAAATGGAACGCTTAATGAAAAAACGTGGCGTAAACATCGTGACAAGTGCTAAAGTTCTCCCTGAAACGTTACAAAAAGGTGAAGGTGTGACAATTAGTGCAGAACATAAAGGTGAGCAGAAATCGTTTACTGCTGATAAGATTTTAGTTTCTGTTGGTCGTCAAGCGAATGTGGAAGGTATTGGATTAGAAAACACGGATATTGAAATCGAAAAAGGTTTCATCGTGACAAACGAATACTTCCAAACAAAAGAATCTCATATTTACGCAATTGGCGATGTTATCGGTGGTTTACAATTAGCTCACGTTGCATCTCATGAAGGGATTGTAGCAGTTGAACACATCGCGGGAGAAAATCCTGATCCAATTAACTATGACAATGTATCTAAATGTGTTTACTCTAGCCCAGAAACAGCAAGTGTCGGTTTAACTGAGGAGCAAGCGAAGGAAAAGGGCTTTAATGTTAAAACTGGTAAGTTCCAATTCCGTGCAATTGGTAAAGCTTTAGTATTTGGTGAGTCTGACGGCTTTGTTAAAATTATTGCTGACAAAGATACAGATGATTTACTAGGTGTGCATATGATTGGTCCTCATGTGACTGATATGATTTCTGAAGCAGGACTTGCGAAAGTTTTAGATGCGACTCCTTGGGAAATCGGACATACTATTCATCCACATCCAACATTATCTGAAGCTATTGGTGAAGCTGCTCTTGCAGTGGATGGCAAAGCGATTCATAGCTAATTACTGAATTAAGGAGGTTTTCATATGGCTGAAAATCGTCATAAAGCATTAGGGTTAACAGATGATAAAGTATTAGAAATGTATGAAACAATGCTACTAGCTCGTAAAGTTGATGAGCGTATGTGGCTACTAAACCGTTCAGGTAAAATTCCTTTCGTTATTTCTTGTCAAGGACAAGAAGCAGCACAGGTTGGAGCAGCATTTGCTTTAGACCGTGAAAAGGATTATGTATTACCGTACTACCGTGATATGGGTGTAGTATTAACGTTCGGTATGACTGCAAAAGACCTTATGTTATCAGGATTTGCGAAAGCAGAAGATCCAAACTCTGGTGGACGTCAAATGCCAGGTCACTTTGGTCAAAAGGAAAATCGTATCGTAACAGGTTCTTCTCCAGTTACAACACAGGTTCCACATGCAGTTGGTATTGCGTTAGCAGGAAAGATGGAAAATAAAGAATTATGTACATTTGTAACATTCGGTGAAGGGTCTTCAAACCAAGGAGACTTCCACGAAGGAGCGAACTTCGCTGGAGTTCATAAGCTACCTGTTATCTTCATGTGTGAAAACAATAAATATGCAATTTCCGTACCTGTTGAAAAGCAGCTTGCTTGTGAAAATGTATCTGATCGTGCAATCGGTTATGGTATGCCTGGATACACAGTTGATGGAAACGATCCATTAGAAGTATATAAAGTTGTAAAAGAAGCAAGAGAGCGCGGAATTCGTGGTGAAGGTCCGACATTAATTGAAACTGTATCTTATCGTTTAACTCCACACTCTTCTGACGATGATGATCGCAGCTACCGTGAGCAAGAAGAAGTAGCAGAAGCGAAGAAAAATGATCCGATTATTAAATTTGCTACTTACTTGAAAGAAGTAGGAGTCATGACAGAAGAGAAGGAAAAAGAAATCTTAGACAAAGTAATGAAAATCGTAAACGAAGCAACTGACTATGCGGAAAATGCTCCGTATGCAGATCCTGAACATGCACTTAAACATGTTTACGCTGAGTAAGGGGGAATTTGAATGCCAGTAATTTCTTATATTGATGCCGTAACGATGGCACTTCGTGAAGAAATGGAACGTGATGAGAAAGTATTTGTACTTGGTGAAGACGTAGGTAAAAAAGGTGGGGTATTCAAAGCGACACACGGATTGTATGAGCAATTTGGTGAAGCGCGAGTGCTAGATACACCACTTGCTGAATCTGCAATTGCCGGCGTAGGTATTGGAGCGGCAATGTACGGAATGCGTCCAGTAGCTGAAATGCAGTTTGCGGACTTTATCATGCCGGCTGTAAACCAAATCATTTCAGAAGCAGCTCGTATCCGTTACCGTTCGAATAACGATTGGACTTGTCCAATTACAATTCGTGCACCTTATGGTGGGGGAGTACACGGAGCGCTTTATCACTCTCAATCCGTTGAAGCAGTGTTTGCAAATCAACCAGGATTAAAGATTGTTATGCCTTCAACACCTTATGATGTGAAAGGACTTTTAAAAGCTGCAATTCGTGACGAAGATCCGGTGCTATTCTTCGAACATAAGCGTGCTTACCGCTTAATTAAAGGAGAAGTACCTGAAGATGATTACACATTACCAATTGGCAAAGCGGATGTAAAACGTGAAGGTGAAGACATCACGGTTATCACTTACGGATTATGTGTTCACTTCGCTTTACAAGCGGCAGAGCGTTTAGCAAAAGACGGAATTTCCGCTCACATTTTAGACTTACGTACAATTTATCCACTTGATAAAGAAGCAATTATTGAAGCGGCTCAAAAAACAGGTAAAGTACTTCTTGTTACAGAGGATAATAAAGAAGGAAGCGTAATGGGTGAAGTATCGGCGATCATTGCTGAAAACTGCTTATTCGATTTAGATGCACCGATTAAGCGTCTAGCTGGACCTGATGTACCGGCGATGCCATACGCTCCGACTATGGAGAAATTCTTCATGGTAAACCCAGATAAAGTTGAAAAAGCGATGCGTGAATTAGCGGAATTTTAATTCGAACGAATGGATAGCGACAAGGAGGTAATTCTAAGTGGCACTAGAAAAAATGACGATGCCTCAGCTAGGTGAGAGTGTAACGGAAGGTACAATTGAGAAATGGCTCGTCTCACCAGGGGATAAAGTAAATAAATACGACCCAATTGCAGAAGTAATGACAGACAAAGTAAATGCAGAAGTACCTTCTTCTTTCACAGGAGTCATTAAAGAGTTAGTGGCTCAAGAAGGACAAACATTAGCAGTTGGCGAGGTTATTTGTACAATTGAAGTAGAAGGCGGAAGTTCTTCTGAAGCAGCACCAGCTGAAGAAGTAAAAGAGGAGAAAGTTGAAGAAACTGCTAAACAAGAAGCTGCACCGAAAAAGGCAGCAGTAGCGAAAGACCCAGCGAATAAAGGTCGCTTCTCTCCAGCAGTATTAAAATTAGCTCAAGAGCATGATATCGATTTATCGCAAGTAGAAGGGTCTGGTAAAGGTGGACGTATTACGCGTAAAGATATCTTAGCTCTAGTTGAGTCCGGAAACATTCCGAAAGCTAGCGATAAGCCTGCAGCAGCATCTGCAGTTGAAGCTGCACCACAAGCAGCATCACCTCAAGCTCAACCTGCTAAGCAAGCGGCTCCGGCGCCTAACGTACCTGTATACCCTGGAGATGTTGAAATTCCTGTGTCTGGTGTACGTAAAGCGATTGCAGCTAACATGTTACGTAGTAAACATGAAGCTCCGCATGCTTGGACAATGATGGAAGTGGATGTAACAAACCTTGTAGAGTACCGCAACTCAATTAAGGGTGAGTTTAAGAAGAAGGAAGGATTTAACTTAACATTCTTCGCGTTCTTCGTTAAAGCTGTTGCTCAAGCATTAAAAGAGTTCCCAATGATTAACTCAATGTGGGCAGGAGATAAAATTGTTCAGAAGAAGGACATCAATATCTCAATCGCCGTAGCGACAGACGATGCTTTATTTGTTCCAGTAATCAAAAATGCGGATGAAAAAACGATTAAGGGCATTGCGCGTGAAATTTCTGAACTTGCACATAAAGTACGTACAGGAACATTAAAATCTGACGAAATGCAAGGTGGAACGTTCACTGTAAATAACACAGGTTCATTCGGATCAGTTCAATCAATGGGAATCATTAACTATCCTCAAGCTGCAATTTTACAGGTTGAATCCATTGTAAAACGTCCTGTAGTAATGGATAATGGAATGATTGCTGTTCGTGACATGGTGAACTTATGTATGTCATTAGATCACCGCGTATTAGACGGATTAGTTTGTGGCCGTTTCTTACAACGTGTGAAGGAAATTTTAGAAAACACAACAAAAGAAAATACATCTGTATATTAATAAAAATAGGAGTAGCCTCTTGGTTGCTCCTTTTTATTTTTGGTTTTTTTATACATTGCTGCTAATTTGATTAGAAACTGAAGCGGAAGGCTGCTAGAAAAGTGTCGGCGATTACCTAACGTCGTTTGAACGGGAGGACTCCACGCACTGAGAAAAGGAGATACTCCTTATCGCTAGAAGCCGAAACTAGACCGTTCGTACGGACAGCGTCAGCCTTTCGCATCTTAACACCTTTCTTCAATTCAATAATTACGCGAACGTCATTGAACGACCGCTCAATCTATAATAAAATAAAAAATAGTTAAATATTTTTGTTTTTTCAAAAATATTTATCTTAACTATTGTAATAATTCGAAGATCGGGCATTGAAAAATGATTTTATGGACAACTTTGGGGCTTTGAAAATTTGATGATTTGAAAGGGGGAAGCTTCTTCTTAATAGAAGAAAGCGCGGTCATGTCAAATAATGCTCAATTCCAATCTGTAACATACGAGGATTGGTTAAAAGCAGCGGAAGCACAGTTAAAGGGGAAGCCGATTGAGAATATTTTTTCAAAAACATATGAAGGGCTAGTTATTAAGCCATTATATGATGCTAATGATTCTCAAGCTAACTTGGCACTTCGTGATTTCTCTAATCGGAAGAAGGGCTGGAACATTGCTCAATTAGTGATTGGGGACACTCCTGAAGAGTTAAATCGCCAATTGTTACAAGCAATTAAACGTGGGCAAAATTCGCTACATTTTTCTGTAGATGAAGTTACCCATGTCGATCAATTAGAAGTGATCTTTCACAATATCGATGTTACAATGTGTACTTTTTTCATTGATGCAACTACAAATCGTGCATTTTTACCATTGCTTATGAGTTATTGTGAAAGAAAAGGAATAGCGCCATCTAGTATAAAAGGTTCCATTGCGATCGATCCATTTTATGAAATGATTGAATATGGAAAAGATGATTCTACATTTGAAGAGGCAGTATCTTTTATTGAATCATCAATAACATGGGCGAGAGAAAGTCAATTACACATTCAGTTGATTTTAGTACGTGGGGCCGAATTTCATGAAGCGGGTGCTCATGCGATACAAGAATTAACGTATGCTTTCTTGCAAAGTATCGAATTGTTGGAAGCGCTTACGGATAAAGGGTTCTCAATTGATGAACTAGTACCATACTTCCAGTTTTCATTTTCCGTTAGCTCCGACTTTTTTATGGAAATTGCTAAACTTCGAGCAGCTAAAACAATTTGGAATTCCATTGCAGCTGCCTATGGCGCAAAAGAAGAGAACAGGAACATTCATTTACATGCGCAAACATCAAACTGGAATAAGTCTCAGTTAGATACGCATGTCAATTTATTGCGGACAACAAACGAAGCTTTCGCAGCCGTAATTGGAGGGGTAGATTATTTAACGATCGTACCGTTCGATAATGTCATGCATACAAGCGAGCTTGGAGAGCGAATTGCTCGTAATATACACTTTATCCTACAAGAGGAGAGTTTTCTTCATAAAGTACAAGACCCTGCGGGGGGATCATACTTTGTTGAATCGTTAACGGAACAAGTAACCGAAAAAGTGTGGGAAAATATTCAGCGTTATGAAAAAGAAGGAGGCTTTATTGCTCAGTTTTTAAAAGGAACGATTCAAGGTGAAATTGATAAGACATACGAAGAAAAAGTAAGCGACCTTAAAAATCGTCAACAATTATTAATTGGAACGAACATCTATGCCAATATTGACGACCATTTGCTAGATGAAAAACGAGAGCGACGTGATACATGGATTACTGTGTCGACGATTGAAGAATGTTATAGCGCCATGAATGCGAATAGTGGTTCTGTTCAACCCCTACAGAAATCATTTGAAAAACAAGAGCAAAAAACTCGTCCCGTTATCAAAAAAAGGTGGGCGGAACCGTTTGAACATTTACGAAAAAGAGCGCAATCTTATAAGAATCAAAATGGATCATTCCCTCAAGTGGCTGTTGTGACAGTTGGAAAGCTAAAAGATTATAAACCTCGTCTAGATTTCGTTAAAGGGGTTATGGCGACGGGTGGCGTTGTTGTAAACGAATATGAATTACATGACAGAATAACGGAACAAGTAATCATTTTATGCGGAGCATCTGATGATTATAAAGAACTATCTATTGGTGAAATAAATCGTCTAAAACAGAAAGGATGGCTATGGGTAGTAGGGAAAGAAAGTGAAGGAAATCGTGATTGGCCGGTTGATCAGTTCGTATATTCTGGTGTGAATGTTCTTCAATTACTGGAAGAGATGCATCAACTATTGGGGGTGGAGAACGAATGAGAAAAATAGATTTCGATAAAGTTCCATTATTGAAGACAGGGCAGACAGTATCGACTCCAGAAGTAGATACTTTCTTAACGAATGAAGCCATTCATGTTAAAGGATTGTACACTGCAGAAGACACGAAATCTCTCTCTCATCTCCATACTTATCCAGGCATCCCGCCCTATGTTAGAGGTCCATATGCAACGATGTATACAAGTCGTCCATGGACAATTAGGCAGTATGCAGGGTTTTCAACGGCAGAAGAAAGCAATGCATTTTATCGAAGAAATTTGGAAATGGGACAAAAAGGATTGTCCGTTGCCTTTGATTTAGCCACGCACAGAGGTTATGACTCCGATCACCCTCGAGTTGTAGGAGATGTTGGAAAAGCGGGTGTAGCAATTGATTCCATTCTCGACATGAAAATCTTATTCGATGGTATTCCGCTTGATAAGATGTCCGTATCGATGACGATGAATGGAGCGGTCTTACCGGTAATGGCCTTTTATATTGTTACTGCTGAAGAACAAGGAGTAAAAAAAGAACAATTATCTGGAACTATACAAAATGATATTTTAAAAGAATATATGGTGCGAAATACGTACATCTATCCGCCTGAAACATCTATGCGAATAATTGGTGATATTTTTGCCTATACAGCTAAGAATATGCCAAAGTTCAACAGCATTAGTATTTCAGGGTACCATATGCAAGAAGCAGGAGCGCCTGCTGATTTAGAATTAGCCTATACACTCGCAGATGGTCTTGAGTATATTCGAACGGGATTAGATGCTGGGTTATCGATTGACCAATTTGCGCCACGTCTATCCTTCTTCTGGGCAATTGGAATGAACTACTTCATGGAAGTAGCAAAAATGAGAGCAGCAAGATTTATGTGGGCAAACATCGTAAAGCAATTCAATCCGAATAACCCTAAATCGCTTGCTCTTCGTACACATTCACAAACATCCGGATGGAGTTTAACGGAACAAGATCCGTTTAATAATGTTGTTCGAACTTGTATAGAAGCGCATGCAGCTGCGATGGGGCACACTCAATCACTTCACACCAATGCACTAGATGAAGCGATAGCGCTTCCGACTGACTTTTCTGCTCGTATTGCACGAAATACTCAATTGTATTTACAAGAAGAAACGGAAATATGTCGTGTGATTGATCCTTGGGCGGGTTCATATTATGTAGAATCTTTAACTGATGAATTAATCAAAAGAGCGACAAAGCATATTGAAGAGGTAGAAAGTCTTGGTGGAATGGCAAAAGCCATTGAAACAGGATTACCTAAAATGCGCATCGAAGAAGCGGCGGCAAGAAGGCAAGCACGGATTGATTCAGGTGCAGAGTCCATTATCGGAGTCAATAAATTCCGTTTGGATCAAGAGGAACCAATAGATATTTTAAGCATTGATAACACAGAAGTACGCAAAAAGCAAATCGCTCGAATTGAAGAGTTAAAACAGCATCGCGATGAAGAAAAAGTCCAAAACGCACTTCAAGCCATTACAGAAGCTACACAAACAGGGAAAGGGAACTTACTTGAATTATCGGTAGAAGCTGCGAGATGCCGAGCTACTTTAGGAGAAATATCATCTGCCATTGAAAAAGTTTCAAAAAGACACCGTGCGGTCATTCGTTCAGTAAGTGGTGTTTACGGTTCTGAATATTCGAATGAAGAGGAAATTGAAGCGGTACGTAAGCGGACAGATGAGTTTTATGAATTAGAAGGGCGTCGCCCGAGAATTTTAGTGGCGAAAATGGGACAAGATGGCCATGATCGTGGGGCGAAGGTTGTGGCGACAGCGTATGCTGATTTAGGATTTGATGTTGATATTGGTCCGCTATTTCAAACTCCTCAAGAAACAGCTCAACAAGCGGTTGAAAACGATGTCCATATCGTTGGAATGAGTTCATTAGCTGGTGGTCACAAAACATTATTACCAGAGCTAGTTCAAGAGTTGAAGAAGTTAGGGCGTGAAGATATCGTTGTTATAATCGGGGGTGTTATTCCTCCGCAAGACTATTCCTTCTTAGAGGAGAATGGAGCGGATGCAATCTTCGGCCCGGGAACTGTTATCCCAACAGCAGCGATGAAAATTTTAGATATCGTGTACGAGCGTCTTGGATATGAGGAAGTGCCTCAATAATGGTGAAAAAACGAAAAGAGAAATCGATTGAAGAATTGGTTCAAGGGGTTTTAAATGGAGATCGAGTCACGCTTGCTCAAGCGATTACACTCGTTGAAAGTAATTCAATTCGTCACTTTGAGAGAGCACAGCAATTAATTGAAGCTGTTCTTCCTCATCAAAAGCAATCGATTCGAATCGGTATTACGGGTGTTCCGGGTGCTGGAAAAAGCACTTTTATCGATACATTTGGGTCTTTTCTAACTGGATTGGGATTGAAAGTTGCTGTCTTAGCAGTAGACCCGTCAAGCAATGTTTCCAAAGGTAGCATTTTAGGAGATAAAACGAGAATGGAACGCTTATCTCGAGATGTGCATGCTTTTATTCGACCATCTCCTTCTGGTGGAACATTAGGAGGCGTGAGTAGAAAAACGCGTGAAACGATATTGCTGTGTGAAGCGGCAGGGTATGATGTGATTCTGGTGGAAACGGTTGGCGTTGGTCAAAGTGAATACGTCGTTCGAAGTATGGTCGACTTCTTTTTGCTCATCCTTTTGACAGGTGCAGGGGACGAACTTCAAGCGATGAAAAAAGGAATTATGGAACTTCCTGACCTTGTCGTTATTCATAAAGCGGATGGAGACAATGTAGAGAAGGCCGAAAAAGTAAAAGAAGAAATGAACATGATGTTACATGTATTACGCTCATATACCGAAGGCTGGGAAACAAAAGCGGTCACCGCATCGAGCATAAAAGAAACCGGTATTGATTCAATATGGAACGTCATCCAGACCTTCATTCAAACAACGAATAATAATGGGGTATTTCAAAAGCGGAGAAAAACACAGCAACTAGAGTGGTTACATGCGATGATTAAAGAACACATAGAGCGCCATTTTTATAACGATCCGGAGGTTAAGGAACTTGTTCCTAAATTAGAAACTGAAATTATTGAAGGGAAGCGTGCTGTATCCTCGTCTGCTTTGCAGTTGGTAGGCCTTTATTACGAAAAATTAAAGCGTTAATCGATTGCATCTACAACCTCTTACATTGTAAGATAACAATAGACTGTTAATAAGAATAAAGGAGCGAGGTACGTGAATATCGATTTTAATTTGTTTATGAACGATATCGTTCGCCAAGCGCGTGAAGAAATAGAGGCGGCTGGTTATACACAACTAAGAACACCAGAAGAAGTAGAAGAGGCATTTCAGAGAAAAGGCACAACGCTTGTTATGATTAATTCTGTATGTGGATGTGCTGGAGGGATTGCTCGTCCTGCGGCTGCTCACGCTATTCACTATGATAAGCGACCTGATCAACTTGTAACTGTATTCGCTGGACAAGATAAAGAAGCCACAGAGAAGGCAAGGTCTTATTTTACAGGTTATCCACCGTCTTCACCATCATTCGCTTTATTAAAAGATGGAGAAATCTTAACAATGGTCGAGCGTCATGAAATTGAAGGTCATGACCCGATGTCTGTTGTGACAAAACTTCAAAATTATTTTGAAGAATATTGTGAAGAAGTGTAAAGGTTAAAAGATGATCCACGAATGTGGGATCATCTTTTTTTATTGTTACAAAAAGTTTAAGTTCAATAAAGTGTTAAAGTATTCTCTTTACAGTTTTATTGGTGTCTAGCTCCATGCGCCATCAGCTCGGGTCGCTTCGGCCTTGCTGTTGCGACGGAAGCCTCCTCGCAGGTCCTCCAGCGCCCTTCGCCGATAAGCGGGCGCTTTGCGCTTTTCTTACCTTCAGACAATTCTTAGTAGTGAGAAACAAATTATATGCCTTCAATGAATATAGCCAAGATAAAAGGGTTTGAAAATCTGTCGAGATTAATAAAAGATTTAAGGATAATTATGACTTAAACTTTATTCATTCTCCAATTTCAATTAGAATAAAATGGTGCTCTGTTTATAGTGTTCGGGCTTTAAAAACGAAAGAGAGATGTAATATGAAGGAGAAGAATAATGAAGAAGTTTTCAATCGGCTATCGAACCATTAAAACAGCGGTCGGAACTCCGATTGCCATCTGGATAGCTCAATTGCTTGAACTTGAAAACTACGTATCAGCGGGAATTATTACCGTCTTATGTATTCAAATTACAAAAAAACGCTCATTGCAAAGTGCGTGGGCAAGGTTTCTAGCGTGTTCGATTGCAATGGTTTTTTCATCCATTTTCTTTGAAGTGTTTGGCTATCAACCGATAAGTATAGGATTATTGCTACTCATCTTTATCCCAACGACCGTTATGGCCAAAGCAAAAGAAGGGATTGTCACCAGTACCGTCATTATTTTACATATTTATTCTGCAAATGCGTTCTCGATTGGATTAATTGTTAATGAACTTCTATTAATCGTAATCGGAATTGGCGTAGCATTACTTATGAATGTATATATGCCCAGCTTTGAAAATAAACTGAAAGCTTATCGAGTAGAAATTGAAGAAAAGTTTTCAAAAATGTTTTGTGAAATTATCAACTTCCTTCTTAATGGGGATAGTGATTGGGATGGAAAAGAAATCACAGAAACAGCCAAGTTATTAGAAGATGCGAAAACATTAGCGCTTAGAAATGTTGAAAATCAAGTGCTTCGTCACGAAGATTTATACTATCATTATTTTAAGATGCGAGAAAAGCAATTTGAAATTATCGAGCGTGTTTTACCTACGGTAGCATCGATTTCTACAAATGTTGAACAAGCGAAAATTATCGCTCAGTTCATTGAAGAACTGCGATTGCATATTCATCCAGGGAATACAGCAAATAAGTTTTTACGGAAATTGCATGCCTTATCACGGCAATTTCAAGAAATGCCCTTACCGAGATCAAGAGAGGAATTTGAAACGAGGGCAGCCCTACTACACTTCTTAAATGAGATGGAACGGTATTTAGTTATTAAAAGTCAATATAAAGGGTTTCCTCATGATAAACATAAGCATTAGCCATACTAAAGAGAAAAAGGGTGTTGAGCGATGAAAAGTCTTTTACTCCTTTTTCTCTTTTTTTCTCCCATTTGGCCACTTGGTCAAAATCCGTTACCAGGTGACCCGTTTTTGATTGTGAATAAAAAAACGAATGAAATAGCTTATATTCACGAGGGGATTGTAAAAGAGACGTATCAAGTTGCGACGGGAAAATCTGAAGAGTTAACACCTGTTGGTCTATTTACAGTTACGGTTAAAGCAGTGGATCCTTATTACCGAAAGAAAAATATTCCAGGTGGTGCGGATGAAAACCCTCTTGGAACACGGTGGATTGGTTTTGATGCTGAGAAAACCGATGGGCGCATTTATGGAATTCATGGAACTAACCGTCCGGATCTTATTGGAGAATATGTATCGAATGGGTGTATAAGAATGAGAAATCAAGATGTTGAAACAATGTTTAACAAAATTCCACTCGGTACAAAAGTTTTAATTGTAAATGAACGCTCGTCTTTTGAGGAGTTAGGAAAACAACACGGAGCAATTCGGCCCTGAGGTGTGAAAAAGCAAAAGGTGTCCAGACAAAGTTGCTGGACACCTATTTTCATACACAATGAATATCCGTTTCTTATGATTAAAACCACATGCTAACGCCGGTTAAAATTGTCGTTAATAACATAGAACCAATCATTAAATACACGACAAGTTTCTGTGTTCGTTTCGACATGCTCATCACTCCTGTACAAACTTACCTATATTTTAGTCTTTCTTTTACACGTTGACAAGTAGTGAGTTTTATTAATTCCATTATTTACTAGTAGGGATTTTTGAAAAGAAAGAGGATTTATGCAATAATTTATCGAATAATTTAAAAGTTGTATCCGTTTACAATATAAGCGGCTATTGATTGGATAGGTCAAAGAAAGGGGATTGAGACATGATAAAAGGGGTAGATCACATCGGAATTGCCGTTCATAGCATTGATCAAGCTTTGCCGTTTTATATGGAATCTTTAAAGTGTAAGTGGATGGGGGAAGAGGTAGTTGAAGCACAAAAAGTAAAAGTGGTTTTTTTGGATGCAGGAAATATTAAATTTGAACTACTTGAGCCAACATCCGAATCAAGTCCAGTCGCAACATTTTTACAAAAACGCGGGGAAGGAATTCACCATATTGCGATAAAGGTTGAAGATATACAGTCTCGAATTGATGAGATAAAAGAAAAGGGAATTGAAATGATTGATCATTCTCCACGTGTCGGAGCAAAAGGAGCAAATATCGCCTTTATGCATCCTAAGTCTACACGCGGCGTTCTTTTTGAGTTATGTGAAAAAAAGGAGGATTCCCATAATGGCTGATATGTACGATAAAATTAATGAACTATATGATAAACGCCGTGAGGTAGAATTAGGCGGTGGAGATGAGAAAATTGAGAAACAGCATGAAAAAGGAAAGCTTACAGCAAGAGAACGGATTGATTTATTAGTCGATGAAGGAACGTTTGTGGAGTTGAATCCGTTTATTGAACATCGCTCAAAGGACTTTGGGCTCGAAAATAAAAAGGGACCTGGTGATGGTGTTGTCACTGGATTTGGAAAGGTAAATGGTCGGCCTATCTATTTATTCTCTCAAGATTTTACCGTTTTTGGCGGGGCATTAGGAGAAATGCATGCGAAAAAAATTGCGGCAGTCATGGACTTGGCTGCTAAAAACGGGACACCTTTTATCGGATTAAATGATTCGGGTGGAGCGAGAATTCAAGAAGGTGTTTTGTCTTTAGATGGGTACGGGCACATCTTTTATCGTAATTCCATATATTCTGGAGTCATTCCACAGATATCGGTTATTTTAGGTCCGTGTGCTGGCGGTGCGGTTTATTCCCCTGCTATTACTGATTTTGTATTCATGGTGGAGAAAACGAGTCAAATGTTCATCACGGGTCCGAAAGTAATTGAAACGGTGACGGGTGAAAAAATTTCCCAAGAAGATTTAGGTGGAGCAAGAGTGCATAGCTCCATTAGTGGAAATGCACATTTTACAGGAGAGAATGAGGAAGAGGTCATTGCACAAGTTCGAAAGCTGTTAAGTTATTTACCACAAAATAACGAAGACACTCCTCCATCTTATTCGACAAATGAAGGGAATGATTGGCGTCCGGACTTAGCAGATGTCGTACCAATTGATGCCGTTAGACCTTATGATGTACGAAATGTCATCGAGCAAGTAGTGGATGAGGGCTCCTTTATGGAAGTACAAGAGCGATTTGCTAAGAATATTGTAGTAGGTTTTGCTCGTATAAAGGGAACAGTTGTTGGGTTAGTTTGTAACCAGCCAAAATTTATGGCTGGAGGTCTTGACATAGATTCTTCTGACAAAGCTGCGCGTTTTATTCGTTTTTGTGACTCATTTAATATTCCGCTTATCACCTTCGAAGATGTAACCGGGTTTTTCCCAGGTGTAAAACAGGAGCATGGTGGTATTATTCGACATGGTGCGAAAATTTTATATGCCTATTCGGAAGCAACTGTTCCAAAGTTAACGGTAATTCTTCGGAAAGCATATGGAGGCGCTTATGTTGCATTAAACAGTAAGTCAATTGGTGCAGATATCGTCTATGCGTGGCCAAATGCGGAAATAGCTGTCATGGGACCACAGGGGGCAGCGAATATAATCTTTGCAAAAGAAATTGAAAACAGCGCAGACCCTGAAAAGACACGTGCAGAAAAGATAGAAGAGTACAGAAGCAAGTTTGCGAACCCGTATGTTGCGGCAAGTCAAGGAATGGTAGACGACGTTATTGATCCGCGTGATACACGGATAAAGATAATTCAAGCATTAGATATGTTAAAAACAAAAAAAGAGACAAGGCCGTACAAAAAACACGGCAATATCCCACTTTAATGTTATACTAGTATAGGTGGAAGTATACAAAGACAACGAGTTCACTTTTGAATTCGTTGTCATTCATTTTGAAGAGAACTAGTTGGAGGGATTTTCGGATGGTTAATCAAGAACGCCTTGTACAGGAATTTCTAGAGCTTGTACAAGTGGATTCTGAAACAAAATATGAGACAGAAATAGCAAAAGTTTTAAAACAAAAGTTTGAATCTTTAGGCGTTAAAGTCGTTGAAGACGATACGACAAGTCAAACTGGTCATGGTGCTGGAAATTTAATTTGCACTTTAGAAGGAACAAAAGAGGGAATTGACCCGATTTACTTTACATCCCACATGGATACAGTCGTACCTGGAAAAGGTGTGAATCCATCTATTAAGGACGGATACATTGTAACGGATGGAACGACAATTTTAGGAGCGGATGATAAAGCTGGTTTAGCAGCAATGCTAGAAGCGATTCGCGTATTAAAAGAGCAAGAGATTCCACACGGTACGATAGAGTTTATTATTACAGTAGGTGAAGAATCAGGACTTGTAGGCGCGAAAGCATTGGATCCTTCGTTAATGACTGCGAAGTTCGGCTACGCCCTAGATAGTGACGGGAAAGTTGGGAATATTATTGTAGCTGCCCCAACTCAAGCGAAAATTAAAGCGACAATTCACGGGAAAACAGCACATGCAGGCGTTGCTCCAGAGCGTGGAGTTTCTGCTATTACCATTGCATCAAAGGCTGTTTCAAAAATGCCACTAGGTCGTATAGATGAAGAAACAACGGCCAATATCGGTCGTTTTGAAGGAGGAACACAAACGAATATCGTCTGTGACCTCGTTGAAATTTTAGCAGAAGCACGTTCTTTAGACCCGAAAAAAATGGAAGAACAAGTTTCAATGATGAAGGAAGCGTTTGAATCTGCAGCAAAAGAAATGGGGGGACGCGCAGAAGTCGAAATTGAAGTGATGTACCCTGGATTTAAGTTCCAAGATGGGGACGAAGTTGTAGAAGTAGCGAAAAATGCCGCAAAGCGGATTGGTCGCACGACAGAACTTCTTAAAAGCGGTGGAGGCAGCGATGCGAATGTAATCGCAGGTCATGGTATCCCGACGGTTAACTTAGCGGTAGGATATGAAGAAATTCATACAACAAACGAGAGAATGCCAATTGAAGAGCTTGTAAAAACAACGGAGATGGTTGTGGCCATCATTCAAGAAGTTGCTGGTGAATAAATTAATGCTTAAAACGTAAAGCGCTTGGATATCCAAGCGCTTTTTAATACTGTGAAATATTCGTTTCTTTGAAAGATTGTGAATTTTATTGATAACGTTCTAACACAGAGAAAAAATCTTTTGCAAATTGGTAAAAAACTTTCTCAGACGGTGTAAGTTCACGATGCTTTGAGATAATGATTCCGACATTCCGCTTTACGTGTGGAATTTGAATCGGTATTTTTACAGTAAAACGCGGCATCGTTTCATAAAACGTACTCTCCGGTAAAAGCGTAACGCCGATACCTGCTGAAACAAGTCCTTTAATAGCATCAAGGTCTTCACCTTCAGACGAAATTTCGGGGGTAAAGCCTGCTTGCTTACATGCTTCAACGGCGATATTTCGTAAAACATACCCTTCAGGAAACAAGACGAACGACTCGTTCCGTAATTCATTTAGGTCTATGCGCTCTCTTTCGGCTAATCGGTGATGTGCTTGTAGAAGTGCAGAAAACGCTTCTATAAATAAAATCTCCCCTTTAATGTCAGGGTCGTCAGATGGAACGGGACCGATGAAGGCAAGGTCAATTTCACGGTTTTTCACGGCTTCAATTAAATACCGATAGGATCCTTGTCTTAAATGGAACGTAACATTTGGATGCTGTGCTTTAAAAGCTGAAATAATGGTTGGCAATGTATGACTCGCTAAGCTCGTTGGGAAGCCGATTTTAATAGTACCTCTTTCAGGGTCTAAATATTCATCAATTTGCTGTTTGGCAAAGTCGATTGCTTTTAAGGCGGTTTCTACGTGTGGAAGAAAATGTTTTCCAATTTGCGTTAATTTTACATTTCTTCCTTCGCGAACAAAAAGTTCTACCCCAAGCTCAGATTCTAGGTTCGCAATTTGTCTACTAATGGCCGATTGTGCGACATGTAAGGCTTCAGAAGCTTCCGAAACATGCTCCCTTTTCGCTACTTCTACAAAATAGCGTAGTTGACGAAGTTCCATTTTATCCCCCTTTTGTATGATTGTTCTCAAAATGAGATAGTTTTAATCTAAATTATATATTGTTTATATTATTTTTAGAAACTAGAATTATAAGTAAATACTTTAACGGATAGAAGGAATGGGGGAGAGGACAGTTGAAAAAATTCGGACTACCTAAAGCACAAGGTCTCTACCGTCCTGATTTTGAACATGATGCATGTGGAATCGGATTGTACGCTCACCTTAAAGGAAAAGCGACGCATGATATCGTGAAAAAAGGACTTCATATGTTATGTCAATTAGAGCACCGAGGTGGTCAAGGAAGCGACCCGGAAACTGGTGATGGTGCTGGGATTATGATACAAATTCCACACGATTACTTTAAGTATACGTGCAATTCATTCGAATTGCCAGAAAAAGGCCGTTACGGAGTCGGGATGGTATTTCTCCCGCAAGATCACAAACTACGTGCTGAGATTGAACAAGTAATAGAAAATACAGTACAACAAGAGGGGCAACAAGTTCTAGGTTGGCGAACTGTACCTGTAAATGTCGGAAAAATCGGAAAAAATGCACGAGAAAGTGCGCCGTTCATTCGTCAATTATTCGTTGCGGCTAACGAAATGATTGTTGATGAAAAAGAGTTTGAGAGAAAATTATATATCATTCGTAAGCAAGTGGAAAAGCAAGTAGGAGAAGAAGAACGTTTATACTTTGCGAGTTTCTCAAGTAGAACGATTGTTTATAAAGGGTTATTAACACCAGAACAACTCGATCAATATTATTTAGACTTGCAAGACAGCAAATTCGCATCTGCGTTTGCGCTCGTGCACTCTCGCTTTAGTACGAATACGTTTCCAAGTTGGGAAAGAGCGCATCCAAATCGCTACATCATTCATAACGGCGAGATTAATACGTTAAAGGGTAATGTAAACTGGATGAAAGCAAGAGAACAACAGTTTACTTCTGAAGCTTTTGGCAATGACTTAGCGAAAGTAACGCCGATTTTAAACACTGATGGTAGTGATTCCTCTATTTTAGATAATGCCTTCGAGTTTTTTGTGTTAGCAGGAAGAAAGCCAGCTCATGCAGCGATGATGCTGATTCCGGAGCCTTGGGCAGAAGTTGAAATGGATTCGGATAAAAAAGCTTTCTATCAATATCACAGTACGTTAATGGAGCCGTGGGATGGTCCAACCGCTATTTCGTTTACTGACGGAAAGCAAATTGGGGCTATTTTAGATCGAAATGGGCTTCGTCCTGCTCGATATTATGTGACAAAAGATGACTATATTATTTTCTCATCAGAAGTAGGAGTCATTGATGTCGAACCGAAAGATGTTTTATATAAGGACCGCTTAAGCCCTGGAAAGATGCTGTTAATTGATCTCGAAGAGGGACGGATTATATCCGATCAAGAAATAAAGGAACAAATGGCAAAAGAAAACCCTTATAAGAATTGGGTACAAGATGAAATTGTTACGATCGATCAGCTACCGGATGTGAAAGATTTACCGAAAACTAAAATGGATCGTCTTATTACGACTCAAAAAGCGTTTGGTTATACGTATGAAGATGTAACGAAAACGATTGTTGCCATGGTGGAGGAAGGGAAAGATCCGTTAGGTTCAATGGGTGCTGATACGCCTTTAGCTGTATTATCTGACCGTCCACAAACTTTATTTAATTATTTCAAACAACTATTTGCTCAAGTGACTAATCCACCAATTGATGCAATTCGTGAAAAACTAGTTACATCAACAATTACGTATCTCGGCAAGGAAGGGAATATCCTTCATCCAACACCGAAAGCTTGTCATCGAATTCAGCTTCAGACACCAATTCTTTCAAATGAAGAGTTGGAGAAATTAAGACAAAATCCTTTGAATGAATTTCGATCTGTTACGATACCAATCTTATTTGAAAATGGTATCGAGGAAGCTTTGCAAGCAATCTTTAAAAAGGCGGATGAGGCAATTCAAAACGGGGCTGCGTTGCTAATTTTATCTGACAGAGGTGTGAATGAAAATCAAATACCTATCCCTTCATTGCTTGCAGGAAGTGCCCTTCATCAATATTTAGTTCGAAACGGAACGAGAACGAAAGTAAGCATTCTAATCGAGTCTGGTGAAGTTCGTGAGGTTCATCACCTATCTGCCCTCATTGGCTATGGGGTTGATGCAATTAACCCGTATTTAGCTTTAGAAACGATTGAACATGTGGTTAAAGAAAAACAATTAGCCATTTCTTATGAGAATGCTGTCTCGCAATTCATTAAAGCTGCGACAGATGGAGTCATTAAAGTATTGTCAAAGATGGGGATATCAACGATTCAAAGCTATCGTGGGGCTCAAATCTTTGAGGCTGTAGGGATTAGTGAACAAGTAATTGAGGAGTATTTTACAGGAACACCATCTCAGCTTGGAGGCATTTCATTAGAAACGATTGAACAAGAAGCTAGAATGCGACATGAAGCTGCATTTTTAGGTGAACTTGAGCAACCTGTTTTGGAAACAGGAAGTGAGCTTCAGTGGCGAAGAAATGGTGAACATCATGCATTTAATCCGAAGACAATCCATACGCTACAATGGGCTTGTCGTAAAAATGACTACAAATTATTCAAAACTTTCTCAACATTAGCAAATGAAGAAAGAATCACATTTTTAAGAAATTTATTCGACTTTAAACATGACGTTCAACCAGTACCGCTTGAAGAAGTGGAATCCGTTGAATCTATTGTGAAACGCTTTAAGACTGGTGCGATGTCGTTTGGCGCACTTAGCCAAGAAGCACATGAAGCATTGGCCATTGCCATGAACCGATTAGGAGCTAAGAGTAATAGTGGTGAAGGGGGAGAAGATCCTGACCGTTATACTCATGATGAAAATGGCGACCTGAAAAGAAGTGCGATAAAGCAAATTGCGTCTGGCCGATTTGGTGTAACAAGTCATTACTTAATGAATGCGGATGAATTACAAATTAAAATGGCGCAAGGAGCTAAGCCTGGGGAAGGTGGTCAGCTACCTGGTAAAAAAGTGTATCCGTGGGTTGCGAAAGTTCGTGGATCAACGCCTGGAGTTGGTTTAATTTCACCACCACCTCACCACGATATTTACTCTATAGAAGACTTGGCTCAACTAATTCACGATTTGAAAAATGCCAACCGCAATGCTCGTATTAGTGTAAAACTCGTTTCGAAAGCTGGAGTAGGGACGATCGCAGCTGGAGTTGCCAAAGGATGTGCAGATGTCATAGTCATTAGTGGCTATGACGGTGGGACTGGAGCATCGCCAAAAACAAGTATTAAGCATGCAGGACTTCCTTGGGAATTAGGATTAGCTGAGACTCACCAAACATTAATGCTAAATGGTTTGAGAGATCGAGTTGTACTTGAAACAGATGGAAAGCTTATGACTGGTCTTGATGTCGTAAAAGCAGCGTTATTAGGAGCTGAAGAATTTGGGTTTGCTACCGCACCACTAATTGTTCTTGGATGTGTGATGATGAGAGCATGTCACCTTGATACGTGTCCAGTTGGGGTGGCTACACAAAATCCAGAGCTCCGCCGCAAGTTCATGGGTGATCCAGATCATGTTGTTAATTACATGAGATTTGTAGCACAAGAAGTTCGTGAAATCATGGCTCAGCTAGGATTCAGAACCATTGACGAAATGGTTGGTCGTACGGATGTTTTAACAGTGAGTGAGCGTGCGAAATCTCATTGGAAAGCAAAACAATTAGATCTGTCTCGATTACTATACCGAGTAGATGGACCAAGAACGTATCGTAAACCACAAAATCACAAAATTGATGAATCTTTTGATATAAACGAATTACTTCCGGTTATTCAACCAGCATTAACGCATCAACAGCCTGTTGAAGCATCATTTACCATTACGAATATTCATCGTGTTGTAGGGACGATTGCAGGAAGCGAAGTCACAAAATATTTCGGAGAGAAAGGTTTAGCAGAGGACACGATTAAGCTGAACTTTAAAGGATCTGCTGGGCAAAGCTTTGGTGCTTTCTTACCGAAGGGAATGACACTCAATTTAGAGGGAGATTCAAATGACTATGTTGGTAAGGGCCTTTCAGGTGGAAAAATCATTGTAAAAAATCCAGAAGAAGTTTCCTTTACGTCTGGTGAAAATGTCATTATCGGTAACGTTGCCTTATACGGTGCAACAGGGGGAGAAGCATATATTCAAGGGAGAGCTGGAGAAAGATTTGCCGTTCGAAACAGTGGAGCTATTGCAGTAGTTGAAGGGGTAGGAGATCACGGTCTTGAATACATGACTGGAGGACGCGTAGCAATATTAGGACCGGTAGGGCAGAACTTTGCTGCCGGTATGTCAGGTGGTATCGCCTACGTCTTTACGGACAATCCAGAGGAATTTGAACAACTATGCAACAATGAAATGATAGATTTTGAATCTCTTATGGATCATGAAGAACAGCAAGTATTAAAGGAAATGATTCAAAAACATTTCAATTTCACAAATAGCCCGAAAGCAGCTAATATTTTAGCTAATTGGGACGTGTTTATTACAAAATTTGTGAAAGTGATTCCGAAAGACTACAAGCAAATGCTTATGGCCATTGAACAAAATAAGCAGCTTGGAATGACGGATGAGGAAGCAGCGTTATTTGCATTTGAAACGAATGCGAAAAAAGCTTTGAATCTACGTAATCAAAATGCGAAAGTAATGATTCACTAAGGAGGGAGAGAAAAATGGGAAAAACGACTGGTTTCATGGAATTCGCCCGCGAAGAAGAGAAAAAGCAACATCCACTTTCCCGACTTGATAATTGGAAGGAATATAGTGAGCGTTTATCTAATGAATCGTTGCAAAAGCAAGGGGCCCGCTGTATGGATTGCGGGACTCCCTTCTGTCACATGGGAATGGAATTTAACCACCTTACGTCAGGTTGTCCAATCCACAACCTAATTCCAGAATGGAATGATTTAGTATATAAAGGTCAATGGAAAGAAGCGCTTGACCGCCTATTATTAACGAATAACTTCCCTGAATTTACAGGGCGGGTCTGTCCTGCACCTTGTGAGGGTTCTTGCACATTAGCTATTTCAGACCCAGCTGTAGCGATTAAAAGCATTGAGCGTGCAATTATCGATAAAGGGTTCGAAGAAGGATGGATAGAGCCTCGAATTCCGAAACATCGAACTGGGAAGAAAATTGCGATTGTCGGTAGCGGACCTGCAGGTTTAGCGTGTGCAGATCAATTAAATCAAGCGGGACATTCAGTCACTGTATATGAACGGGATGATCGTATTGGTGGTCTACTCATGTACGGTATTCCGAATATGAAACTTGAAAAAGAAGTGGTAGAGAGACGAGTGAAGCTGTTAGAAGATGAAGGAATTCAATTTATTGTGAATACAGAAGTTGGAAAGGATATTTCTGCAGAGGAGCTGCAACGTGATTTTGATGCTGTTGTCTTATGTACAGGAGCGCAAAAGCAACGCGATTTAGTCATTGAAGGTCGTGAATTAGATGGCGTTCATCTCGCTATGGATTATTTAACAAGTACAACAAAAAGCTTGTTAGACTCCAATTTTAAAGACGGTAATTGTTTAAATGTAGAAGGGAAAGACGTCATTGTTATCGGTGGGGGTGACACCGGTGCCGACTGTGTTGCGACAGCCTTACGCCAAAATTGTAATAGTGTGGCTCAATTTGGGAAACATCCTCAGCTACCGAAAAACCGTCCTTTTGAAAATCCTTGGCCAGAATTTCCGTTAGTGTTTTCTCTCGACTATGCATACGAGGAGGCGGAAGCGAAATTCGGTCAAGATCCAAGACAATATTGTATTCAAACGAAGAAAATTGTCGGGGACGAAAATGGTAAGGTTAAAGAATTGCATACAATTCAAATGGAAAAAATCGTGGATGAAAAAGGAAATGTCACGTTTAATGAATTACCAGGTACAGAAAAAGTGTGGCCGTGTGATCATGTATTCATCGCGATTGGATTTGAAGGACCTGAGCATCCTGTTTTAAAACAATTCGGTGTAGAAGTAGAAAATCGAAAAGTGAAAGCAGCATATGGAACTTATGAAACAAATGTTCAAGGTGTCTTTGCTGCTGGAGATGCGAGAAGAGGACAAAGTTTAATCGTTTGGGCCATTCATGAAGGTAGAGAAGCGGCCAAGCAAGTACATGAATACGTGATGGAACAAAAACAAGCTGCTGCCATGTAAGATGGCAGCTCTTCTTATGTGTGCCGTTTGTTCCAAATATTGTTGTATGTTAGCTAGGTTATGAAGTCATTAGAGAATTGAAGTGATAAAGGCATGAAATGGAGTGAAAGCGTCCGAAAACGTAAGTGCTACAAAAGTTTTAAGCTTTATACATTAAATAGAAAGTCTAAATTCCATCTGAGTAAATTACAACTGCATGAGAATATGGGTTAGTCGGACATGTAGGTATTTTTGCTAAATTCGTCGTATGCGACTTTTTTATGTCATACCGTTATAATGAGAATAGGTGATTAGAATGAATCGTTCTCAAAGACGGGTAATTTTTCACGTTGATATGAATAGTTTTTATGCGTCTGTAGAAGCAGCTTTTGATCCAACGTTGCAAGGGAAGCCTTTAGCGATTGCTGGTAATCCTGAAGAAAGAAGAGGGATTATCGTCACTTGTAGTTATGAAGCAAGGGCAAAAGGTGTGAAAACAACAATGCCACTATGGGAAGCGAAAAAACTATGTCCAGAACTAATTGTAAAGCGTCCCAATTTTGATCGTTACCGAAAGGCTTCGAAGGCGATGTTTTCATTATTACAATCGTATACAGACTTAGTTGAACCTGTGTCAATTGATGAAGGATATATGGACGTTACAGACGTTGAAGGACACCCACTTCATTTAGCAAAAGAAATACAAGAACGTTTAATGGACGAGCTTTTACTTCCGTGTAGTATCGGTATCGCACCGAATAAGTTTTTAGCCAAAATGGCATCGAATATGAAAAAACCTCTCGGAATTACTATATTACGCAAGCGAGATGTTCCACAAATTCTCTGGCCTCTTAAAGTAGAACACATGCATGGGATTGGGGAAAAGTCTGCATTAAAGTTGAATCGGATTGGTATTTATACGATCGGTGATTTAGCTCACGGAGAAGCTGTTCAATTAGAAAGTGTTCTTGGGATTAATGGGAGACGGTTGAAAGAGAAAGCAAATGGAAATGATAACCGTATCGTAAATCCTGATTCGGTCTTTGATTTCAAAAGCGTAGGAAATTCTACCACTCTCCCACACGATTCAGAGGATGAAGAAGAGTTAATTAGAACAATTAAAAAGCTCTGTCAATCTGTTTCTTCTCGATTGAAAAGAAAGGGTGTATTAGGAAGTAAAATTTCCTTAATGATTCGTTTTTATGATCGAAAAACGATTACGCGTAGCGTGAAACTCGAAAACCCAACTGATCAACTGGATGAAATAGAAGAAAGAGCGATCCATTTGTTTCGAAAGCACTGGAATGAAGTACCTATCCGATTAATTGGCGTTTCGGCTAATGAAGTCGTAGAGAAGTCATCGGCATTTAAACAGCTTGATATTTTCTCATTTGAAGAAGATGTTAAAGCTGCACCACTGCAACAAACAATTGAAAAGCTTAAGGAAAAGTTTGGAGAAAATATCATTCAAAAAGGCACAAAATTTCAAGATGGTCATGAGATGCAAGGAACGAGTTTTACGAAAGATTACTTGCAAGATGAGTAAAGTCGTTGCTTCTAACTTGAAATATTGATGATTGTTTGGTATTTTCTAATTTGTATAAAAGTAACTTTTGTAAAGAAAGGGACGTTCACAAGATGTCAAAACAACAAATTGGTGTTATCGGACTCGCAGTAATGGGGAAAAACCTTGCTCTTAATATTGAAAGCAGAGGTTATTCCGTATCGGTTTATAACCGTTCATCTGCTAAAACTGAAGAAATGTTAGCAGAACATCCAGGGAAAAATATCGTTGGAACATATAGCGTTGAGGAGTTTGTACAATCGCTTGAGGTGCCTCGTAAAATTTTATTAATGGTAAAAGCAGGAGCACCTACAGATGCAACCATTGAGCAGCTTCTTCCGCATTTAGATGAGGGAGACATTTTAATTGACGGTGGAAATACATACTTTAAAGATACTCAACGCCGTAATCAATTATTAGCTGAACGTGGAATCCATTTCATTGGAACGGGTGTTTCTGGAGGTGAAGAGGGAGCGTTAAAAGGTCCTTCTATCATGCCAGGTGGACAAAAAGAAGCGCATGAGCTCGTACGCCCAATTTTTGAGGCAATCTCTGCGAAAGTAAATGATGAGGCTTGTACAACATATATTGGTCCAGATGGGGCAGGTCATTACGTGAAAATGGTCCACAACGGTATTGAATATGGTGATATGCAATTAATTTCTGAAGCCTACTTCATTTTAAAGCACGTATTAGGTTTAAGTGCAGAAGAGCTTCATGAAGTATTTGCAGAATGGAATAAAGGTGAATTAGACAGCTATTTAATTGAAATTACAGCTGATATTTTCACAAAAGTTGATGAAGAAACAGGTAAACCGCTTGTGGATGTCATCTTAGATACAGCAGGTCAAAAAGGGACAGGTAAATGGACAAGCCAGTCTGCGCTTGATTTAGGTGTTCCTCTTCCAATCATTACAGAGTCTGTTTTCGCTCGTTTTATTTCAGCCATGAAGGAAGAGCGTGTGAAAGCAAGTAAAGTTCTTTCAGGTCCAGAATTAAAACCATTTGAAGGCGATAAAGAAGCGTTAATTGAGGCTGTTCGTAAAGCGTTATACATGAGTAAAATTTGTTCTTATGCACAAGGTTTCGCTCAAATGAAAGCAGCTTCTGATGAGTATGAGTGGAACTTAAACTACGGTGAAATTGCAATGATTTTCCGTGGTGGTTGTATTATTCGTGCAGCCTTCTTACAAAAAATTAAGGAAGCATATGACCGTGATGCTAACTTACCAAACTTATTATTAGATCCTTATTTCAAGGAAATTGTTGAAGGTTACCAAGGAGCATTACGTAAAGTAATTTCACTAGCGGTAGAGCGTGGTATTCCGGTACCTTCATTCTCAGGAGCTCTTGCGTACTATGATAGCTATCGTACGGAAACATTACCAGCGAATTTAATTCAAGCACAACGTGACTACTTTGGTGCACACACATATCAACGCATCGACAAGGAAGGTGTGTTCCATACGGATTGGTTAGCAAAATAATAGCCATTTCATTTATTCAATTCCACCTTTTGTCGAAAGTAAAAGACATCGAGAACTTTCTCGATGTCTTTTTAGTTGTTACAGAAAGTTTAAGTTCAATAAAGTGTTAAAGTATTCTCTTTACAGTTTTTTGGTGTCTAGCTCCAACCGCCATCAGCTCGGGTCGCTTCGGCCCTGTTGTGCAACGGAAGCCTCCTCGGAGTTCCTCCAGCGCCCTTCGCCTAAGGACTTGCGCTTTTTCTGTGAAAATAAAAATTACCTATGAGCTGAATGATCGATCATGATAGGTAGATGGTAGAAAGAAAAAACCTCGGGGAGAATAAATTTTCATGTCCGGGGTGTGAGTGTAAAATCATGTATGTTTCTTATTTTTGAGAGAAAAAACTTGATTGTTTATGTTGTCCAGATAGGGGGAAGGCCGTTCCCTACATAAAGTAGGGGCTTAGAGAAGGGGGAAATAGATTTAAACAGAATAAAAAACAACCTAGCGAAGCGCTAGGTTGTTTAATTATGCATTTATTCCTTCAAACAGTAACACACGTGCAGGAGCAGCATCTGTGCCTTGAATTTTGAGAGGTGCAGCTACCATGAAATACTCTCCCTCTGGTACTTCTTTTAAACGTAACCCCTCCATAATAATCACTTTATTGCTAAATAATGTGCGGTGGGTAGGGTGACCTGGCTGGCTACGTTCAATTCCTAAACCATCAATTCCAATACCTTTTACACCGATTTCAGCTAAGTAATGCGCCGCGTCTTCTGAGACGAAAATAAATTCAAAATTAAATGCATCCTCAAGGGAGTTTTTCGTTTTGAATAAGATGAAGTCACCTTTTTCAATTGAGAGAGTCTCTACATCTTTCTTTGTGATTCGATCTTCAACATGGGTTAAATCAAAAAGTTTAATACGGCCGACTAAATCCTCGATAGCGATTGTTTCCATCGTTTCTCCGTCGTTAATCATGTGAAGTGGAGAATCGACATGAGTCCCCGTGTGTAAATCCATATCAATACGGGATTCTGTTACGTGGGCGTTTGTTACGGTTTGAATTTTCGGTTGCTTTTCAGGTTTGTTCTTATATACAGGCATTCCTTCAAAAATAGGTGCTGTTACATCGTATAGTTTCATCGAATTCACTCCTTACTTATCGTCATTTGAAATCGGCCACCAGTGGAAACCGTCTTTTGCTAATAGTTCATCAGCTGCATCAGGACCCATTGTACCGGCATCATAGTTTGGAAACGCTGCTTTTTCATTTTCCCATGCTTGTGAAATCGTATCGACATAGCTCCAAGAAAGAGCCACTTCGTCCCAATGTGTAAAGTTTGTTGCATCCCCAAGCATGCAGTCATGAAGAAGTTTTTCATATGCTTCTGGTGTATTCATTCCGTCGATTCCATTATTATTATAAGAAAGTTTAATTGGTGTAGCGATAGAGCTTGCACTTACTTTTTTCGCATTTAAATGAAGTGTAATTCCTTCATCTGGCTGGATATGAATAACTAATAAGTTAGGATGTTTATCCGTATCGTTTTTGTAGTATAGGTTCATCGGGATGTCTTTAAATTCAACGACAATCTTCGTTGACTTTTCTTTCATCCTTTTACCTGTACGAATATAAAACGGAACTCCAGCCCATCTATAGTTATCAATCATTATTTTCCCTGCAACGTAAGTTTCAGTGTTCGAATCATGTCCCACTTCGTCGCGATAACCTAAAACATCATTCTCGTTTACTTTTCCTCTTCCGTATTGACCACGGACAAAATACGTAGAGACTTCATCTACCGAAAGTGGACGTAGAGAGCGTAATGCTTTAATTTTTTCAGAACGGATTTCGTCTGTTGTTAGCTTAATTGGTGGCTCCATTGCAAGAAGGGCAACCATTTGCAACATATGGTTTTGTACCATATCACGTAATGCGCCTGACTTATCGTAATAGCCAGCACGTTCTTCAACGCCTAACGCTTCACTTGATGTAATCTGAATATTGGAGATAAAACGGTTATTCCATAAATGCTCAAAAATAGCGTTTGCAAATCGAATGACCTCGATATTTTGAACCATTTCTTTTCCTAAATAATGGTCGATTCGATAGATTTCTTCTTCTTCAAATGCGGCGCGAAGTTCTTCGTTTAGTTTCTTTGCAGATGATAAATCGTGACCGAACGGCTTTTCAATTACTAGGCGTGTCCAACCATTTGTGTCTTTTAATCCATAACTTTTTAAGTTGTTTGCAATCGTACCGAAAAATTCTGGTGCCATGGCTAAATAAAAGATACGATTTCCTTCTGTACCATATTGACCGTCCAAGTCGCTTAATAAGCTTCGTAAGTCATGATAAGATGATGGATTCGTCACATCAAAAGGATGGTAATAAAAATGGGATGTAAAATCATCTAGTTCCTCTTGGCATGGAACAGCATTTTGAACAGATTGTTTCACATTTTCACGAAATACATCGTTAGTCCAAGGGCGACGTGCTACACCGACCACTGCAAAATCATGATCTATTTTTCCATTTTGATACAGTTTGTAGATGGAAGGAAATAATTTACGTTTGGCTAAATCTCCAGTTGCACCAAAGATGACGATAACTGCTTTCGGTTTATGTAATGTATTCACTGTATGTACCTCGCTTTTGTATAAACTTTCATCAACTAACCTTGTAGAAAGGAGAAAATCCTTACAACGATGAATACCCTTATCTAAGTAATTAATTTTAAAGGGTATTAAGCTGTAACGCAAATATTATTCACTCAACTCCATATACTCAGTTCCAATGTGAATGATTATTCACAATTTTTCTCATCTCATGTATGCTAAGATTACATATATTTAGGCTGTTTTCGTATAGATTGTTACTTTTTCAGACATTTTTAAAAAGAAATCTGGACATTGCTACGGACACTTGCTTTCCGCAGGGAGGAAGTCGAGTCTTCTCGGTATGCGCCTGTGGCCCTTTCCTCTACATCCCGCAGGAATCAAGTGCCCTCTGCTCCTTAACAAAGGGAAAAAACGATTCTCAACAATGCATGTTATACACACTAAGAGCAGCAATTCTTTAGAAAAGAGCCTATAATTATTCGTATAAATTTGCAAATAGGTTGGTGGAAGGTTAGTGGAGATATATTTTTTAGGGACAGGGGCTGGTGTTCCTGCAAAAGAACGAAATGTTTCCTCGATCGCACTAAAGCTATTAGAGGAGAGGAAATCTGTTTGGCTTTTTGATTGTGGAGAAGCGACTCAGCATCAAATTTTACATACATCGATCAAACCGAGAAAGATTGAAAAAATCTTTATCACGCATTTACATGGTGATCATATTTTCGGTATTCCGGGACTATTAGGAAGCCGTTCGTTTCAAGGAGGCGAATCTCCTCTCACCATTTATGGCCCCGAAGGAATAAAAGAGTTTATTTTAAATGCTATACGTTTGAGCAGCACTCACTTGAAATATAAGTTGAAAATCGTCGAAATAGAGGAAGATGGATTGCTCTTTGAGGACGAGACGTTTCAAGTGTATGTTAAAAAGCTAGATCATGGTATCCCTTCATATGGTTTTCGTGTCGTAGAAAAGGATTTACCAGGAATGCTTCAAGTGAACAAATTGAAGGAGCTCGGAGTAAAACCAGGTCCAGATTATAAAAGATTAAAAAATGGTGAATTAGTTACGTTAGAGAATGGAACCGTTTTAAATGGAAAAGATTTTCTCGGACCTGATAAAAAAGGCCGTATTGTGACAATCCTTGGTGACACACGAGCATGTGAATCTCGATTTGAATTAGCAGAAAATGCGGATGTTTTAATTCATGAAGCGACGTTTGCGAAAAATGATGAATCTCTCGCGTTTGAATACTATCATTCTACGACCGTTGATGCGGCGAAATTAGCGAAAAAAGCAAACGTTCATCATTTAATCCTTACTCATATTAGCTCTCGATATCAAGGGGATGCGGCTCTTCAAACGCTATGGCAGGAAGCGAAAGAAGTATTTGATCAAACCTACGTTGCTCGGGATTTTTATCGCCATGAAGTGAAAAGGAGGTAGAGGAAGGTGAAGACGTTATTCGTTGTACGGCATGCGAAAGCAAGAGGGCAGGAGTTTGACGCACAACTAACTGAAGAAGGAAGGAAACAGGCATCCCAACTTGCCTATTTCCTTGCACCCTATACTGTAGAAAGAATTATTTCCAGTCCGTTTGTACGTGCTAAGGAGACCATTACTCCTTTTGCACAAATAAAAGGGATTCCGATAGAGTTAGATGATCGATTAGGAGAACGTGTTTTAAGTGATACAACACTTGAAGGATGGAAAGAGAAACTAAGGGAAAGCTTTGATGATTTTTCCCTCAAGTTTCCTGGAGGAGAGTCTAACGAGGAAGGGTTAGGTCGAGTTAAACATCTTATGAATGATCTTCTGAATGCTCCTGAAAAGACATTTGTCCTCGTCAGCCATGGAAATTTAACAACATTAATATTAAACTTCTTTGATCAAACATATGGATATGATCATTTAATGCAACTGACAAACCCAGATGTTTTTCAGATTGATATGAATAAAGAAGGGGCAGACATTAAACGTATTTGGAGTTGACGATATGAAGAAGAAGTTGGTTCAATCACCTTTCAACAATAGGACTTATGATATCCTTTGCGTTTATTTTGCTATTTGTCGAACGGCTTTTAATTGGATATTTCATAGTGGAGATGCTTTTTGGATTATAACAAAAAAGCTGAGATTGAGGGCGAGGACGTGCTAAAACCGTATAAGCTGAAACAATAGGTAGGGGAACGATACAGGAATCAATGATAAGATGTTAGAAGGGGACGCTTCCAAGCATCCCCTATTTATTGTTACTTCCAACCGCGTTCATAAGGAACAGGTGCTTCAATGTCTGTGTTTAATTGACTAGCTGCTTCGTATGCGAAATAAGGATTTCGTAACAATTCTCGCCCGATAAAAATTAGGTCAGCACGATTATTTTTCAAAATTTCTTCTGCTTGTTGTCCAGACGTAATCATCCCGACAGCTCCAGTTAATATCTTTGCTCCGTTTCGAATAGTCTCAGAGAAGGGAACTTGGTAACCTGGATAAACGTCGATTGTAGCTGGTACTACTGCTCCAGAGCTTACATCAATGAGATCGACACCATCTTTTTTCATCCACTCGGCATATTCGATATAGTCTTGAGGTGTCAATCCTCCATTCTGATATTCATGGGCGGATATTCGGACAAAAAGGGGACCATCCCATACTTCTTTGATTGCAAGAATAACCTCATGTAAAAATCGGTAACGCTTCTCTTTCGTTCCACCGTAGGCATCATTCCGTTTATTAGTAAGGGGAGATAGAAATTCATTAATTAAATATCCGTGAGCACTATGGATTTCAATAATGTCGAAGCCGGCTTCTTTCGCTCTTCTTGCTCCATGTTGAAACGCTTCAATCGTGTCTGTGATATCATTGTTTGACATTTCTTTTGGCGTTTTCGCTTGATTATCAAATGGTATGGCGGAAGGGGCGATAATTTCCCCGCTAATGTTAGCTTTTCGTCCTGCGTGCGCAAGCTGAATGGCTGTTTTTGCCCCGTATTGATGAATTCCGTTCACTAACTTTTTAAGAGGATCGATATGGTTGTCATGCCAAATCCCTAAGTCCTGTTCAGATATTCTACCTTGTTTTGTAACGGCTGTTGCTTCAAGCATGATTAAGCCGATTTGCCCGACTGCCCGTGATATGTAATGAGTAAAATGGAAGTCTTCTAGAAAACCTTCTTTATTCGTTGCTGAATACATACACATAGGTGACATGACCAATCGATTTTTTATCGTTACATTTTTAATAGTAATTGGCGTAAATAAAGCACGAGTCATATGTTTCGCCTCCCTAAACAATGATGAGCACATTATATCAAGGTTTCAAGACGACGTCATACATTTTGTTTGATGAGATGTGTTAAAATATTGAAATATCAGACAAAAAAGGGGTGTGTAGTGTGAAGTGGCAGTCATTTGATCAATTAAAGAACTTATTATGTACCCTCGTTGAGCATCCCTCCATTACAGGGACGAAAGAGGAAGTAAGCTTTAGCGAGCATTTATATTATTTATTGAAGAGCTTTCCTTACTTCGAAGCCAATCAAGAACATTTAAAACTCCATTCTTTACGTGATGGACGTCAATATTTGACGGCTTTAGTGAAAAAAGGGAAACAAAAAGAAACGGTAATTTTATTGAGTCATTTTGACGTCGTCGATACTAAAGATTACGGACATTTGGAACATTTGGCTTTTCGTCCGCGGGAATTGACAGATGAACTTAAGAACTATAAAGAACGAATGTCTAAATACGTTTTAAATGACTTAACGTCAGGAGATTGGTTATTTGGAAGAGGTGTTATGGATATGAAAGCGGGGCTGACCGTTCAGCTTTCCATGTTAGAACGGGCGATGAATGGGGAGTTTGATGGGAATCTACTTCTTTTGACAGTACCAGATGAAGAGGCCAATTCTGAAGGAATGCTTGGAGCGATCCCATATTTACAGCACGTAGCAAATGAATATGACTTAGACTTAAAAGCGTGCATTAATTGTGAACCAATGTTTGCACAATATCCGAACGACGATCATCTATACGTCTACACCGGATCGATTGGAAAAATATTAGCTGGCTTCTTTTGTAAAGGGATTGAGACACACGTTGGAGAACCTTTTTCCGGATTAAATGCTAATTTAATGGTTTCAGAATTAAACCGACTGCTTGAGCTCAATGACACTTTTTGTGAAATTGTTGACGGCGAAGTGACACCACCCCCTACAAATTTAATGCAGAAAGATTTAAAGGAAGAATATTCAGTACAAATTCCTCATGAGTCTGTTTCGATGTTTAACATCTTGATGATGAACCGCTCATTAAAAGACATACACACATTACTGTTTCAAACTGCTGTCCAAGCAGCAGAGCAAATTGAACGGACATACAGAGTGCGTGAAAAATCGTTTCGAACGAAAGTGCAGTTTTCCCCTCGACCTACAGCTGTATCTGTTTTTACGTATCAGCAACTACTTCAAAAGGCGATTGAACGGCATGGTGAAGTTGAAGTTGGGAGACGAATGGACTATTTACAATCCAACCGTGGAAGTTTAGGTGATCGGGATTTTTCAACGAGATTAGTTGCAGAGCTTGCTTCTTTATGTCAGGAGGAGTCACCGATGATTGTATTGTTTTACAGTCCTCCGTTTTATCCTGCGGTTTCATCGAAAGGTGACAAGCGGATTGAGTCGTTGACTAAACAATTGATTGATTATGCGAAAAATACGTATGACCTCGAATTAACACGACTTAATTACTTCCCTGGGTTGTCTGATTTAAGCTTTATGCAGTTAAATGAGGATACGAAATCATTGCATATGTTAACATCTAATATGCCGTTATATGGAAAGGGATATTATATGCCGTTTCATGAAATGAAGGCCTTAAATGTACCAATCTTTAATGTTGGGCCATATGGAAAAGATGCTCATAAATGGACGGAACGTCTTCATCTACCTTTTAGCTTCAATACGTTTCCTGATTTGCTACGATTTACGATTCAAACAGTATTAAAAAGCTAGTTTTTCGTCTCTTCGTTTGCACAACTTTTTCCAATAAAAGAAAGGCGTTGCTATTTGGAGGCAACGCCTTAAGAATGTGCACGAACTTGTTCAAAAAAGGCTAATTTAAGCTGTTTTGACCTAGCTTCTGCTGTTTTAACACATTCGACAATCGCGCTTTGGACATTTTGTGATTCTAAGACGGAAATCCCTGCTTCTGTTGTTCCTCCAGGACTTGTGACAGCTTGTCGTAATTGGGCAGCCTCCTTCGTTGTTTGGCGTAGCATTTCTGAAGCACCTTGTAAAGTTTGAACGATAAAGTTTCGCGCAGTTTCTTCATCAAGGCCCATTTCTTTGGCTGCCTTCTCTAAAGCCTCAACAATGTAATAGATATAGGCAGGTCCGCTACCCGCAAGTCCTGTAACGGCATCAAGTTGAGGTTCCTCGACAATTTGAACCATACCAATTGCTTCAAATAACATTTGAGCAAACTGTAATTGTTCATTTGTAGTATATGTCCCTTTCGCTAAGCCAGTTGCCGATAAGCGAATCGTGGCAGATGTATTAGGCATTGCGCGGATAATCGGCACTTCCCCGAGTATTTCTTCAATTGCTTCAATGGATACACCGGCCATTACCGAGATAATAAGATGATCTTTCGTAATAAACGGCTTGATTGAGCGGATAACACCTTCTGCTCCTTTCGGTTTGACAGATAAGATAATTACGTTCGTTTTTTTACACAATGATTGTTTGTTTGACGTAATGTTTACACCGTATGATTGATGAATGTGGTTCAACCTTTCTTCATTAGATTTGTTTGTCACGTAAATATGTTTTGGTTCATAAACTCCACCATTCACCATTCCGGCAAGGAACGCTTCTGTCATCGAGCCCGCACCGATAAATCCGATTGTTTTCATATCATTTCCTCCTCTTTACTGTTTGATTATATTCTTTAACTATTTCGTACCATTGTTGCTTATTAGTCATGAATGTAATACTTGAAGCACAAGACGGCGACTCCAGTGGGGCCAGCACGACCGAAGCCCCAGCAGACATGCATGAATCAACAATCTTTTAGAAAAAAGTCTATTTTTTAAATCCTCTACCAGTAACGAATGTTCTTTAGCAAAGGCTCTTTTCTAAAGGATTGTTGCTTTAGTACATGGAGCGCAATGTTCAGCATTCACTTTAAAAATGACTGAAAAAGCAACAATCTATACGAAAACAGCCTTAGCAAACAAGGATTTTAACTTCACATCTGTATAATTGAACCCAAAAATAAAAACCAGACCGTCCTAAAAAAGGACGGTCTGGTCACCGCGGTACCACCTTTATTGCTACGTCATGCGTAGCCAACTTCATTCTCGTAACGTGAGACACGGTTAGGTTTGCCTAACAGTTCATAGGGTAGGTTCGGTTAGGAGAGGACCGCGAAATTTTTCAGCCGGTGAATTTCGCTCTCTAAAGATCTGTCACTAACGTACTAGTCCTAATCATCACTTTATGTTTTGAGTTTTTTTCGACGTACTGATAAGTTTTCATCATTATGCAACGTTGGACAACTTATTGTCAAGGGTTTTTCAACGGAAATAAAATTCGAATTATTTGAATATAATGACAAAAGATGATTGAAGGTGTAAAATAAGGTTAAATTAAAACGATTCATTATTACAAAATAAGAATTGAGGCGGTTATACATTGGTAAATCAAGTTAAGCGACAAGAGATTATTATGCTATCAATTCCTACCCCTTTCCCTGTCGGTGATGTAAATGTATTTTTACTAAAAGGTAAATCCCTCACCTTAATCGATGTCGGTCCTAAAACAAAAGAGGCGTGGGAAAGCTTATGTCATCAATTGCAAACATATGGATATACAATACAAGATATTGATCAAGTGATATTGACTCACCACCATCCTGATCATGTTGGATTGGTTGAATGGTTACCTGAAAATATCCCGATTTATGGCTCGTACGCATTAGAGAAATGGTTACTTAAGGATGAGAGATTTTTTGAGAAGCAACAAGAGTTTTATTTGTCGCTGTTTCCGTTATTCGGTGTCGACCCATCGTTTATATCATCACTTAAAAAGTTTGAAAAAACGTACGAATTGGGCTGTAACCGTCCACTATCAGGATATTTGAAAGATGGAGATGTTATTGAATGGGAAGAGGATTGGGTTGTTATGGAAACACCTGGTCATGCTCAAAGTCATATCGTCCTACACAATCGAAAATCGTACGAATTAATTGGTGGCGACATGCTTCTTAACCACATTTCTTCGAATCCACTTCTTGAACCGTCTATTTCAGGAGAGGAGAGACCGAAACCACAACTGCAGTACAATAATTCCTTAAAAAAATTGTTGCACGTTCCAATTTCGGTTGTTTATCCTGGTCATGGCGATTCGTTTGAGGGGGCTCACTCACTCATACAAGTTCGTTTAAAAGAGCAGCATCATCGTGCCATGGATGTGTATAATCTTCTAAAAGATGGGCCAATGACAGCGTTTGAGATTTGTAAGCGGTTATTTCCAACAGTTTACAAGCGACAGTTATTGCTAACGATGTCTGAGACAATAGGACAGCTGGATTATTTGGAGCAATTGGATTATATTGCGGTTGAACATGAAAAAGGGGCTATCGTTTATAGGAGGAAATAAAGTGACAGGACATTTAAAAGACCGGCTTGTTGTGATAACAGGTGCTTCAAGTGGGTTAGGAGAAGCGATTGCCTACAAGGTAGCTGAAAGCGGTGGACATTTAATTTTACTTGCGAGAAGAACCGAGCGGCTCAAACAAATAGCTGATCAGATTCAATCAACTTATAATGTTTCTTGTGTCGTTGAATATTTAGACATTCGTAATTTACATTCAGTCGAAGCCACGTTCGAGCGAATTTTGCGTGAACACGACCGAATCGATGTGTTGGTGAATAATGCTGGGGTTGGGGTTTTTCGTTCATTTGAAGACGCTTCCTTAGAAGAAATGGAAGAGATGTTTGAAGTGAATGTATACGGGCTAATGGCTTGTACGAAATATGTATTGCCTTACATGTTAAAACAAAAAAGTGGGCATATCATCAATATCGCTTCACAAGCTGGGAAAATGGGAACGCCGAAATCTAGCATATATGCGGCGAGCAAACATGCGGTATTAGGTTTTACCAATAGTTTGCGTATGGAGGTAGCAGATTACGGTGTTTATGTAACAGCTGTAAACCCCGGACCCATTGAAACACCATTTTTTGAGACGGCAGATACATCAGGGAAATACGTGAAAAATGTGCGAAAGTGGATGCTACAACCTGATGAAGTAGCTGATAAGGTAGTTCGCCTTATGCTAACAAAAAAGCGTGAGTTAAATTTACCGTGGTGGATGGAATTCGGCAGTATCATTTATCGCCTTATGCCAACGGTTTTTGAACAGCTTGCGAAAAAGGGGTTTAACCAAAAATAAGTATTTAGGAAAAAGGACATTTTGCTACTAGCAATGTCCTTTTTTTTACCATTATATCGCAACTTCTTGTATACTATTTTCATATGTCTTTTTATCATACATGTGTTTAATGCGGAATAATACGGGAATATACGATACGTACATATAAAGAGGTGGGTAATAAATGAATTACAAGATTGGATTTATCGGTTGTGGAAACATGGCTCAAGCGATTATTGGGGGGATGTTACAATCCAATATAGTTGAAAGTTCACAAATTATGGCGAGTGCTCGGTCTGAAGTCACGATTAAGTCGGTCAATGAACGATTTTCTATACAGGTATTGTCAGACAATCGGGAAGTTTCAAGGCAAGCAGATATTCTTTTTTTAGCCGTTAAGCCAGATCAATATGCTGAAGTGATTGAAGAAATACGTCAACACATGAAAGAATCTGCTATTGTTATTTCCATGGCACCAGGTATGACACTTTCCACTTTAGAAGACAACTTTATACGGAAGGTGAAGCTTGTTCGTACAATGCCAAATACGCCTTCATTTGTGAGGGAAGGGATGACTGCATTTTGTTCGAACGCCTTTCTGACTGAAAATGATGAGAACCTCGTTCGCACTTTGCTTGAGACATTTGGAAGAGCTGAGAAGGTTGAGGAGTCTTTAATGGACGCCATTCCTGCAGTTAGTGGCTCATCTCCTGCTTATGTGTTTATGATGATTGAAGCATTAGCAGATGGTGCCGTCAAACAAGGAATTTCAAGGCAACAAGCATACAAACTAGCGGCTCAGGCTGTATTAGGAGCGGCCAAAATGGTGCTAGAAACAGGGAAGCATCCTGCTCAATTAAAGGATGAAGTATGTTCACCAGGCGGGGCGACTATTGAAGCTGTGGCAACGTTGGAACAGCGACAATTTAAAGGAACAATTATCGCTGCGATGGATGCGTGTGGACAAAAAGCAAAATCAATGGGTGAGAAATAACGAACAAGGCTGTTTTCGCATACAATGTTGCTTATTGATCATGAAATGATGAAGTACTTTAAGCGAAAGGAACGGAAACTAGACAGATTGTACCCACAGAAAGCGGCGGCCTTTTGTGAGAAAATTGTATATAATTCTTTTAGAATAAAGTTTAACGAAAAAATGCCAGAATGAAGGATAAATCTTCTTTCTGGCATTTTTTATTGTTACAGAAAGTTTACGTTCAATAAAGTGTTAACGTATTCTCTTTACAGTTTTTTTAATGTCTAGCTCCAAGCGCCATCAGCTCGGGTCGCTTCGGCCCTGCTGTGGCGACGGAAGCCTCCTCGCAGGTCCTTCAGCGCCCTTCGCCTAAGGACTTGCGCTTTGCGCTTTTCTTATCACATCTTATTCGTGATATAGTCGTAAACAGTATCTTCAATGACTTCAAACCATTCGCACGATTCATTTGCCTTTTTTTCGGCCATTATTGTTTGATACAACGCATGATGCTCCTCTTCTGTTAATGGATCAACTTCAAGGTCGCGACCATATTGGGCAAATGCTTTTTGTAATTTCTTCTCGATAAAATGCTGCATTCTATCCCTCTCATATATTACATGATGGTAATAGTATACGGCATATCTATTCATTTGTCTTTTAAAGTTAGGTTGTTTCGTATACATTGCTGGCATGAATACTTAACATTATGCTCCAGATACTACAGCCCAAACAACTTATGTTATTCGAACTAAACACAACACGCTCTTAGAAAAGGCCCTAAAGTTAAGATTGGTGACAACTACCATTGAATGCGAACGTATATTCTTATAAAATATGAATAAACTAACATCGAACATACATTCTGTTTTGGGGGTGAAGCTCAGTGGTACAGTATGATGAATTACCACAGCGGCGGATTTTGTGTATCGATATGAAAAGCTTTTATGCGAGCTGTGCCGCTGTGATGGATGGACTGAATCCATTAAATGACTACATTGCCGTTGTAGGGGATAAAGAGCGACAGGGGAGCGTTGTGTTGGCTGCTTCTCCAAAACTAAAAAAGGAATTTGGTGTGAAAACAGGGTCGCGTTTGTTTGAAATTCCAGAGGACCCTCGCATTCAAATTATCCAGCCTAAAATGGGAATGTACTTACGTATTTCGACTGAGATTACGCGTCTTCTGAATCGCTTTGTCCCGAAGCAATCCATTCATACTTATTCGGTAGATGAGAGTTTTATCGATGTAAGTGGGGTTGAGCAAATGTGGGGAGATTCCCGTACGGTTGCAAGGTTTATTCAGGAAGATTTAGAGCGTCAATTTCAACTTCCATGTTCCATTGGCATTGGTCCGAATATGTTAATGGCAAAGCTTTGCTTAGATTTAGAAGCGAAGAAAACAGGCATTGCGGAATGGACATACGATGATATTCCGACAAAGCTATGGCCTGTTCAACCACTTCGTGACATGTGGGGAATTGGAGGAAGATTAGAAAAAACGCTAAATCGAATGGGAATTTTTACGGTTGGCCAATTAGCTCACTATCCGCTTGAGCTTTTAGAGAAAAAATTCGGTGTCATGGGAAATCAGCTCTATTATCATGCATGGGGAGTTGATTTATCTGATATAGGAGCCCCGATTATTCAAGGACAAATTAGTTTTGGGAAAAGTCAGATTTTACTTCGAGATTACCCCAATCCCGACGAAGTAAAGTGTGTCATATTAGAAATGTGTGAAGAAGTAGCAAGAAGAGCGAGAAGGCATCGGAAAGTGGGGAGAACGGTTAGTTTAGGTATAGGCTATAGTAAGGATGAGTTCGGTGGTGGGTTCTATCGGTCAAAAACAATCGAATACCCGACAAATATTACGATGGACTTGTATGAAGTTTGCTTGCATCTATTTCATCAATTTTATGAAGGGAAAACGGTGCGAAATATTTCAATTGCTCTCTCTAATATTGAAGATGATCAATCCATGCAGCTCGATTTGTTTCAGCCGAATCGAGCGAGGCAGCATCAGCTTGGATACGTAATGGATCAAATACGTGAAAAATATGGATCAGGAGCTCTTTTGCGTGCGGTCTCGTATACAGAGGCAGGAACAAGTCTACATCGAAGTCGATTAATCGGTGGACATAAAGCGAATTAATGGGAGGAAGTGGTAGAGTGCTTCGTGATCGAGGAACAATGAAATGGACAGCTATGATGCTTCCAGAGCATGTGAAGTTGTTAAGAGATTGGGCTAAAGAAGACTTTTTTGAAGAGAAACCAGAGCTTGATGAACAAAGGCTTGAAGAATTAAATGAACAGCTAAGTCAATCGCTTGCGCAGTCGTGTACAATCAGCTTCTATCGGAATAAGCAAGTGGTTACGATTACAGGAAAGGTGAAAAAGTTGAACCCGTATGCACGAACCGTTGAAGTGATAACAAGAGATGGAAAGGGCGTTTCCATCGAGATGGATTTCATCATTGATATTGCGCGTATGTAGTGGAATCCGTATTGTACACTGTTTATAAACGCTCGCATTCAAGGGCATTGTTGCTAACTATGCGCATTGAATGACAAGCGTTTATACTCAGCCTGTAAGCTCGTTCGAAAAGAGGTCTATTTTATGACTCAGCTTTTTCAGCGCGAACGACAGAGTCGAATTTTCCTTTATGAGCACCGTCACAAAATGGCATTTTTTGTGAAAGACCGCAACGGCATAATGAAAAAGCTTGCTTCGTTTCAAATGGATTACCTTCAGCATCAATTAACTCAACATCGCCTGTCACACGGAATGAACCGTTATCATTTACTTTAATTTGTACTTTAGACAATGTACATTCCTCCTATTATGTAGAATTCCTCATAACATATCGTAAACATTTCCATCGGAAAAAGCAATGGAAGGTGAGAAAAGAAAAGCTGAAAGGCTTGTGGTACAATAACATTGGAATAGGAGTGGAGGAAGGAAATGAATATAATATTTACAGAACGAGCAAAAGAAAAAATGCAAGAGAATATACAAAAGCATCCAAACCGTTTTCTGAAGTTGAAATACGATACGGAGGGGTGCGGGTGTGTCGTAAGTGGAGTAACAGCGTTGTGGTTTGTAGAAGAGTTAGATTGGGACGATGAACGAATTGAAACAAACTTTGTTCCAATTTATGTTGAAAAATCGAAGAAAGTGTTTTTAGACGAAGAAATGAAAATTGACTTTCAAGAATCTGCAAATACGTACATGCTGATTAGTCCGGGGCAAATCTTAAATCCAAGAATGAGTTGCATGGTGAAGTGAGGGTAGGGAATGAAAGACAAGTTTCAATCATTAAAAAATATAGCATTAAATAAAACATGGGTCTCGTTTTTATATGAAAATCATCCGTACAGTTTAATGCACTGGTCGATCGGTGGTATGGAAAGCGAACAAAAGGATGTCTGGCTCCTTCAAGACGAAATGACTTTTGAGGCGAAGGAATTTGCTTCCATCGATGAAGCCATTGGCTGGATGAGAGAGCATATGCCGGCAATTACAGAAGTGCTCGGATAATATCACCTAAAAGAAAGCAGAGGTAAATCAATACGATTTATCCTCTGCTTTTTTCATGAGTTGTAAATTTGTATTTTGTAAGGAAGTCATCGATGGCTTTTTCATATTCCATGCGGTTTTCTGAATAGCTCATTGCATGTAGTCCTTTCGGTGCGATAAAAAGTTCTTTCGGTCCTTTCTTCTTTTCAAACAGTTCTTTCGTCATGGATACAGGAATGTAATCATCTCGTTCACTATGTATAAAAAGAACAGGTTGTTGAATTCTGTGAACAACATCAATGGGTGATACATCTTTTAAATCATAGCCTTCTCTTAATTTTAAAAAAGGCTTTGCGATAGGTAAAACGAGCGAGTGGTGAAGGCGAAAATCTTCTTTCAATCGAATTTTTAGCTGCTTTTCTAAACTAGAAAACGGACAATCAACGATGTAAAAGTCGCAGCCATGCCCAGTCGTACCGGCATACAATAACGTTGTAGCAGCCCCCATAGATTCGCCATGTATACCAATCGTCACATGTGAACCGAATCGCTTTCGAACAAATTCGACGACAGTTTGTAAATCGTCTTTCTCATAGTAGCCGTAGCTCGTCGTTTTTCCCCCTGATAGACCGTGGCGACGATGATCATAAATGATTACATTCCATCCTCGTTTCAGAAAAAGGTTCATATATTTAACCGAATTAATTAAATTCATTGTAACGCCGTGACTGATGATGATGAACATATCGGACGGATAAGGGTGAACGATATAGCCAAAAATGGCGTATCGATGCTTAGATGGAATAGAAAAAGGCTCTTTTGAAAGGGCATGAAAAGACGTCTCATCAAAGTGTCCAAAAGCAGCCTCACGTTCAATAATTTCGTTGTCTGTCCTTTTTTTTATATACAGCAGGCGGTTCGTGAAATAAAAACCAACGACTCCAACATAGCTTGCAAGAAGCATAAAAAGTGAAAAGAAAGACCGCATGTTCGCACCTCCGTTCAAGTTATCGTTATTGTAGCATAGTAGGAGACGGTAAAAAAATGAAGAAGGTGCTGTAATTCTCCCCCTGAATGTTTTCTATTAATGAAAGGTTATGACGTTAACGCGATTCAGAGCCGCTATTCACATCTAAAAAAGCAACAACGTCTACGATTAAACATATTCCTTTTCCTTAAAAGTTGTGTAAGAACGACAACATTGATTTAAATCGATTTTTGCTTCGTTCCTAGTTTATATAGTTGATACGTTTTTGACTGAATCGGACGCGATAAATAAGGTGAGATATAATCGAGAGCTTCATATAAAATCGGTAGGTCAATATTAGTTTGAATCCCCATAGATTGCAGCATAAAGACAATATCTTCAGTGGCGACATTCCCCGTAGCACCAGGGGCAAATGGACACCCACCGAGCCCTCCAGCAGAGCTGTCAAATCGGGTTATGCCAGCTTGTAGGGCCGCATATACGTTGGCGACGGCCATCCCTCTTGTGTCGTGAAAGTGAGCCGTAAGTAGTGTGTCTTTTTGAAAGTTTGTATGAAGCTTGGAGAATAGATGATAAACTTCCTCAGGGTTTGCCATACCAATCGTATCAGCGACACTTAAATCATCAACTCCTAAAGAAACAAATTGCTCACAAAGACGTAAAACGTCATCCGAATGAATTTTTCCCTCATAAGGACAATAAAAAGCGGTTGAAATACAAGCGCGAATGTATATTCCGCTCGCTTTTAATGAACGAATGAGCGGAGAGAGGGCACTCATACTTTCAGCGGTCGTTTTATTGATGTTTTTTTCATTAAATCCATTGCTTACGCCAACGAAAAAGGCTAAATGGGTACATCCCTCTTCAAGAGCTCGGTTTACGCCCTTTTCATTCGGGACTAACACTAGGTCACGACTGTCATTAGACTGACAAATTTGAACAATTTCAGATGCATCTTTCATTTGAGGGACCCATTTTGGAGAAACAAATGACGTAAGTTCCATTTCTTTGAAGCCGGCTTTTTTTAATTGTTGAATCCACTGCATTTTGACAGCAGTATCGATTAAATTGGCTTCATTTTGTAAACCGTCACGAGGTCCAACCTCGACAATTGTTACTTCGCGATTAGCGTTCATTCGTATTCATCCTCCTTTTGAAAAGGTTTTCATAATTATATTTTAGTAGAAATAGATAGACTTTTCCAAATATTATTTTAATTAATGGCTCTTTTCTAAAGGATTGTTGCTTTATGTGTGTAAATATACATGGTTGAAAATCGTTTTTCCTCCTTTGTAATGAAGCGGAGGGCACTTGACTCCTGCGGGATACAGAGGAAAGGGCGAGACCCCACAGGCGCATGCCGAGGAGGCTCGACTTCCTCCCCGCGGAAAGCAAGTGTCCGTAGCGCAATGTCCAGAATTCATTTGAAAAATGTTTGAAAAAGCAACAATCTATACGAAAACAGCCTAATTAATTGTGGCTATTAGTTGACGAAAGACCTGTGTACAAGGCAAAATAAGGCCGAACCCCATGAAAGGAGAGGGAGAAAATGATAAACGAAGATCAGTTGAAAAAACTATCAAATATGAAAAAAGAGTTGCAAATTCAAGAAGAAGAGGAAAAGAAAAAGAGGCGCGAGTTGGAGAGGAAACAGAGGGAAGAGCGGGAAAAAAATAAAAGTTTTGCTGAGCTTTTGGAAGAAAGTAAGCTCGATTGGACGAAATTTAAATGAAAGAGCCAGCAAAAATGAATGCTGGCTCTTTCTTACATCCGTTTTATGGTATGGAGACGGTTTTATGAAATGACATACCCAAATACGAATAGGTGATTGTAACTTCTGTAATTGGCGTAGAATGTAATACGCTTAAGCCGTAAATTAAATCTTCTTCTGTAACGCTTCCATCATCGAACTTTTCCAGTGTTTTTTTCGGATCTGTCCCTGTTTGGATGGCTACATCTTGAAGAGAGCGAAACTGATATTTCTTCGATTCCTCATCCTCGTAGTTTTTTGTTATGATGATACCTTGAAGTGCGTGACTTACTTGAACATTTACTTTTGTGGGGGCGTCTCCGTCATTTATTGAAACGTCTCGTACTTTAATTGGTAAATATCCACTATTACCGATTTCAACGACCACTGATTCTCTATCATCACTACGATAGACCCCTCCAATTTCAAGTGGTGGACGATAAATCCATACTAAAAATCCAATAAAAATGGCCGGAAGAAAGCCTAAAATTATCCATTTTCGTGCTTTTTTCATCATCGTCCCCCTGTATAATCATATTTGGTTTATTTTACCATAAATCACCTTGAAAAGTTAGGTGTATGGGGGCGGAAAGTGAAAAATTGGCTAATACTCCTTTTTAATCTCGATGATTCTCATAAAACGATGCTTTCGTTACGTCTTTTAACTGCTGTACAACTTCATTCGTCAGTGGTGTTGCTTGAAGTGCAGCTACATTTTCACGTAATTGCTCGATGCGGCTAGCACCCGGAATGACTGCACTAATCACATCGTGTGCTAAACAATATTGTAAAGCTAATTCCGTTCGACTATGGGAAGAAGAAACACGATCGACCTTTTCTAACGTATCTACGAGCTCAAAGTACGAATAGTGTAAATATCCGTCATTCTTTATTTTATCCGAGGCATGATCCAACGGACGTCCGGTTAATAGTCCTTTCGCTAACGGTCCTCTTGCAATGACGCTTACTTGATGCTCTTGAATTAGTGAGAACCACTCTTCAGGTCTACGGTCTAAAAGACTGTGTTGCATCATAATGGAAATAATGGACGATTTCTGTAGGTATTGCTTAATCACATTCGGACGGATGGAGGAAATTCCGTAGTAACGAATAACGCCTTCTTGTTTTAACTCTTCAAACGCTTCGATCGTTTCATCGATATGATCTTCAATCGTTCCCCCATGAAGTTGATACAAGTCAATGTAATCCGTTCGAAGTCTCCGAAGGCTCTCTTTAACGGCTTCTTTTATGTATGCTTTGGATGGGTCCCAATACCACCCGTCTTTTCCATCATCGAAACGATTCCCAACTTTTGTAGCCAAAATGATGTCGTGTCTTTTTTGTTGAATGGCCTTGCCGACAAGTTCTTCGTTTACACCACGATCATAAAGATCTGCAGTGTCTAAATAATTAATGCCTAGTTCAATGGCTCCATCAATAATGCTCATTGCCTTCCATTCATCGGTACCAAGTGACATGCAGCCTAAGCCGATTTCACTTACCCACAATTCCGAGTTCCCTATTTGTCTCTTTTTCATCCTTTACCTCCGATTGCGTTTTTCTCCAACGTAGTATAGTTTGGTGAATTTTGCAAATCATTTGTTCACAGATAACCAATTTAAAACCGTCATATGAGGATTTTGAATGGATTGCAAATAATGGAGAACTTCTTTCTTCTTACCGGTCAATACGAAGTGATTTCTCCCGTAATAAAGATTCATACCATCATCTCCTTAAAAGAATGTGATAGAATGTATGAAGAAAAAAAGTAACGTAGAACGAAGGGATGACAAATACGATGGATTTAAATGAAAAAACGATAGCAAAAGAGAAAATATTTAACGGGCGAATTATTGACCTTTATGTTGAAGATGTAGAGTTGCCGAACGGTAAAGTTTCGAAGCGAGAAATTATAAAGCATCCCGGTGCAGTAGCTGTAATCGCTGTAACGAATGAAAATAAAATCGTGATGGTTCGGCAATACCGAAAAGCTCTAGAAAAAGCCATCGTTGAAATTCCTGCCGGGAAATTAGAGCCAGGAGAGGAACCGTTAACAACAGCGAAGCGGGAATTAGAAGAAGAAACAGGTTATGAATGCGAGGAGATGAAACTACTTTTATCGTTTTATACTTCGCCGGGCTTTGCGGACGAACTCGTATACTTGTATGTAGCCAGTGGATTAACGAAAAAAACAGAACAACAAGACTTAGATGAAGATGAATTCGTTGAAATTGTCGAAGTTTCTTTAGAAGAAGCACAGAAAATGATTGAGACACAAGAAATTCATGATGCTAAAACAGCTTATGCTGTCCTCTATTTAGCCATGAATGCGATGAAAGAATAACTATATTTGATGACCTAAATGATAGAAAAGGTAGATTTGGAATAAGTGGAAGATTGCCTTGAGGCAGCGAATTACATATGTAATGTTTTGATTCTTAGGAATACAGAGCGTTTTCCCTCATACAATCTAGTAAGAGTGATATGGGAGGAAAAAGCGATGCGAAACCATGGAATAAAAAATGTCTTGACGCAACATATTAAAGAGCATTCTTCTACGTATTTATTTGTGTTTGTTCTGTTTGTAATGGGAGTTATTTTTGGTGCCATTATTGTTAATAGTATGAATATCACACAAAAAGAGGATCTTTACTATTATTTAAATCTGTTTTTTGGACAAGTATCGGATGGAAGTATCGCAAGCGCTTCTGAAATGTTCCAACAAAGCTTCCTCCATAATTTGAAATATTTAGGGCTTATGTGGGTGTTAGGGATATCAATCATCGGTCTACCTATCATCTTAATTATGTTATTCCTGAAAGGGATGGTTGTCGGTTTTACGGTTGGTTTTTTAGTTAATCAAATGGGGTGGGGCGGCTTTTTACTTTCTTTCGTATCGGTCTTACCTCAAAATTTAATCTTAATTCCAGCATTTATCGTGACGAGTGCTACGGCAATCATGCTGTCTTTGAAGTTGATACGCCAACTTTTTTTGAAGCGGATGCTAGACACACCGATGCAGTTGTTTACGAAATACGCGATTGTGTTTGTGTGTATATTTTGTCTGGCAGGCTTGGCGGCAGCTTTTGAAGGTTACGCATCTCCATTATTAATGAAAAGTGTAATTAAAATAATTTCTTAATAATAATTGTTATTTTTAAATAACATGTTCATTTATTAGATTGTAATAATTTTAGTTGGACACTTTCTCGATATTTGTTATAATAGTTGAGGAATGTAGCGAGGGAGGGAAAGTGTCATGGAAAGTCGCGTTGAGCGTATAAAAAAACAGTTGCATTCTGCTAGCTACAAGTTAACACCGCAACGTGAAGCGACTGTTCGCGTGTTACTTGAACATGAAGAGGATCATTTAAGTGCAGAAGATGTTTACCTCCTCGTGAAGGAAAAGTCTCCTGAGATCGGCTTGGCAACTGTTTATCGAACGTTAGAACTACTGACTGAATTAAAGATTGTCGATAAAATAAACTTCGGGGACGGGGTGTCTCGATACGATCTCCGTAAAGAAGGTGCAGCTCATTTCCATCATCACCTTGTCTGTATGGAATGTGGCTCAGTAGATGAAATCCAAGAAGATTTACTAGAAGATGTTGAAAAAATTGTTGAACGAGATTGGAAGTTTAAAATTAAAGATCATCGATTAACGTTTCATGGTATTTGTCACAGATGCCATAACGAAGAGTAGAATAAAGGTGCTATAAGTCAGTAATAACACTGATTTTTAGGCACCTTTTTCTTTTTGGTTTTAAATGATGAGGATGAAAGAAGTTCAGGGATGTAATGGAGCGGCATGTTAAGGATCCGTGTTAAAAATAGTGAAATTCAGTACAAAAAACAATCTAAAGAATTCTGGCCTGGAAGCTAATTTTATATGGAACAATGTATAAAGTTTGGTCAAGCTGGCATATCTTCTAATAAGGATTGGAAGATATGGAGGCAAGACATGAAAAAATGGATGACGATTTTTTTTGATATGCTGAAAGTCTTTATATTATTTACTGCATTTACGTTATTCTTTTACTATGCTATCATATGGATTAACTTAGAGTATGACCATCAAAGACGTTATGAGGAGCCAGAGGGATCGGCTCTAAAAGTGACGAATATGGTAGAGGAAAATCAAGATCATTGGTACCATCGATTAATCTTCTTTTATTTACATGGGGAGTAGAGTGACATTGAATGATCAAATACAAGACTTTATTCATTATTTAATCGTTGAGCGTGGCTTAACAACTAACACGATAGTATCTTATGAGAGAGATTTGAAAAGTTATGCGTCATATTTAAGAGAACATGCTTCCATTACAACTGTTCGAGAAATTGGAAGAGTCCATATTATGCAATTTTTGAAGCATTTGAAAGACGACGGAAAGTCCAGTAAGACAATAGCAAGGCATATTGCCTCGATTCGTTCCTTTCATCAATTTTTGTTGCGTGAGCGAATTGCTGATGAGGACCCTTCTGTCCATATTGAAACGCCACAAGTAGAACGAAAGTTACCAAGTGTTCTTTCGTTACAAGAGGTGGAAGCAATCATTGAAACGCCGAAGTTAACGTCACCAATCGGCTATCGAGATAAAGCGATGCTTGAACTTCTTTATGCAACAGGAATTCGCGTGAGTGAGTTAATTCAATTGAATCTATCAGATATTCACTTAATGATGGGTTTTATTCGTTGCTACGGAAAAGGAAGAAAAGAAAGAATTGTGCCAATCGGAGAACAAGCAACGAAGGCACTAGAGGAATACCTGCAAAAAGGACGTCCAAAATTATTCAAGCCGAAAAACGACACTGATGCTTTGTTTTTAAACCATCATGGTAAACGGATATCTCGTCAAGGATTTTGGAAAAACTTGAAGAAAATTGCACAAGAAGCGGGTATTCATAAGGAATTAACTCCACATACGTTGCGACATTCATTTGCGACACATCTACTTGAAAATGGTGCGGATTTGAGGGCTGTACAAGAAATGCTTGGACATGCTGATATCTCAACAACCCAAATTTATACACATGTGACAAAGACGCGGCTGAAGGAAGTTTACAATCAATTTCACCCACGTGCTTAGATGAGGGGCTCGGAATGGCCAGTAACATGGCTTTCTGAGCACCTTTTTATTTTGTCACTTTAGTCATATTTTCGTTTCAAGTCTTCAATATATGGTTGGCAAAAAGTATCAGTTTAATGGGGTGTAATGACTAAAGAATGGTGCGAAATGATGAAGGAACGATCGTTATAACTAACATAAAAAGGATATTTAGCACGAATGAACTAGAGAAGCATTTGATTCTTAATGTTTCCGTCACAAATTTTAGCCTTTTTATTGCAGAAACATTTGAAAACGGTTTATAATCTAGTTGTCAGACTTCTGACAATCGCGTTTGAATCAATATGATAAATTATTTAAGGATATATTAGGTAGTAGGATTTTGACAAGGAGGAAATGTCTCATGAAAGACTTTACATATGATCGCGTCTTTTTAATTGTAATGGACTCGGTAGGAATTGGAGAAGCGCCTGACGCGGAGAAATTTAATGACAAAGGTGCAGATACGTTAGGCCATATTGCACGTGAAATGAATGGACTTCACATGCCGAATATGGGGAAGCTTGGATTAAGTAACATCCGTGAAATTAAAGGAATCCCTGTTTCTGAGAAGCCCCTTGCGTATTACACGAAAATGGAAGAAGCATCAAATGGAAAAGATACGATGACAGGGCATTGGGAGATTATGGGTCTTCATATTGAAAAGCCGTTTCAAGTTTTTCCGGATGGCTTCCCGCAAGAACTGATTGATGAATTAGAAGCACGTACGGGCCGAAAAGTTATCGGTAATAAACCAGCTTCAGGTACTGCAATTCTAGATGAATTAGGAAAAGAACATATGGAGACAGGAGCGTTAATTGTTTATACTTCTGCAGACTCTGTATTGCAAATTGCGGCTCATGAAGAGGTTGTCCCGCTAGATGAGTTATATCAAATTTGTAAAATTGCTCGTGAATTAACGCTAGATGAGAAGTATATGGTTGGTCGTGTTATCGCTCGTCCATTCATTGGGGAGCCAGGAAACTTCACACGTACACCAAACCGTCATGATTATGCGTTAAAGCCGTTTGAGCGTACTGTAATGAATGAACTAAAAGATGCTAAATATGACGTCATCGCGTTAGGGAAAATCTCCGATATATATGATGGTGAAGGGATTACCGAAGCGATTCGTACAACAAGCAATATGGACGGAATGGACAAATTTATTGCGACGTTAGATAAAGACTTTACTGGGTTAGCCTTTTTAAACTTAGTAGACTTTGACGCGAAATTTGGTCACAGAAGAGATCCTATCGGATATGGAAAGGCACTCGAAGAATTCGATGCGCGTCTACCAGAAGTTTTTGAGAAGTTACGTGAAAATGATTTACTTATCATTACAGCAGACCATGGAAATGACCCGGTTCACCACGGAACGGATCATACGAGAGAGTACGTTCCATTACTCGTATATAGTAAGCGTATGGAACAGGGAAAAGAGCTTCCAGTATGCAAAACATTTGCAGATGTAGGAGCGACGGTAGCGGATAACTTTAATGTAAGCATGCCAAAACACGGAACAAGCTTTTTAAATAAGTTAAATTAAGGAGGACTTGACATGTCAATGATGCAAAATATTCAAGAAGCGAGCCAATATTTAAAAGAAAAATACGGACAAACTCCACAAATTGGTCTCATCTTAGGTTCTGGCCTAGGTGTGTTAGCTGAAGAGATTGAAGAGCCAGTTAAAATCCGATATGAAGAAATCCCAGGCTTCCCAGTTTCAACTGTTGAAGGACATGCAGGTCAGCTTGTGTTCGGATTATTAAAAGGAAAAACAGTTGTAGCAATGCAAGGCCGTTTTCATTTCTATGAAGGTTATGACATGAAGAAAGTCACATTTCCAGTTCGTGTGATGAAAGCGCTCGGAGTTGAAACGTTAATCGTGACGAATGCAGCAGGTGGAATTAACGAACAATTTAATGCAGGGGATTTAATGATTATCTCCGATCATATTAACAACATGGGAACAAATCCATTAATTGGTCCGAATGAATCAGCGCTGGGCGTTCGTTTCCCTGACATGTCAGAAGCGTATGACAAAGACTTAAGAAACTTAGCGAAAGAAGTTGCCCAACAGTTAGACATTAAAGTACAAGAAGGCGTATACGTTGGGAATACGGGACCGTGCTATGAAACTCCAGCTGAAGTTCGAATGTTACGTGTCTTAGGTGGAGATGCGGTTGGAATGTCTACAGTTCCTGAAGTCATCGTAGCTAAACATTCAGGTTTGAAAGTATTGGGGATTTCTTGTATTTCGAATATGGCAGCAGGCATTTTAGATCAGCCGTTAACACATGACGAAGTGATTGAAACAACAGAAATGGTAAAAGCTAACTTCTTAAACCTAGTAAAAACGATTGTTGAAAAAATGTAAGGAATAGGTGAATAAAAATGAGAATGGTCGACCTTATTGAAAAAAAACGTGATGGAAAAGAATTAACGAAGGAAGAAATTCAATTTATTATTAAAGGGTATACGGAAGGAAGCATTCCTGATTACCAAATGAGTTCCCTTGCAATGGCGATTTTCTTCCAAGGAATGACTGAAAATGAACGAGCTGAGTTAACAATGGCAATGGTTCATTCCGGCGATACAATCGATTTAAGTGCGATTGAAGGGATTAAAGTTGACAAACATTCAACGGGTGGCGTTGGTGACACAACAACTTTAGTATTAGGACCATTAGTAGCAGCTGTTGGTGTTCCGGTAGCAAAGATGAGTGGACGTGGATTAGGTCATACTGGAGGAACGATTGATAAATTAGAATCAGTTCCTGGCTTCCATGTAGAAATTGATAACGATGAATTCATGAAACTCGTAAATGAAAATAAGATAGCGGTAATTGGTCAATCAGGAAATTTAACACCTGCGGATAAAAAATTATATGCTCTTCGCGATGTGACAGGTACTGTAAATAGTATCCCGTTAATTGCGAGCTCCATTATGAGTAAGAAAATTGCAGCAGGTGCAGATGCTATTGTTTTAGATGTAAAAACAGGTGCAGGAGCTTTTATGAAAGACTTAGAAGACTCCAAAGAGTTGGCTAAAGCGATGGTAAGTATCGGAAACGCCGTTGGACGCAACACGATGGCAGTTATTAGTGATATGAGTCAGCCTCTTGGACGTGCAATTGGAAATGCGCTAGAAGTACAAGAAGCGATTGATACACTTCGTGGTGAAGGACCGGAAGATTTACAAGAGCTTTGCTTAACGTTAGGAAGCTACATGGTTTATTTAGCGAAGCAAGCAACAAGTCTTGAAGAAGCTAGAACGAAGTTAGAGGAAGTCATTCGTTCTGGAAAAGCACTTGAAACGTTTAAAACATTCTTGGCAGCACAAGGTGGCGATGCATCGGTTGTCGATAATCCGAATGCACTCCCTCAAGCGAAATATAAGTTTGAGCTTGAAGCAAAAGAAGACGGTTTTGTCTCTGAAATCGTAGCAGATGCCGTTGGAACTGCTGCAATGTGGTTAGGTGCAGGCCGCGCAACGAAAGAGTCAGAAATTGACTTAGCAGTTGGTTTAATGTTAAACAAAAAAATCGGAGACGAAGTGAAGAAAGGCGAATCACTCGTGACGATTTACAGCAATCAAGAAGATGTTGAACAAGTAAAGCAAAAGCTATACGATAGCATCACAATTTCGAAGGATAAAGTTGAAGCACCAACGCTAATTTATGCGACAATTACAGAGTAAATGAAGCTGAGAACTAGGACGTACGAAGTCCTAGTTCTTTTTTTATTGTTACAGAAAGTTTATGTTCAATAAAGTGTTAAAGTATTCTCTTTACATTTTTTTTGGTGTCTAGCCCAATCGCTATCAGCTCGGGTCGCTTCGGCCCTGCTGTGGCGACGGAAGCCTCCTCGCAGGTCCTAAAGCGCCCTTCGCCTAAGGACTTGATCAAAGACGAACTCGCATATGACGCAATGTTTTTTTAGAAAATGGAAATGGCTATTTTTTTCATCAACTTCAATCATATTTTCAGTGACGCTCTCCGATATCACTACTTCACACACATCTTGTTACTAAAACTACAAATTTAGATATTTTTCAATTTCTTGAATGAAATTATTATGAAATGGAAAAAATGGGAACGTATTAAGAATGGAGGGTGTGGACATGAAACAACTACTTGTGTTAACAACAGCAATCTTCATGATGTTTGGCGTTGCCACGCAGGCTAAAGCGAATGAACAACAATTGAAGCTTGTAGATGATGTAAAATCGGCTATTTTGATGGAGCGTGATACAGGTGAAATTTTATACGCATCTAACGCAGATGAAAAATTACCACCTGCAAGCATGACGAAGATTATGACGATGCTCCTCATAATGGAAGAATTGGACAAGGGAACGTTGAAATTAGATGAGAAAGTTCGGGCGAGTGAATATGCAGCTTCGATGGGAGGATCACAAATCTTTTTAGAAGCAGGGGAAGAAATGACTGTTGAAGATTTACTAAAAGGAATTGCGATTGCTTCTGGAAATGATGCGTCTGTAGCCATGGCAGAAAGAATAGCGGGCTCAGAGGATGCGTTCGTAGCAAAAATGAATGAAAAAGCTAAAGAACTCGGCTTAAAGAATACGCAGTTTCAAAATCCAACCGGACTTCCAGAGGATGGGCACTATAGCTCAGCAAAAGATATGGCCCTAATGGCTAAAGAATTATTGAAATATGAAGACATTACAAAGTATACGGGAACGTATGAAGATTATTTACGTGAAAACTCGGACGAGAAGTTTTGGTTAGTGAACACAAATCGACTAGTCAAGTTTTATCCAGGTGTGGATGGTGTGAAAACGGGTTATACAAATGAAGCAAAATATTGTTTAACGGCAACAGCCAAAAAGGGAGATATGCGCGTCATTGCGGTTGTCTTTGGTGCACCTACTCCGAAGCATCGAAATGCACAAGTAACGAAAATGCTTGATTATGCGTATAGTCAATACGAAACACATCCGCTATTCACAAGAAACGAAAAAGTTTCTGACGTTAAGATAAGTAAAGGCAGCGACCAAAATGTCAATCTAGTAACTTCAGAGCCAATTTCGATCTTGACAAAAAAGGGAGAAAGTATCGACGACATTAAACAGGAAGTTGTATTTAAAGAAAATGTTCAAGCACCTGTAGAAGCAGGAGACGAGCTAGGTACCCTTATATTGAAAAAAGGCGAGGAAGTAAAGGTGAAAAGTCCTTTAGTTGCGGAAAAGGATGTTGAAACAGCCAGTTGGTGGACGTTATTCAAGCGAGTATTCGGTGATTTCTCGAAAGCAAGCTAGGTTCGTTTGGCACATTATAGCGAAATGACACTAGTTTTGTCTTAAAGGAGGATTTACCTCAGTGAATCTAGAAAGACTCAATATCCTTACATTTGAAGGAGGAATTTTAGTTGAGTCTACTGATTGACATGGAGGTAAAAAAGAACGTTTTATGTGTCCGTTTATCTGGTGAATTAGATCATCATACAGCTGAAGATTTGCGGAATCGAGTGAATGAAATTGTGGAGAAGCAGAATATTGAACATATGCTTTTTAACTTCAAAGAGTTACACTTTATGGACAGCTCAGGTTTAGGGGTCATTTTAGGAAGGTACAAGCAAATCAAAAACATTGGTGGAGAAATGGTTGTATGTTCAGTCTCACCTCCTGTCAAGCGGCTTTTTGATATGTCTGGATTATTTAAAATCATCCGTTTGGAAGAATCGGAAGGTCAAGCGCTTGAAACATTGGGGGTGGCGTCATGAAAAATATGATGAATCTCAAATTTTCGAGTGTAAGTCAAAACGAATCATTTGCTCGTGTTACAGTAGCAGCGTTTATTGCGCAGTTAGATCCTACGATGGATGAATTGACAGAAATAAAAACGGTTGTATCAGAAGCTGTAACGAATGCGATTATCCATGGATATGATCAAAATCCAGATGGCATCGTATATATTTCTTGCACGTTGGAGGACCACATTGTTCATTTAACAATTCGAGATGAAGGAAAAGGAATTGAAAATATTGAAGAAGCGAGACAACCACTCTTTACATCGAAGCCAGATTTAGAGAGATCTGGAATGGGATTTACGATCATGGAGAATTTCATGGACGAAATTCAAGTGGAAACAACTGTTGGCCAAGGAACAACAGTAAAGCTTACGAAGCATTTATCAAAAAGTAAAGCTTTATGTAATTAAGGAGCGAAGCTATGGATGTGGAGGTCAAGAACGAATTTTCAAATGGGCAGTTAAAAGATCATGAAGTCAAGGATTTGATTAAACGTAGTCAACAAGGGGAACAAGATGCAAGAGATCTAATTGTACAGAAGAACATGAGGCTCGTCTGGTCTGTCGTACAACGTTTTTTAAATCGTGGATACGAGCCAGATGACTTATTTCAAATCGGTTGTATTGGACTTTTAAAATCAGTGGACAAATTCGATTTGTCCTATGATGTGAAATTTTCGACTTACGCGGTTCCGATGATTATCGGTGAAATTCAGCGATTTATACGTGACGATGGAACAGTAAAAGTAAGTCGTTCTCTTAAAGAGCTTGGGAATAAAATCCGTCGTGCAAAAGAAGAGTTATCAAAGAAATTAGGAAAAGTTCCAACAGTACAAGAAATAGCTGACCATTTAGAAATTCCGCCAGAAGACGTCGTTCTTGCACAAGAAGCGGTTCGTGCACCATCATCCATTCATGAAACAGTATATGAAAATGACGGAGACCCCATTACATTACTAGATCAAATAGCAGATCATTCAGAGCATCGATGGTTTGATAAAATCGCTTTACAAGACGCGATACAAGATTTAGATGAACGAGAACGTTTAATCGTATATTTACGCTATTATAAAGATAAAACACAATCAGAAGTAGCTGAACGACTTGGTATCTCACAAGTTCAAGTCTCACGATTAGAGAAAAAAATATTAAAGCAAATGAAAGATCGAATGAGTGGTTAACTTATTCGATCTTTTCTTTTTATTGTTACAGAAAGTTTAAGTTCAAAGTGTTAAAGTATTCTCTTTACAGTTTTTTTGGGTGTCTAGCTCCAAGCGCCATCATCTCGGGTCGCTTCGGCCCTGCTGTGACGACGAAAGCCTTCTCGCAGGTCCTAAAGCGCCCTTCGCCTAAGGACTTGTGCTTTGCGCTTTTCTTATTAGGGTCTTTTCTAAAGGATTGTTGCTTTAGTACATTGTACAGAATCGTATTTACACGATGTAATGGAGCGGAAGACACGTGATGCCGGCGGAATCTAGAGGAAAGTAAGTGTTTGTAGCCAAATAGTATGAATTTATTTTAAAAGTAGCCTTTAGTTTAAACACTGTAAATAACATCAAAATAAATGGGATAGGACTACCAATAAATGGACGGATTCTTCAGGTATGTGCGTTTCCCTTCCAATACATACTACCAGTAACAATGGAAAAAGGTAGGAAGTGAGGCGAAATATGAACCGAAATGTTTATTTACGCCTTCGCAATAGGATTGAAGTAAAGGCAGATGCAGTAATTAAACTGAAAGATGTGGCGAAAGTTGTAGCTGAAGATGAGATTGAACAAAAATTGAATGAACAAGTTCTTCATAAAGTTCAAAAGCATGATAAAACGTTTCATGTCATCGATGTCATTCAAGTGATTGAGAGTATTCATCGAATCCATCCAACTCTTGAGATTAATACGTTCGGTCCAAATCAAACGATTGTCGAAATCGTTTATCCAAAACGAAATCTATCCTTCATTAAATTTTCATTCGTATGGTTACTTCTCTTTGTAGGAGCAGCTATTGCGATCATGAATTTTCATGAGGATGTCAGTATGCAGCAAGTACATGTTCGATTATATCGGATTTTAACGGGTGAACGTAATTTGAAGCCGTGGATTCTTCAAATTCCATATTCCATTGGCCTTGGTTTAGGGATGGTGCTGTTCTTTAACCATGTCTTTAAAAAGCGGATAAATGAAGAGCCGAGTCCACTAGAAGTGGAAATCTTTAATTATCAAATGAATATTGATCAATACCTATCCATCAATGAAAACAAAGAAAGCTTGAAGAAGAACGATGAATATTAACATTTTAATTATTATGATGATTGGTTTATCCGCTGGTCTTGCTGTAGGAGCAGGCTTTGTTGCCTTTTTAACAGTTTTAGGAATTATCCCTAGATTGATGCAGCTAACAAAAACGATTTCATACGTTCGATTGTATGAATGGGCGGTCATATTAGGCGCGCTAATAGGTGGAGTATTAAGTTTATTGAACCCGATTTTTGATCTTTCTTCTTACTGGCTATCGGTTATAGGTCTTTTAGATGGCATCTTTATCGGTATGCTAGCAGCAGCATTAACAGAAGTGCTAAATGTGATTCCATTGCTCACGAAAAGAATTGGAATGGAACGAAACATGCTGGTTTTACTCAGTGCAATCGTATTAGGAAAAGTGGTAGGATCTTTATTTCATTGGCTCTATTTTGTCGACCACTAAAAGGAGGATAACGATGACAAATAAAATGAAAGACGATTATTCAAATCAAATTAAGCAATACCAACCAAAGCCGAATTATATTTGGAATTGCACGAAAGCATTCGTTGTGGGGGGGACGATTTGTACGATCGGTCAAGTCATAAATAACATGTACATTTATGTGTTTCATTTTTCAGAAGAAAATGCAGGGAATCCGACGGTTGCCACGTTAATTTTAATTTCCGCACTATTAACTGGATTTGGAATTTATGATCGGCTTGGACAATTTGCAGGAGCAGGATCTGCGGTACCAGTTACCGGTTTTGCAAACTCGATGACCAGTGCAGCGTTAGAACATAAAAGTGAAGGATTAGTACTTGGTGTCGCGACCAATATGTTCAAGCTTGCGGGAAGTGTTATCGTCTTCGGGGTGGTAGCTGCGTATCTCGTCGGTATCATTCGCTACATTGTAAGCGTAAGCCTATCTTAAAGGGAGTGATCGTTATGGGATTAATGGGAGGAACTTGGACGTTCGAGAATCGAATTTATGTCAATTCATCGGGTACTGCTGTTGGACCTAAAGAAGCGGAAGGTCCCTTAGGACAAACATTTGATATTTCACATGAAGATTTACACTGTGGTGAAGATAATTGGGAACTTGCTGAAAGAAGACTGATGGAGCAAGCGATTGACCAATGCTTAACAAAGTCCAATTTGCAAACTGATCAAGTTGATTTTTTTATTGCTGGAGATTTATTAAATCAAAACGTCACATCAAACTATGTGGCAAGGCATTTACAAATCCCAACAATTTGTATGTTTGGCGCTTGTTCAACTTCCATGGAAACAGTCGCAATTGGCTCCCAATTAGTCGATAGTGGGTTTGCGAATAAAATTGTTGCCGCCACAAGTAGTCATAATGCAACAGCAGAAAGACAGTTTCGCTATCCTACTGAATATGGTGGACAAAAGCCAGACACAGCAACGGCTACCGTAACAGGAGCTGGGGCGGTTTTAATTAGCCAGGAGTATAGTGATATTGTCATTACTTCTGCAACGATTGGAAAAGTAGTTGATTATGGATTAAAAGACCCTTTTGATATGGGATCAGCCATGGCTCCGGCAGCTGCAGACACGATTCAACGACACCTTCAAGACTTAAACCGTACAACAAATGATTACGATATGTTCATTACGGGAGATCTATCTGGAATAGGAAGCCCAATATTAAAGGACCTTTTGAAAGAGGAAGGAATTGATATCGATGAAAAACATTTTGATTGTGGATTAATGATTTACCGACCTGATCAAAATGTATTCGCTGGAGGAAGTGGGTGTGCTTGTTCCGCTGTTGTTACATTTAGTCATATTTTTAATATGCTCCGTTCGAAAGAAGTAGACCGGGTTTTCGTGGTGGCAACTGGAGCATTATTAAGTCCAACGATGATCCAACAAAAGGAATCAATCCCCACAATTGCTCATGGAGTTGTGTTCGAACGAGCGGAAAGGGGTGTGCATCACTAATGGAGTATGTTATTGCGTTTATTGCAGGAGGATGTATTTGCATCATTGGACAGCTCTTGTTAGATATATTCAAGCTAACACCTGCACATGTGATGAGTTCTTTTGTTGTTATCGGAGCTATTTTGGATGGGTTTGGGATATATGATCGTTTTATCGAATTTGCTGGAGCGGGCGCGACGGTCCCGATTACAAGTTTCGGTCATTCTTTACTTCATGGTGCGATGAAGGGAGCAGATGAACATGGTTTCATTGGGATAGGAATGGGTGTGTTCGAACTAACATCAGCTGGTATATCTTCTGCAATCGTCTTTGCATTTTTAGTTGCCGTCTTTTTTAGGCCGAAAGGATAAGAAAATGAAGGATAGAAGAGTGATACTTATTACAGACGGAGATGAATATGCTGCAAAGGCTGTTCAGCATGTAGCCAAACAAATCGGCGGAAGATGTATCACACAGTCAAAAGGGAATCCATCTCCGTTATCAGGAGAGGAACTTGTCAAACTCATTTTGCAAACACCTAATGACCCTGTCCTAGTCCTTTTTGATGACTGTGGTTTACAAGGGGAAGGACCAGGTGAAATCGCGATGAAATATGTAGCAAACCATGAGCGTATTGAGGTGCTTGGTGTAATTGCTGTCGCTTCTAACTCGAATCATAAAGAGTGGACGAAGATAAATGTTAGTATTGACCGATATGGAGAATTAACTTCCTATGGTGTCGATAAATACGGAGTACCAGATATTGAAGAGGGAAGAATGAGTGGAGATACGGTTTATTGCATCGACCAACTGGGTGCACCAATCGTTGTAGGAATTGGAGATATAGGAAAGATGAATCGGAAAGATAGTATCGAACATGGATCGCCTATTACAACTCAAGCCGTTCGACTTATATTAGAAAGGAGTGAATCCGATGGCGGAAACGTTGAAAGATGAAAAAACACAGATATCTTCCCATTTGGCAGAAAATGAACGCTTCTTCAAAAACCATATTGGCTTAGGAACAAGCTTTGATTTAGGTGTAAGGAAGTTTACCATCATTGGCAAACAAGTGCATCTCTATTATGTAAATGGTTTATGTGATACACAATTCATTATTGACTTATTAAGGCAAATTACAGAAGTTAACGATCATGAAGTAGAAAGTTCAAAAGTAAAAGACATCATAGAAAATCGGTTAATTCATCAACAAGTAAGCACGATTAAAACGTTAGATGAAGCGGTCGATCAATTGCTTTCCGGATTAATCGTCTTCATAGTTGAAGGATCGGATTTTGGGTTTGTTGTCGATGTAAGGAGCTACCCTGGGCGATCACCTGAAGAACCGGATACAGAAAAGGTTGTTCGTGGTGCACGAGACGGTTTTGTAGAAAATATTATCGTCAATACCGCGTTAATTCGGAGAAGAATAAGGGACGAACGACTCCGATTTGAAATGCTAAAGGTAGGAGAACGTTCAAAAACGGATATTTGTTTGGCGTATGTAGAAGATGTCGCAGATCCTGGGCTTGTAGAAGTAATTAAAAAAGAACTAAATACAATCAAAATTGATGGGTTGACGATGGCGGATAAAACAGTAGAAGAATTCTTAGTAAAACAAGGGTATAATCCGTTTCCTCTCGTTCGGTACACAGAGAGGGGAGATGTTGCGGCCAATCACCTACTTGAAGGACATGTCATTATTATGGTAGATACGTCCCCAAGTGTAATTATTACGCCAACAACGTTTTTCCATCACGTCCAACATGCCGAAGAATATCGGCAAGCACCTGCAGTTGGAACCTTTTTAAGATGGGTTCGCTTTATCGGAATATTATCATCCATTTTTCTTTTGCCGCTTTGGTTTTTGTTTGTCCTAGAGCCATCGTTGCTCCCAGAAAATTTAGCCTATATCGGTCCAAGTGAAACGAAAAATATTCCAGTATTAATTCAGTTATTTTTAGCAGACTTAGGGATTGAGTTTTTGCGGATGGCTGCTATTCATACCCCGACCGCTTTATCTGTTGCAATGGGATTGATTGCTGCTGCTTTAATCGGGCAAATTGCCATCGATGTTGGACTTTTCGTTCCTGAAGTCATCTTATATGTATCTGTAGCCGCAATCGGGACGTTTACTACCCCAAGTTATGAATTAAGCATTGCAAATAAAATGGTTCGTCTATTTTTACTTATTTTAGTGGCTATATTTCACGTTCCAGGTCTAGTAGTCGGTTCCACGTTATATATAGTACTACTTGCAAGCATTCGTTCATTAAATACTCCTTATTTGTGGCCATTTATCCCATTTGATCCGAAGGCATTATGGCAAATCGTCGTTCGTACATCGGTTCCAGGAGCAAAATTGCGACCGAGTATCGTTCATCCGCAAAATGAGAAAAAACAACCTACGTCGTAAAATATTATTTTTTAATAATTTTCCCCCTTGCTGAATGTTTAGAATTATTCATTGAATCCTATATTGATTTGTGTTAATGTATTTTTAACTATTTAAAGGATGAATGTAAGTGATAAAGGGGGCAACTAAATGTATTTACATGGTACAAGTAGAATTAACGAGAAAGGGCATTTAGAAATAGGTGGTGTAGATACAACGGAACTCGCAAAAGAATATGGTACCCCCCTATATGTATATGACGTAGCTTTAATTCGTAAAAGAGCAAGAGAATTTCAAGATACGTTCAAAGAATTGGGGGTAAAAGCTCAAGTTGCTTATGCAAGTAAAGCATTTTCCTCCATTGCGATGTTTCAACTCGTCAATCAAGAGGGCTTATCTCTAGATGTTGTCTCAGGTGGAGAATTATACACGGCATTACAAGCGGGTTTTTCTCCAGAGCGGATTCATTTTCATGGGAATAACAAAAGTTTTGAAGAGCTAGAAATGGCATTGGATGTAAATATTGGTTGCATCGTAGTCGATAATTTTCATGAAATACAATTGATTCAACAACTTGCAAAAGAACATGCTCGAAAGGTGGATGTTCTGTTACGAGTAACACCAGGTGTGGAAGCTCATACACATGATTACATCACAACTGGTCAAGAAGATTCGAAATTCGGCTTTGACCTTCACAATGGCCAAATTGAACAAGCGATGGAACAAGTGCTAAATGATCAATGGATTCATTTATTAGGGATTCATTGTCACATCGGCTCTCAGATTTTTGATACACAAGGTTTTGTTTTGGCGACAGAAAAAATCTTTCAAAAAATTGGACAGTGGAAAGAAACGTATCGATTTGTTCCAGAAGTTGTCAATTTAGGTGGAGGCTTTGGTATTCGCTATACGGCAGAAGATGATCCAATTCCGATGAGCATGTATGTAGAAAAAATGGTGAATGTCGTGAAAGAACAAGCCGAAGCTCTGGAAATTCCAGTGCCGGAAATTTGGATTGAGCCAGGGCGTTCACTTGTTGGAGACGCGGGGACGACATTGTATGCAATTGGTTCATCAAAGGTTGTACCGGACATTCGAAAATATTTAGCGGTAGATGGCGGCATGAGTGATAATATACGTCCTGCCTTATATCAAGCAAAATATGAAGCAGCTCTTGCAAATCGTATGAATGATGAAGTAAAAGAAACGGTATCGATTGCAGGTAAGTGTTGTGAAAGTGGAGATATGCTCATTTGGGATCTTCCGCTTCCGGTTGCAAAATCGGGAGACATTTTAGCAGTATTTTGTACTGGAGCTTATGGGTATTCCATGGCGAACAATTATAACCGACTGCAACGCCCTGCTGTTGTATTTGCAGAAAATGGTGAAGCTCAGCTTGTCATTCGACGTGAGAGTTACGAGGATTTAATTAAATTAGATTTACCGTTAAAGAATAAGTCAGTAGTGCGCTCATAATAATTTGGAAGTTTGATTTAGTTAAATGACCTCGGAAACGAGGGACAAAAAAGGTGTATAACCTAAAGTTAGGTTATACACCTTTTTGCATGTTAGAGCGGGTAAGTTTTAACTGTTATTATTGCATAAACAACATCTATGTTAAGCTACCTTCATCACTAAGATTGAAATAATGAACGAATGGAATCAGCAATGGCTTTAAATAAGTCTTTTATAGATTGAAGAAGAGATTGTCCTTCTTCTGATTCAAGGAATTTCGAAATTTGATCTTTCGCTTTTGTTAATTGGTCACCGATTTGTTCCCAATTAATATTTAAATTTTTCATCTCATTAAACAATGAGATAAGGTTATTAATTTCTTCTTCAGTTAAAGTGATATTTAAGTCTTTTGCGGCCTGTTCAATCCAACTACGCAACTCTTGCTCGTCCTTTGGTAAACCATTCTCTGCTACTTTTTCTTTTATTTTGGCTATGAGTGCAGCAGCATTCTCTGCTCCAATCTTATCCCCTAACTTAGCTGTTTCGATAAGTTCTTTATTTGCTAACTGCTTTACATCTTCTGATATGACTTCATCGGTTGAAACTTCATACGCTTTAATTAATCCTGTAAGAGCTGCAGTGCCTGAAACATCAAAAGGAGCTGTGACATAGATTGTGGCATCTTTAACACCTGCAGTCATGAGCGCATTTAAATACATTTCATCTGTTACCCAATTAATATGATTCGTTGTAACTTCTAAACCTGAACCTTTTTCCCCAATCGTGATCTTTGAGGATGAGATAGCTTTCGATCCAATTTGAGCTTTCGGAATATAATTTCCTAAATAGTTATGTTCCTCTTCATTTGAGACAGTAAGCATTAACGCATCTTCTGTTGCAGACATTTCTTCTAGAATAGAGTTTTTCTGCTCTTCACTTAAGTCTTCTCCAAGCGTCATAATAACATCTCCTACAGCAGCATCCGCTAACGCGAAGGAAGGGAGGGAGAGCAAACAAAGTGAAAATACAGTAAGTAACCACTTTTTCATGAATGTTTCCTCCTATTCTTACTAGACAAATACTAGACTACGATATTTTAGACGAAAAAGTAGATAGGAAAGTTTCAAATTCGTCACAAGGGTGAATAAATATTGAAATATTATTCATTGTTATTTAAAATTAAATTATATTAGAAAATGAAAATTTTATGTTTTGAATTTTCTTAATATATTTAAAATAAAAACTTTTAAAAAGTATATTTATTTTTCTGGGACTTATGTTAGGATGTAAAAGGCTTTATTCTTAGTTGTTTGAAAATTTCGATATAAACAGCATCTTAGGAGGGTTTTTATGCAAACAAATTTATCAAACAAACAAGTACTTACAGTTGGCTTAATGTTGTTTGCGCTTTTCCTTGGTGCAGGAAACATGATCTTCCCACCAGCGTTAGGACAAGCAGCAGGAACAAACTTATGGATTGCCATTGTTGGTTTCTTAATTACTGGTGTTGGACTTCCTCTACTAGGGGTTACAGCAATTGCATTAACAGGTAGTAATTTAGAAAAGTTAGCTTCTCGCGTACACCCAATTTTCGGAATTGTTTTTACATTTATGGTTTATTTAGTGATTGGACCGCTTTTTGCGATTCCAAGAACAGCTACAGTTTCATATGAAATTGGGGTTACACCATTTTTAAGCGATGCGTCTAAACTATCTTTATTCTTAACAACAGTAGTCTTTTTTGCTATTACATTATGGTTAGCAATGAACCCATCAAAATTAGTGGATCGAGTAGGAAAAATTTTAACGCCAATCTTAGTTGTTGTTTTAGCTATTCTTGTTGTGAAGGCGATGATTACTCCGATGGGTAGCATTGGAGAACCATCTGAAGCTTATCAATCTGGCGCTTTCTTTAAAGGATTTATTGAAGGATATTTAACAATGGACACGCTTGCATCTCTTGTGTTCGGTATTGTTGTAATTCAAGCAATTAAAAACTTTGGTGTGAATGATAATAAAGTATTAGCAAAAGCAACAATTAAAGCAGGAGCTATTGCGGCCATTGGATTAGCATTAGTGTATGTTTCATTAGCTTACTTAGGTGCTACATCAGTTGAGGTTGTTGGACAAGCAGAAAATGGAGCTGCTATTTTATCAGGATCTGCAACTCATTTATTAGGTTCTTTTGGTACGACTGTATTAGCATTAGCGATTACGTTTGCGTGCTTAACGACGTCAGTAGGATTAGTGTCATCTTGTAGTGAATACTTCCATCGAGTATTCCCAAATGTATCCTATAAATCATTTGTAGTCATTTTATCTTTATTCTCTATGGTAATTGCAAATGTTGGATTAACACAACTTATTCAAATTTCAATTCCAGTATTAATCATGATTTATCCATTGGCAATTGTAATGATGTTCTTATCATTCTTCCCGAAGTCAATGGTCGGTCACTCGGCTGTTTACACATTCGCATTAATCGGTACGGCTATTGTTAGTATAGTAGATGGATTAGGTTTTACATCTCTTGATATTTCGGCTGTGAAAAATGCACTAAGTTTCTTGCCTTTATTTAATGAAGGAGTAGGTTGGTTAGCACCTGCAATTGTTGGAGCGATTATTGGGAAAATCGTGGCTAGCATAAAACAAAAAGGGACAGAGCCAAATATCGTAGAAAAAGCTTCTTAATGAAGAGAGCGTCCTGGTTTCGGGACGCTTTTTTGATTTTACATTTGACTTTTCCTAAAAGAATCCATTTAATCGAAAACACGCTTATATTAAATTCTTTATGGAAAAGAAGCTTTCACGTTTTCCCTTATTAGGCAGAAGTGTAAACTGAATACTTTGTATTGGAACTTTCATATACGTCTATACCCTAAAAACAACAAAAATATGCGTATATTAGGAAGAAAAAATCTAAACTCATTTAATTTTTGTATGAGTCTGTTGTTTTGTTTTTTTGGCCATAGTTATGCTAAAATAAAAAGGAACAAATACATAAGGAGAGCAATGAACATGGCGAAAAAAGGTTATATTTTGATGAAGAGCGGCGAGAAAGTCGAATTTGAATTATATCCAAACGAAGCACCGAATACTGTGGCTAACTTTGAGAAACTTGCGAATGAAGGGTTTTACAATGGATTGACGTTTCACCGTGTAATTCCTGGGTTCGTAAGTCAAGGAGGCTGCCCGCACGGAACAGGAACTGGTTCTGCTGGCTATACGATTAAATGTGAAACAGAAGGAAATCCACATAAGCACGTTGTAGGAGCAATTTCTATGGCTCACGCTGGAAAAGATACAGGTTCTTGTCAATTCTTTATTGTTCATGAGCCACAACCACATTTAGATGGTGTCCATACGGTATTTGGCCAAGTGACTAGCGGAATGGAAACAGTATTAAATATGAAAAATGGCGATGTAATGGAGAAAGTAGAAGTAATGGATGTAGAGTAACGTTATAAGAAGAGGTGAAATCGCCTCTTCTTTTTCTGTTCATTTAAGATTTTCTTAAATGTTCTACTTTTGTGATAGATGATGAATATAAAGGCTGGAGTAATTTGATCTCAATGATCAATTACACGAGTGAAGGGAGGGTCGATATGCGTAAAAACTGGGTTTTATTCGGCATTATCGTCCTAGTCTGTTTAATATGGGGTGCAGGATATTGGATGTTTATTGCTCCATAATTAGCTTATTCATTGCAACAGTTTAAACGTTTATGTAAAATGGAAATTAGGAAAACAGAATATGAATCTGTATCCTTCGGGGCAGGGTGAAATTCCCGACCGGCGGTGATGAAGAGATATCTTCTTAGCCCGTGAGCCTTTTTTGGCTGATCTGGTGAGAATCCAGAGCCGACAGTTATAGTCTGGATGGGAGAAGGATCACAGAAAGGAAAGAGTATTGAACTATATGGTTGTTTGCGCTTACAAAACTTGCCGCAAAAACGTAATGGTCCGTACTCTTATTTAAGCATGCCTTTCAAGTGATCAAAATGCCTCTAGGATGAATCCTAGGGCTTTTTTTTACGTAAAAATAGGAGGTGTGCGAAATGTTTACAGGAATCGTCGAAGAAATCGGAAAAGTGTCAAAAATTTTAGGGACAAATGAGGCGATTACGCTAACGATTGAAGCGTCAAAAGTTTTAGAAGACGTTCATTTAGGTGATAGTATTGCTGTAAACGGTGTATGTTTAACAGTTACAAGCTTTTCTTCTTCATCTTTTACCGTTGATGTCATGCCAGAAACGATGAAAGCAACTTCATTAAAAATGATTCAACAAGGTTCGAAAGTGAATCTTGAGCGAGCAATGGCTGCGAATGGCCGATTTGGAGGTCATTTCGTTTCAGGTCATGTCGATGGTATGGGCGAAATTGTACGCAAAAAAAGAGAGGAAAATGCTGTTTATTACGATATAAAAGCCCCGAAGGAACTCCTAAACTTTATGATTCTAAAAGGCTCCGTTGCGATAGATGGGACAAGCCTAACCATCTTTGGAATCAATGATCATCATTTTACCCTTTCTCTTATCCCTCATACTATGTCGGAATCCATAATTGGAGAGAAAGAAATCGGTGATGTCGTAAATATTGAATGCGATATGATAGCAAAATATATAAAAAAGTACGTAACTGAACCAAATGCAGAAGAAGCGCGTTCACCGATTACGAAAGAGTTTTTATTGAAAAATGGATTCTAGTTGGAGGGATACATTATGTTTCATACAATAGAAGAAGCAATTGAAGATTTGAAAAATGGTAAAGTTGTCATTGTCGTTGATGATGAAGACCGAGAAAATGAAGGTGACTTCATTGGGTTAGCTGAGTTTGCTTCACCAGAAATGATTAACTTTATGGCTACTCACGGTAAAGGGCTTATTTGTGTACCGATTACAGACGACGATGCAAAAAGATTAGACTTAAAGCCGATGGTAGATCAAAATACAGATCCACACGGGACAGCATTTACTGTAAGTGTTGACTACAAAACGACAACGACTGGGATTAGTGCATTTGAGCGAAGTGAAACCATCAAAGCATTAATACGTACCGACGTAAAAGGGAGTGACTTTAAACGGCCTGGACACATATTTCCCCTTATTGCAAAAAAAGGCGGGGTTCTAAGACGAGCAGGTCATACAGAAGCTGCTGTAGACTTAGCCATTCTTGCTGGATCGAAACCGGCCGGGGTCATTTGTGAAATTATGAATGAAGACGGAACTATGGCTCGTGTACCACAATTGAAAAAAATTGCGGATGAGCTACAGTTGAAGATGATAACTATAAAAGATTTAATTGACTATCGAACAAAAAAAGATCAACTGGTTAAGCGGGAAGTTTCAATTGAACTTCCGACAGAATATGGAAAATTCAATGCAGTTGGTTATACGAGCTTAATTGATGGACAAGAACATGTGGCACTCGTTAAGGGAGAAATTCTTCCAGAAGATCCCGTTCTTGTACGAGTGCACTCAGAATGTTTAACCGGAGATGTTTTTGGATCGAACCGTTGTGACTGCGGCCCTCAATTGCATGCTGCATTGACGCAAATTGAAAAGGAAGGAAAAGGAATCCTTCTATATATGCGCCAAGAAGGTAGGGGAATTGGACTCATTAATAAGATGAAGGCCTATAAGTTGCAAGAAAGTGGACTGGATACAGTTGAAGCAAATGAGCAACTAGGGTTCGCCCCAGATTTACGTGATTATGGTATTGGAGCACAAATTTTAAAAGATTTAGGTGTTAGAAAAATGAGGTTATTAACGAATAATCCTCGTAAAATTGCTGGCTTAGAAGGATACGGCCTGTCTATCTATGAACGTGTCCCGATTCAAATGCCTGCAAAAGTAGAAAATGAACGGTATTTAAAAACGAAACAATCTAAATTAGGACATATGTTACACTTTTAATTTTTGGAGGGATGATTAATGAAAACTTATGAAGGAAATGTAGTAGGAACAGGATTGAGAATAGGAATTGTAGTAGCGCGCTTTAACGAGTTTATTACGAGCAAATTGCTAGGCGGTGCAGTGGACGGCTTAGTGCGCCACGGTGTTGATGAGAATAATATCGAAGTTGCATGGGTACCAGGAGCATTCGAATTACCGTTAGTTGCGAAAAAGATGGCGGAAACGAATCAATATGATGCGGTTATCACGTTAGGGACAGTAATCAGAGGTTCCACTACGCATTATGATTATGTTTGTAATGAGGCGGCAAAAGGGATTGCGCAAGCATCCAATCAAACGGGTATTCCGGTTATTTTTGGTGTCATTACAACGGAAAATATTGAGCAGGCAATCGAACGTGCTGGAACAAAAGCCGGAAATAAAGGATATGAAGCTGCGGTATCTGCCATTGAAATGGCTAATTTACTAAAGACGATTTCGTGAATTTTTTATGAAAGGAGTTTAAATTCATTCGGAAACTGTATATAATGTTTAAGAGTCATGGAGTACGATGGATGGTGATAACCATTCATTGACGGTACTTACTTTCGAAACGAAAGTTAAATAATTAATGAGGGATTTTATTATGTTAGTTAGGTATAAAAAAGCGTTTGAAAAAATTGCAATGGGCTTATTATCATTCATGCCAAATGAAAAGGATTTAAAAAAGCTTCAACAAACGATTCAGACGTACGAGACAGATGAGCGTTGGCAACTGTTTTTATGGAAAGATGATGACATTATTGGAGTAATTGGTGTTGAGCTAGTGGACGATCAAAAAATTGAAATTCATCATCTTTGTGTGAACCCTTCTCATCGTCATCAAGGGATTGGGAAAGAAATGGTCAATGCCATCCGGGATATTTACAAAGATAAGCATATTCATCCGAATGATTTAGTTGCTCCTTTTTTTGAAAAATGTGAATCAGAAGAAATGTGAAAAGCAGAGGCGAAAGTCTCTGCTTTTTTATAGTTACATGAAGTTTAAGTTCAATAAAGTGTTCTCTTTACGGTTTTTTTGGTGTCTAGCTCCAAGCGTCATCAGCTCGGCTCGCTTCGGTCCTGCTGTGGCGACGGAAGCCTCCTCGCAGGTCCTCCAGCATCCTTCGCCTAAGGACTTGCACTTTGCGCTTTTCTTACTTAGACAGGTATTGTACAACCTATTTGAAGCATAGCAATTGCAAAAGAGTGAAGTCTTTACTTATATTCAATTTAATACGGTTGTAAATGCAACAATGTAAGGGAAGGCTTTTAACGGTTTCGCTTCATTTTTTGCCTTTCTCTCTCAGCTATTACTTCCGAACGGTCTCGAAGTTTATGTTTGTGAAGAATAAACTCATTGGATAAATCACTTTCCTTGCCCCAATTTTCTCCTCTTTTTTGAGCATATGTTTGACAAGCTGTTAACAACCGAGCGTCTTGTATTGGTAGCTGTATACTTCTATATGGAAGACCTTCGTTGATAGCGGTAAGTTGGTTTTGTAGTAGAATATGTAAGTTGTTGTAGTCAATACCTAACGCCGTCACATCATCTTCGTACTTGGCAAATAGACGAATACAATTTTGGAGCATTTTTGTTGCTCCGTTCAAGTTGTTCCTTCTGTAATGATATTGTGCAACAGCGCATTGAATGAATGCAACCCAATAGCCTTTGCGAGAAGCTACATCTTCTTCTTTCCAAAATTCTTCTAAAATTTCGTGGCATTCAAAGTAGTCACGGTCACAATGGAAGTGATACAAATATTGAATAAATGGTTTTGGAAACATAATCTACTCCTCTAATGAATGAAGTTATAGAACATTTTACCATAAAAATATTCGATAAATGAATGAAAAGAGCTGATACATTGTACCAGCTCCGAATGATTACATGTTAACGATTTAGTATAACCAAGCAGCACCTACGATAATTAGTAAAATGAACAGAACAACAATTAACGCAAATCCTGCACCGTAGTTGTATTCACCCATTTTTTATTTCCTCCTTTAATAACATTTCATTTACAGTTGTATCTTATGAAATTGTTGGAAACATGTATGGGCGAATATAACAAGAATTGAAAAAATTAATTTTACATAATCAATGGACGAGAATTAACTATTGGAGAACACGCATATTTGTTCTATACTAGAATTTAGCTGCCTTTTGGTGAAAACTTCATTTGATTCATTTTGTGTTATGCTTTAAAACACGAATTATAGTTATTTAACGGTGGGATGAAATTGGAATACCTTGTGAAAATTGATGCGTTTGAAGGTCCACTTGACCTTTTACTTCATTTAATCAACCGTCTAGAAATTGATATTTATGATATACCTGTCTCAAAGATTACTGAGCAATATGTAGCCTACATTCATACGATGCAAGAACTCGAACTTGATGTAGCATCGGAATATTTAGTAATGGCAGCTACGCTATTATCCATCAAAAGTAGGATGTTATTGCCACATCAAGAAGAATCGTTGGAAGATGATGTGTTGATGATGGAAGAAGAAGACCCTAGGGAAGAACTTGTTCAACGGTTAGTTGAATATCGAAAATATAAAGAAGCAGCGCAGCAGCTTAAAGAAAAGGAAGAAGAGCGAGCACAAATATTTACGAAGCCGCCAAGTGACTTAAGTGACTATGCATCAGCTGTGGAAGGGCATAAGCCTCATTTGGATGTTACCGTTTATGATATGATTGGTGCGTTTCAAAAGATGCTTCGCCGCAAGAAGCTTCAAAAGCCATTAGCGACAAGGGTAACAAGACAGGAAATTCCGATTGAAAAAAGGATGGATGAAATCATTGAAGATCTTCGGATTCATAAAAAGAAACGTCATTTTTTTGAATTATTCCCATCCGATCAACGGGATTATTTAGTCGTAACGTTTTTAGCTATTTTAGAGTTAATGAAAAATCAATATATTTATATTGAACAGGAACGAAATTTTGCTGACATCTATATTTATGGGAGTGAAAAAATCCATGAGCTTCGGGATCATTGAATGGAAATCAATTGTTGAAGGTCTATTGTTTGCTGCTGGTGACGAAGGACTTTCGATAAAGCAATTGACTTCTGTTTTGGAAATAGATGAACCAGTCGCTCTTGAAATCATTGAAGATTTGAAACAAGAGTATGAAAAAAAAGAACGAGGAATCATGATTGTTGAAGTTGCTGGAGCATATCAATTAGCAACGAAAAAAGAGCACGCGCCATATTTAAAGCGATTGGTTGAAACACCAGCAAATCAAGGGCTATCGCAGGCTGCTTTAGAAACTTTGGCCATCATTGCTTACAGACAACCAATCACTCGAATGGAAGTAGAAGATATACGTGGGGTTAAATCGGAACGTCCGATCCAAACATTAATTGCGAAAGGTTTAATTCAAGATGTAGGAAGAGCAGAAGGGTCGGGAAGAGCAATCTTATATGGGACAACAAGAGAATTCCTCGAGTATTTTGGGTTAAAAACAATTGAAGAACTTCCGGTATTATCTGATGCCTTGGATGATGACTTTGTTCAAGAAGAAGCGGATTTGTTTTTTGAAAAGTTTACCGAAATGGAGACAAGTGGTTCATAACAACCACTTGTTTTTTTGTTGTTACAGAAAGTTTAAGTTCAATAAAGTGTTAAAGTATTCTCTTTACAGTTTTTTTGGGTGTCTAGCTCCAAGCGCCATCAGCTCGGGTCGCTTCGGCCCTGCTGTGGCGACGGAAGCCTCTTCGCCTAAGGACTTGCGCTTTGCGCTTTTCTTAAGCTCTTTTCTAAAGAATTGTTCTTTAGTACATTGTTCAGAATTGTATTTACACGATGTTATGGAGCGGAATACACAAGTATTCACTCTAAATGGTATATATAAAACAACTCATATCGTGATTTCTCCCCTCTACTTGTTTACGAGTGAATGAAAAATCCCTCATAACTAAAGCGTTCTTGCATAAACTTGTACAAATTATGATGTACAAGAAGGAATTAAAAAAGGGGACGTGAACGGTTTATGCGAAATTTTAAAGGATGTGTATTACTTATAGTTGCTTTCCTCTTATTCATGAACATCCCACAAAAGGTTGAGGGAGCTTTTTCTGTTCAGGCACAAAGTGCTATTTTAATAGAACAAAATACCGGGCGGATATTATTTGAAAAGGACCCTCACGAGAAAATGAGGATTGCGAGTATAACGAAAATAATGACAGCCATTTTAGCTATTGAATCAGGAAAGTTGGATGAAAAAGTAAAAGTCAGTAGTCGGGCTCCATATACAGAAGGATCATCCATTTATTTGCAAGAGGGGCAAGAAATCACATTAAGAGATTTAGTGTACGGATTAATGCTCCGATCTGGAAATGACGCAGCTGTTGCAATTGCCGAATATGTAGGTGGAAGTTTAGAAGGGTTTGTTTATTTGATGAATCAGAAAGCGGAAGAAATCGGGATGATGAATACGCAATTTCGAAATCCCCACGGACTAGATGACCACAATGATCACTATTCAACTGCATACGATATGGCAAAGTTGACGCAATACGCTATGCGTAATGAAGAGTATCGTGAAATATCAAGCACAAAAGTGCATAAAACAGAAGATGGCAAGTATGTGTGGCGCAATAAAAACAAAATGTTAAACTTATATGAATATAGTACTGGGGGGAAAACAGGATATACTAAATTAGCAAAAAGAACCCTCGTATCAACAGCATCTAACGATTCGTTAGAATTAATCGCGGTAACCTTAAATGATTCAGATGACTGGAACGATCATATGAATATGTTCAATCGAGGTTTTTCTTTATACGAAAATGTATTGATTAAAAAAGACGGATCTTTAGAAAAGATAGATGACCCGTTTTATGAGAAAAAAATCTTTATTGACCGGGAAATTATCTATCCATTAACAGAAGAAGAAAAAGAACAAGTGAAGGTCGATGTGTCGTTATTAAAACCATCCGATCAGTGGGATGACCCAGAAGATGTTCCTGAAAAAGTTGGTCAGCTAGCAGTCATTTTAAACGATGAAAAAATAGCAGAAAGGGCTATTTATTTTAACCATGAGAAAATGGAGCAAGAACAAAAAAGCTTAATGGACCATTTTCGTGCACTATTTTCTATCGTAACGGGTGCCGGTCAGGATGGTTAATTATATTTGGGTTGCATTGACGCTGATCGGGATTATTTTTGCGATGTTTAATGGAACGATGGAAGCTGTAAATAAAGCTATTTTTGATGGTGCAAAAGAAGCGGTGACCATTTGCATTGGATTGATAAGCGTTCTAGTTTTTTGGCTAGGCCTCATGAAGATAGCAGAAAAAGCAGGGCTTTTGAAAAAAATTAGTTTGTTTTTTCGTCCCTTTGTTCAAAGATTATTTCCCGAAGTTCCACCAGATCATCCAGCAATGGGGTATATTCTTTCGAACATGATTGCGAACATGTTTGGTCTAGGGAATGCAGCCACCCCGCTAGGGATTAAAGCGATGGAGCAGTTAAAATCACTCAACGGTGGGAAAGATGAAGCTTCGAACAGTATGATTACATTTCTTGCGATTAATACGTCGAGTTTAACATTAATTCCTACAACCGTTATCGCCATTCGAATGACCTATGGATCAGATAGTCCGACAGATATTGTAGGAACGACACTCTTGGCAACGCTATGTTCAACCATTGGTGCCATAATAATCGATCGTTATTTTCGATATAAGCGGACGAAGCGAGGGGGGCATACCGGTTGGAAATCGTAAGTGTTCTATCATTGTGGTTGATACCGTTTATTATTGGGTTTATATTATTATACGGGACTGTGAAAAAAGTCGAAACATATGAAGCGTTTGTCGAGGGTGGAAAAGAAGGAATTCAAATTGCGTTTTCTATTATTCCTTATTTAGTCGGAATGCTTGTATCCATTACGATTTTCAGAGCCTCTGGTGCAATGGAGTTTTTAATGAATAAGCTACAGCCGATTTTCTCTTTTATTCATGTGCCAGCTGAAATCTTTCCACTTGCTCTTATTCGTCCGATTTCTGGAACAGCTGCATTAGGTATGACAACTAACATCATATCAACATATGGACCGGATTCTTTCATTGGTAGGCTCGCTGCAACGATGCAAGGAAGTACGGATACGACACTGTATGTGTTAACAGTGTATTTTGGAGCCGTAGGGATTAAGAAAATGGGAGATGCGTTAAAAGTAGGGTTACTTGCGGATTTAGTTGGAATCGTAGCGTCCATTGTTGTTGTTACACTCCTATTTGCAAACTAATGGGGAATTTAGCTCGTTCGTTAACGTGAGTCGAAAGAAGTTAAATTTTAATTTGATTTATAAATTTGATTTTCTTTCGACAACGATTAAAGGGTTGCGCCTTATAGAAGGCGTGTTTTTGTTTGGTTTGAAAAAGTAAGTATATATAAGATAAGCGCTTGTCCAAAATGACAGAAAGCATTACTATTGGTTAGAGGTGATACGATGGAACGTTTACAAAAAGTAATTGCACATGCAGGCATTGCTTCAAGAAGAAAAGCAGAAGAAATGATTTTAGATGGTAAAGTTAAGGTGAATGGAACCGTAATACGTGAATTAGGTGTAAAAGTGACAGAGCAAGATCGAATCGAAGTAAATGGAGTCCCCATTGAACGAGAGGAGCCTGTATACTTTTTGCTTTACAAGCCTAAAGGGGTCATTTCAAGTGTGAAAGATGATAAAGGACGGAAAGTAGTAACGGACTTTTTTGAGAATATAGAAAAGCGAGTTTATCCTATTGGGCGATTAGACTATGATACGTCCGGCTTATTATTGATGACGAATGACGGTGAATTTGCCAATTTACTCATGCATCCACGCTATGAAATCGAGAAAGTTTACGTTGCAAAAGTAAAGGGAATCCCAAGTAAGACCGAGTTACGTCAATTAGAAAAGGGAATCAATTTAGAAGATGGCATGACTGCACCAGCAAAGGTAAAAGTGATGTCCATTGATAAGAAAAAGCAAACGGCAATTATTGAAATCATTATTCATGAAGGTCGTAACAGACAAGTTCGTCGAATGTTTGAAAAAATTGGTCACCCTGTGTTAAAGCTTAAGCGCGAACGCTATGCATTTCTTGACTTGCACGGATTACGTCCAGGTGATGCTCGAGAGCTTTCTCCACATGAGGTGAAGCAACTTAGGCATTTAGCGAAAAACGGTAGAAGTTAAAAATTCACGATTATTTCACATAACCGTCAAAAATAACTCAAATGGAAAAACGAAGAAAAATGATATAATGAAACGGAATGCAACAATAAAGGAGTAAGTTTCAATGAAAAAAAATCGGCTCATCATACGAACGGTTATTTTATCCTTATTACTTGCTGCCCTTGGATATACGTTATATTCTAACTTTTTTGTAAGTAAAGAGAAAGTACAAGTGGGTTCAGTTGCACCAGACTTCGTATTGAAAAGCTTGGATGGTGAATCCATTCAACTTTCAGATTTTGAGGGAAAAGGAGTATTCCTAAATTTTTGGGGAACGTGGTGCGAACCGTGTAAGCGTGAAATGCCTTATATGGAAAGGCAGTATCAGTATTACAAGGAACAAGGGGTAGAAATCATAGCCATTAATGTTGCTGAATCGAACTTAGCTGTTGAAAATTTCGTGAATCAACACGGGCTTTCCTTCCCCGTAGTGTTAGATAAAAACATGGAAGTATTAAACGCATACGGAGTAGATCCGTTACCTACCACTTTTTTAATCAATCCTGATGGTGAGGTTATTGATATTATTACAGGGCAGATGACGGAGCGTAACATACGGGATTATATGGAATTAATCAAACCTTGAACAGGGAGTTTTCAACATGGAAGAAATTAAATGTGAATGTGGTCATGTAAACCCTCATGGAACGGTTATTTGTGAAAGCTGTGGTCGGTCGATTGGCGAAGAAATAGAAAAGAGTCGTCCGTTGATTGACATGCGCTATGATGGTAGTGCAAGACGTTCACAAACGCATAATAAAACAGTAATCGATAAAATCTGGAACTTTTTTTCATCCGTTAAAGTTGGAGTTTCATTAATTGTTATTACATTAATTGCATCAGCAATTGGGACAATCTTTCCACAAGAGATGTATATTCCTCCGAACGTGCGCCCAGAAGATTTTTATCAAGATGAATACGGCGTCTTAGGGCAAATCTATTATGCGCTTGGATTTCACAATTTGTACGGTTCATGGTGGTATATGATCCTTGTGGCGTCCATTGGCGTCTCGCTAGTTATTTGTAGTTTGGACCGCGTGATTCCACTTTACCGTGCATTGAAGAAGCAAGGAGTTACAAGACACGTTTCTTTTATGAAACGTCAGCGGTTATATAGCTTATCTTCCGTTGGGAATGCATCTGAAACAGTGTCAATGGTACGAGAAAAACTTGAAGAAAAACGATATCATGTTCGTACTGAAAATGGAAATGTGTTGGCTGAAAAAAATCGTTTCTCTCGTTGGGGGCCTTATGTAAACCATATCGGTCTCATCATTTTCTTATTTGGTGTCATGTTGCGATACGTCCCAGGGATGTACGTCGATGAAGTATTATGGTTACGAGAAGGGGAAACGAGAGAAATTCCTGGTACGGAAGGAAAATACTATTTAGAAAATCACCAATTTATTTATGAAACGTATTCAAAGGAAAAAGAAAAGGAAGTGTTTCAGGAAGCGATTTCACGTGTAGGAGACGGAATGGTAGCGAAAAACTATCAAACCAATGTTACACTTTATGAAAAGCCTGAAGAAACATTACCTGGAGCCGAAGCTCAATTAGATAAAGTAAAGGACGAAGAAATACGGGTAAACGAACCGTTAAAATTTGAGTCATTTGCTGTTTATCAAGTAGATTACCGCCTTAATGAGCTAAATGAAATGACGTTTGAGCTAATTGAGAAGGAATCGGGGAAGAGTTTTGGTAATGTGACAATTAATCTTCTTGATCCTGAAAAAGAGTATGATTTAGGGAATGGTTACAAAGTAGAGATTGCTAGTTATTTACCTGATTTTTATTTCAATTCGGCAGGTGAACCAGATACACGTACGCGAGTACCGAATAATCCTGCATTCGTATTTAATATGATCACCCCTGAAACGCCTGATGGTGAAACGAGTTTTGTAGCGATTCAACAAACAATTGAGCCAAACGGCGACAATCAGTTTAAGATGAAGTTTGTAGACGTAAAAACGATTAATGTAACGGGTTTAACAGTTCGAAAAGACTTAACATTATGGATATTAGGTCTCGGTGGAGCAATCTTTATGATTGGACTCATTCAAGGTTCATATTGGCACCATCGTCGAATTTGGATCCGTGTAGATGAAAATAATGTTCATTTAGCAGGTCATACAAATAAAAATTGGTATGGATTAAAACATGAAATGGAATACGTTATTCAAAATACGGATTTAGAAAAGCCCGTCGATCAAAAGCAGTTGAGTGAAACCTAACAAATAGGAGGGAATGACGTGGCACAGTTAAGCAGTAATTTATTGTATATTGCCTTTTTTATGTACTTAATTGGCACATTTTTATTTGCCGGAGCAATTCGGGATAAGCGTAAGCAAGATGATAAGAAAAATAAGTGGGCTCAAGCTGGACTAGTTGTGACTATTATCGGTTTTATTACACAACTCGGATATTTTATCACGCGTTGGATTGCAGCTGGACATGCTCCAGTTAGTAACTTGTTCGAGTTCACAACATTCTTTGGAATGATGTTAGTTGGAGCATTTATCATTATTTATTTCATTTATAAAACAGCTCCTCTCGGTGTTTTCACGTTGCCGATTGCCCTGTTGTTAATCGCTTATGCGAGTATGTTTCCAACTGAAATTAGTCCATTAATTCCTTCGCTTCAAAGCGATTGGCTGAAAATTCATGTCACAACAGCGGCTGCAGGACAAGCTATTCTTGCTGTAAGTTTTGTAGCGGGAGTCCTATATTTAGTAAAAGTTGTTGATCACACCAAACCGTCAAAAAAGACGTTTTGGTTAGAAGCCATTATGTTTGTCTTAGTTACGACTTTAGCATTTATCATCGTATCAACTACATTTAGATCGATGGGATACGAGGCCATTTACAAATGGATTGATAAAGATGGAGTCGAAAGTGAAATGGTTTATTCACTTCCATCTTTAGTAGGACCCAATGAAGGGGAGCTACTAACAGAAGGTAAATTTGAAGCTTTTGTTGAAATGCCAGCTATTATATCTGCTCGGAAGCTAAATACGGTCATTTGGTCAACGCTTGTTGGGATTTTCCTTTATGGAATCATTCGTCTAATCCTACGAAAACGAATTTCGGAAGCGTTACAGCCACTTGTGAAAAACATCAATCTAGATGTTGTAGATGAAATAGGCTATCGTTCAGTAGCGATAGGATTCCCGGTGTTTACGTTAGGTGCCCTAATTTTCGCAATGATTTGGGCACAAATCGCGTGGACGCGCTTCTGGGGATGGGACCCGAAAGAAGTTTGGGCTCTTATTACTTGGTTGTTTTACGCTGCATATTTACACTTACGACTTTCAAGAGGATGGCATGGTGAGCGCTCCGCTTGGCTAGCTGTCATTGGCTTTGCTATCATTATGTTCAACTTGATTTTTGTAAACTTAGTGATTGCAGGTTTACACTCTTACGCATAATGAATAAAGGGTAATAAAAGGATAAGGGAATAGAATGAAGGTGGGTGCTAGTAGACAGTATAATCGTCTCTCTAGACACCCTCTTTTCAAAAGGAAAGACTTAGACTGGGAGGTTTTTAATATGGAAGAATTACGTGAAGCAAAAATTTTAGTCGTGGACGATGAAGAGAGAATTCGTCGCTTATTACGCATGTATCTTGAAAGAGAAAATTACATCATTGATGAAGCGGAAAATGGTGATGAAGCGCTAGAATTCGCTTTGAGCCAAGATTATGATCTCATCGTATTAGATATTATGATGCCGGGAATTGATGGTGTAGAAGTGTGTCGACTCTTACGTGAGAAAAAAGCGACACCGATTATTATGCTGACAGCGAAGGGAGAAGAGGCAAATCGTGTACAAGGACTAGAAGCTGGAGCCGATGACTACATAGTAAAACCATTTAGTCCACGAGAAGTAGTACTTCGCGTAAAAGCCATCTTAAGACGTTCTTCTCCAACAACTTATTTAAAAACGGACACTACGACGAAAAATGTTATTGTATTTCCACATTTAACGATTGACCATGACGCTCACCGGGTAACGGCAGATGGAGTTGAAGTTAACTTAACACCGAAAGAGTATGAACTTTTATATTTCTTAGCGAAGACACCTGATAAAGTGTACGACAGGGAAAAGCTATTAAAAGAAGTATGGCAGTATGAGTTCTTCGGTGATTTACGTACCGTTGATACACATGTTAAACGTCTGCGTGAAAAGTTGAATAAAGTATCAAAAGAAGCAGCCAAAATGATTGTGACTGTATGGGGAGTAGGTTACAAGTTCGAGGTTGTGGGTGAATGATGTTTTGGCGGAGTGTTGTAGGGAAGCTTTGGTCTACAATTTTGCTTCTCGTATCATTCGTATTATTGATTCTAACCGTCCTTTTATTGCAATTCATGCAAAATTATCATATTGAAGCCGCTAAAAACGAACTGAATACGTTGGCGAGTAAGATTTCCCTTATTTTAGAAAGTCATGATGACCAACAATTAGCTCGGTCTATCGCACAGGAACTATCAGATGAACAAACGAATGTATTAATCGTTGAAAATGAACAAAATTATTGGAAGTCTCCTGTAGTAAGTGAGCTAGCGCCTTCTTTCTCATTGGAGGAAATATTAGAACATGATGAACTACATAATGCGTTTAAAAATAATGAAGAAATCAGTGTTGTATTAACTGCTCAATCATCTGTCCTTACGGAAAAAGAAGAAAACGAAATGATTATCGTAGGTTCTCCTTTCAAATTAAATGGAGAGCATGGTTATGTGTTTGTAGCTCGTTCGTTATTAGTAATAAACGAAACGACGAAGCAAACAACCCAATATATTTTATTGGCAGCTGGAATTGCAATTATTTTAACGACCATTTTTGCTTTCTTTTTATCAACGAGAATTACTTATCCGCTTCGAAAAATGAGAGAAGTAGCAATGGAGTTAGCAAATGGTAAATTTAATACGAAAGTTCCGAAATTAACTCATGACGAGATTGGGGAATTGGCGGTTGCGTTTAACCAGATGGGAAAGCAAGTTCAATTCCATATGAATGCGCTCCGACAAGAGAAGGAACAATTAGCAAATATACTAAGTAGTATGGCGGATGGTGTAATTACACTGAACATAGATGGAACAATTTTAGTGACGAATCCTCCAGCTGAACGATTTTTACAAGCATGGTACTATGAGCAGGAGATGAAAGTCGAAAAAGGCGAGGAACTCCCTCCAGAAGTTCGTGAACTGTTTCAGCAAGTTGTTTCTACTCAACGAGAGCAAATTACTGAAGTTCAAGTGCAAGGGCGAACGTGGGTAGTGATCATGAGCTCTTTATATAATCAAGCAAATGTGCGAGGAGCGGTCGTGGTTTTACGAGATATGACGGAAGAAAGACGACTAGACAAGTTGCGAAAAGATTTTATCGCAAATGTCTCGCACGAGCTAAGAACGCCAATTTCAATGCTACAAGGATATAGTGAAGCGATATTAGACGATATACCGACGAGCGATGAAGAGCGGAAAGAAATCGTTCAAGTAATTTACGACGAGTCCTTGCGTATGGGGCGATTAGTAAATGATTTACTCGACCTTGCTAGAATGGAAGCTGGACACATTTCTTTAAATTATGAATCCCTTTCCTTACAACCTTTTATTGAAAAAGTGATTCGAAAGTTTTATAAACCGGCAAAAGAGAAAAATATTGACCTTTCTGTTACTTGGGAAAATGAAGTAAAAGAAGCTCATTTTGACCCAGATCGTATTGAGCAGGTGTTAACGAATTTAATTGATAATGCTTTGCGCCATACGAACAGCGGAGGTTTCGTAAAATTGACGATACAAAAAACGGAAACAGGCTTGAAAATGGATGTTCAAGATAGTGGAAGCGGAATTCGTGAGGAAGATTTACCATTTGTTTTTGAACGTTTTTATAAAGCTGATAAAGCCCGAACTCGTGGACGGTCTGGGACAGGTTTAGGACTGGCAATTGCCAAAAATATTGTTGACGCTCATAACGGAAATATTCATGTCCATAGTAAATTAAATGAGGGAACAACGTTTAGCATCTATTTACCTTCTTAGAAGGTTTCGATTAAAATAGTAAAAGGGAGGGATTGGATGAATATTTATACAAAAACGGGTGACAAAGGGAAAACGAGTATTATTGGTGGCAGAGTTGATAAAGACGATCTTCGAGTACAAGCATATGGAACAATCGATGAGTTAAATGCTTTTATTGGCTTAGCCATGACAAGATTGACAGAAGATCATTATCATGATATTTATAATGAGTTAGAAAAAATTCAGCACGAACTTTTTGATTGTGGAGGCGATTTAGCCGTTGTTTTTGAAAAACAAAAGAACCCATTTAAAACAACGGAGGACATGATTACTTTTTTAGAAGAGAGAATCGATGAATATGTAGAAGAAGCACCGCCTTTACAACGATTTATCTTACCAGGGGGAACTGAAGCAGCTAGCTACATACATGTGGCAAGAACGATAGCACGTCGAGTAGAAAGACAAATTGTTTCCTTACAAAAAGTAGAGAAAATACATGAACCGGTTCTGAAGTACATGAATCGATTATCAGATTATTTATTTGCTCTCGCCCGAGTTATAAATTACAGAGCTGGTAAAAAAGATATAGAATATGAAAGAAGTGCGATTGTTTTTCGTACAAAAAAACAATAGGGTCACATAGTTGGCCCTTTCTTTTATGGGAAAGTATATGTAGGACTGATTCACAGTTTGGTATTACGTGCAGGAGACTTGTCTGTAAGGAAAATAAAGTGTTTAGCGAAATTTTTTTAAAAAAATGTAACGAAACTTAACTCTCATTCGACCATTATTTTGAACGGAGGGGCATGCATGGAGGACGCTTTTCAGAAGCTTTATGAAAAGTATCACCAAGATCTTTTCCAATTTTTATTTTACTTAGTAAAAGATCAAAATACGGCTGAAGATTTAATTCAAGAGGTGTATATAAAAGTATTAAAATCGTATGATCGTTTTGAAGGGAGGAGCAGTGAGAAGACATGGCTGTTTTCCATTGCTCGACATGTAGCCATTGATTATTTTCGAAAACAAAAAACGATTCGTCAACGCATTCTGGATAAGTTTGATTTCGATAAGGGGACGATTGTCGATCATTCGCCTCTTCCAGAAGAAGTATCAATCAAGCGAGAAGAAATACAGTGGCTTTATAAAGCGCTCGATGCATGTAATGTCAATCAACGATCTGTTATAATCTTACGTTATCTAAAAGATATGTCGATCCAAGAGACCGCAGCTATTTTAGGATGGACAGAAAGTAAAGTGAAAACGACCGCACATCGCGCCATCAAGTTATTGCGAAATGAGATGGAACGGATTAAAGACGAACAGGAGGTCGAGTCCAATGACCAAACACTATCGATGGAATGACGATAACATAAAGGAAATGTTGATGGAGTTGCCAGAAATGAAAGATACACGTTCAAGAGATGAAGTTTGGCAGTCCATTCACCTGCATAAAAAGAAAAAAAGGAAACAATGGATCGTTCCTACAGTTGCGGCATTGGCCTCGCTCTTCTTCATTATTTCATTCGTGCAAAATCGTGATCAAAATCAAGATACCGCGCTTCAGTTTGATGAGGCATCATTGCTTGAGGAAAGTAGTGCCAAAGAAGAAGCATTAGACATGGCACCATTTTCGTCAGGGAAGGATTTAAATACGGTGATCGATGAAGAGCCCTTAGTTATTTATAATAATCAACAGCAAATTGTGACGATTGGATTTTTAGAAAAGAATCGTAATGTCATTGTACCAATTAGCTTCATTGGGAACGATGTTGAACCAATTGAAAATCAGATGCAAGGTTTTTTGAATGATTTTAACGGGGAAGTGTATGGATTTCAACCGAGCATCTTTCAAAGCATGGAAATAGAAAGTGTAAACGACACCGTAACTCTGGAGATTGATGAAGAAGACTCAAGTCATTTACCTAAGGATCGGACGACCTTTCAAGAGTTAATGCGTGAAACATTTCGTTGGAAAAATTTTGATAAGATTAAACTTTATACAAATAATGAACCTGGAATTGAACTAAGTTCAGGAAAATTATTTGAAATTGAAATTGACAAACTGTTAAAGAAAGCTTACTTTCTTTTACCTTTGAATGAACGGTCTTTTTTAGTCCCAACTAAAAAATCGTACCAGTCTGTTGATGAAGCGTTTCACGCGATGAGAAACGGAGATGGTCAAGTAAATGATTCATTAATTCCAACCATCCTTCAGCCGTTTTTAATTGAAAAGGTTGAAAAAGACGGGAACTTATTAACGGTCTCATTTAAAAATGAGGAAAATTACGTAGATGAAAAAAGGGTTACAATCATGATTGAAGCGATGCTTATGACGGCTAAAGAGTTTGGGTTTGAATATGTAGAATTTAAAGGTCTTGAAGATTTAATGATTCAAAAATATGATTTGCGTAATCCGATTGAAGTTCCTTATTCTCCTAATCCTTTATATGTTTATAACTAAATTAATGGATTACGTCAGCTCGAGAGGATTCTTAAATGAAACAAGTGGAGAAAGACAACTCGTCTTTCTCCACTTGTTTTTGAATGGAAGTTGCTGGCGACCCTTTAGGGAATAGTGCTTGTAAAAAACGAAGACGAATTTGAGATTTCTGGAGGTTGTTAAGAAAAGTGGGGGCAACTGCCTAGCGTTTTACAAACGGAAGAATCTACCGTACTGAGTTAGTGAAGATACTTTGAAGGAATCGAGCAGATATTGATTTAAAGTCCGTACGCTAGGCGCTAGTAGCTAGTACTGACAGGTCGTACCGGGTAAAATGATTGTCTGGAGCTTCTTGTTGCATAAAAGAACCAATGTAGTTATCAAGTTTCATTGTTTAGTTTGTAAACATAATTTCCTATTTTTTATCAACTACGTATGAAAACTCAGATGGATTCCCAAACTATTGTTAAGTATGCCTTTGAAATGGGGTAGAAAGGCACTGTTTGGGAGGAAGATTGGAATGAAAAGACATTACATGACGGTTAGCTTATTATGGTTGATTGTAAGCTTACTTTGTTCAGAAGACCATGCTAGGGCGGAGGAAAATTTACAAAAACTAATGGAAGACTGGGTTATACCAGTTGAAGGAACAATTACAGATAAATTTGGAACAAGGAATGGGAAACATAAAGGAATTGATATTGGTGCAAATATCGGCGCAGACGTGCGAGTTGTCGATAACGGTGTCGTATCAAAATCGTACTATTCAGATACATACGGACATGTCGTATTTGTTAAACATCCTTCTGGAATTGAAACCGTTTATGCACATCTTCATGAAAGGTTAGTTGCTTCTGGTGACGATGTGAATAAGGGAGAAGTAATCGGTACAGTTGGAAGCACAGGCGTTTCAACTGGACCACATTTACACTTTGAAGCTCATGTTGGTGAGTGGACATATAGTAAAGAAAATGCGTTCGACCCGTTATTCGCATTTGATAATTCTTTTGATGAAGGAATTGAAGTGGCAAATCAAGCGAAAGTTGTAATTGTAAAACAAGGGGATACTTTATGGGGAATATCGCAGCAGTTTGGTGTGACTGTTGAAAGGATTCAACAATGGAATGGATTATCGACGACTACAATTTATCCGAATCAAGAAATCATCATCTATACATAGGAAATTCTTCATAGCAAAGTATTGAAAAATGAAAGTTAAGCTGAGGAAAGGGCGAGACCCAAAAGCACATGCTGACACATGCTGAGGAATCTCGACTTCTTCGAGTGGCTAAGTGTTTAGTTTTGAATTCATTTTATAAGGAGTGTAAAAATCAATAATCAATACGAGCAACCGACAAAGGTGATTTTTTTGGAACAAAAACTTCGACATCTAACGGAAGAACTAATTGGTCTATGTTATACTCTTTATACATAAGAAAACTCTCCTTTTGGTTGTGTTGTTGTGGTGACTTCATTATACCAAAAAAGAGAGTTTTCTTTTTTTATTTGGCTGTTTTTGTAAAAAATGTTTCGATTTAGACATGAAATGGTTAGTGAAAGGCGGCGACTCCAGTGGGAACAGCACGAGTCGAAGACCCCGCAGGCGAGCTTGCGAGATGAGGGGGCGATAATTTAATGAACCTCTGCTAAAAGCGGCCACGTCCTGTGACCAACGCAGAGGCCAACACGTCCTGTGCAAGTCCGGAAAGCGCTCGCCTTTCACGATAAAGTGTATGACCAAAAACAACAACCTTTTAGTAAATCCTTGTATTTCCAAATAAAGAATGGGGTGTCCCAGCTACTTTTGGGACACCCTCTCCTAAAAGTTATAGGTGAATCGTACGGACAGAAACGATATCTGAAAACGTTGAAAGTTGATCGATTAATGAAGGTTCTACAGGTTTATCAACAGAAAGCATCATGATAGCACTTCCACCAACTTTTTTACGACCTACTTGCATTGTGGCAATGTTTACATCATTCTCACCTAGTACGTTACCGACACGACCGATAACACCTGGTTGGTCGATATGTTGAATGTATAAAAGCTCCCCAGTAGGATAAAAGTCAATATCATATCCGTTAATTTCGATGATGCGTTCTCCGTAATGAGGAATGTATGATGCTTTCACCTGAAACGATTGCTGTTCTCCATTTATTGTAATCGTTATACAGTTTTCATATCCTGACGTATTTGATTTAATTGTTTCACTGTAATTAATTCCACGTTCACTAGCAATCAATCCTGCATTGACTTCATTGACAGTTGATGCAACACGTTCGTTTAAAAATGCAGAAAGGAAGCTCTTCGTGATAAAAGAAGTTTCAAGTTCTGCAACCGACCCTTCATAAGCAATCTCGACACTTGAAACAGGCTCTTTCATGCATTGAGAACCAAGGGAGCCAATTTTTTTCGCTAATTTATAGAACGGTTGTATTTTCTCGTACAGTTCTTTTGAAAGTGTAGGTAAATTAATAGACGAAGAAACAGGTTTTCCGTTGAGAAACTTCATAACTTCTTCCGCAACTTGATACGCAACATTTAATTGTGCTTCTTTCGTCGAAGCCCCTAAATGTGGTGTAACAATCACTTGTTCACAATCTAGCAACTTATTTCCTACAGGAGGTTCCACTTCAAATACATCGAGAGCAACTCCTTTAACATGTCCCTGTTTCAACGATTCATAAAGGGCGTCCTCATCAATGATGCCTCCTCGAGCACAGTTTAACAAATACACCCCTTTCTTCGTTTTTGCTAAATTTTCTTTTCCTAATAGACCTTTCGTTTCTTTTGTTAATGGAGTATGAACAGTAATAATATCTGCATTTGAAAGTAATTCCTCTAAGCTGACGCTATCGACCCCAATTTTTTTCGCACGATCTTTCGTTAAAAACGGATCAAATACAAGAACACTCATTCCAAAAACCTTGGCACGTTTTGCGATTTCACTTCCAATTCTCCCTAAACCAACAATCCCGAGTGTTTTCCCATTTAATTCAGTCCCAATGAATGCAGATCTGTTCCATTCTCCTGATTTTACAGTGACATTTGCTTGAGGAATATGACGTAAGAGAGCCATCATCATCGCAAATGTATGTTCAGCAGTCGAGATTGTATTGCCGTTCGGAGCGTTAATAACGACGACGCCATGTTTCGTTGCAGCATCAACATCGATGTTATCTACACCCACTCCTGCACGGCCAATGATTTTTAAATTAGGCATTTTTTGAATTAAATCTTCGGTTACTTTTGTTGCACTTCGCACAAGGAGAGCATCATACATTTCAAGATTTTGAACTTCAGATACGTTTTTTTGTACAACTTTTACAAAATCGTTACTAATTAAGGGCTTTAAACCATCTTGGCTAATGGCATCCGAAACGAGAACATGGAACATGTGAAATCCTCCTATGAATTAGTGAATGTTAATAGTGAAATTTCTGATAATTTTAACTCACTAAAGTGAAAGTTGTCAAGGTTATAGACTTTACATGATGTAAGCGTTTACTAGTAGTCGTCCCAAAGGATGAAGCCAATTAAAAAGAAAATTTTCTTCAAAAAAAGAAATAAGGTGAGTTGAGCATTTTCGTATACAATGCATTGCAATTCGTGTATAATTATCTCGAAAACAAAATATTTGATTCATCTTCGGGGCAGGGTGAAATTCCCGACCGGCGGTAAGAAGACATTTGTCTTTCAAGCCCGCGAGCCTAATGGGCATGATCTGGTGAGATTCCAGAGCCGACAGTACAGTCTGGATGGGAGAAGATGAAGGTTCGCTCAGGCGTTTTGAAATGATCTTCATAACGTTTATTTGGCCTACTATTCTCCCTCTACTTTTTTTCGAGTAGAGGTTTTTTAGTTTTCCTAGGTCAAAGGAACCTTCCTTCTTTTTATGGTGAATCACAAAAAGGAGAGAGGGAATATGTTTCAATCAAAGGCTTCAAAGCTCGTATTTATCGGGGTATTAAGTAGTATCTCATTTATTCTTATGGTGCTAAACTTTCCTTTACCAGGTTTACCACCATATCTAAAAGTTGACTTCAGTGACATACCAGCGTTAATTGCAGTTATGATTTTTGGTCCAATCGCAGGAATAACGGTTGAGGCCATTAAAAATATATTGCACTTTTTTATCCAAGGAAGTGCAACGGGGGTACCAATTGACCAATTCGCCAATTTTGTAGCTGGAATTTTACTTGTAGTACCATTCTCGATTGTGTTTAACCGATTAAGAACACTAAAGGGAGCATTAATTGGACTTAGTGTAGGAACAGTAGCACTAACTGTTGGAATGGCATTCTTAAATTATTTCGTACTATTGCCTGCCTATTCCTATTTATTAAATATGCCTCCGATGCAATCTGAAGAAGTTCGATTCCTTATTATGACGGGGATATTGCCGTTCAACCTAATTAAAGGAGTAATCGTCGCTATAATGTTCTTCCTTTTATACAATAAGCTCATTAAGCCTCTTGAACGTCGCATGGCATATAAGTCTTAAATCTATTCAAGTAACGTTCTTAAATGGACATTAACTGTGTGCGATTTATAATATGTAAAGGCGTGATTTGTACGAGAGTTTTCTCGCGTATGAATCACGCCTCTTAATTTGGAGTAGTAAAATAGCCTTTATCTTTCATCTAAAGTGAACAAGAAATTCATTAGGAATGCAATAAACTACAATCTTTTCATCAAAAAAGCAGATGAAGTATGTTTTCATCTGCTTTGTAAACGTCATTACTCAAATTTAAGTGCATCGCCATCGAATGGCTCGTCTGCAATCTTGATGGAATCAGTTGGGCATCCTTCAAAAGCGTCCATCATATCTTCTTCAAGAATTTCAGGTACTTCTACAATACCTTGGTTGTCATCAAGCGTAACGAAGGCAATACCTTCATCATCGTAATCATAAATGTCAGGAGCAGCAGCACCACATGCTCCGCAAGCAATGCAAGTATCTTTGTCAACAATTGTATATTTTGCCATTTGAAAACCTCCCAGAAAAATTTTACCAGTTATATATACTGTGCGTGTAAAAGACATATATAAACTTCAATTGTAGATGTCTTTCATCTAGTTGAAGATGGCAACAAAAACCTTACCCATATTGTAAAATGGAATAACGAACATTTCAATAGAAAAGTCATTGAGAATCCTTATCACACAAGGGTTTTTCACCATTTGTAATCGACTATATCCTTTAAAAAAAGACAATTTGAGCGATAGTTTGCCAACATTTGTCGATGTAAATCTGATAAAATAATGACATACATTTTATAAGGGAAGATTAGGTGTTTTTGATGGATCGACCGTTTTTGGATTACCTAATTTTAAATATAATGCAATCGTTTGGCACGGAACGTTCTGTATCAGCAGGCTATCATTTATTAAAAGGCAAACGGTCTTCTCAAACAATTCAAGATGGGATTGTATTTCATATATCCTCTTTTTTTGGATTGTTCCCTAAATTATCGAATAACGAATATTTGAATCGGATCGAGCAACTAAAAAAAGATGACCTTATTAGAGAAACGGATGAAGCTAATACGTATAGTATAACCGTTCAAGGAAATCAATTACTTAAACAACAATTAAACCAAACTCCAATTCCTTCCTCTCTAAATGGTTGGCTCTATCGGGACGAAACGGACCGTTTTTGGCTACGATTTTCACTTTTCGTACAATCGTTATCACATATAGCTCACAATGCGACATCATTTATCCCAGTAACGACGGAACGCGAGGTGCAAATGTTTGTAAAAAGCTACCTTTTTTCGATACGTTATTCAAAAGAGCAATTAACAAGTCAAATGTATAAAGAGTTAGAAACTATTTTCTGTATGTTAGACGAAATAGAAGCTTCCATTCTTCTCCATCGACTAACGAGCTTTCAACGTACAGGATTAACGGTTGAACAGTGTGCACAAGTACTGCATTTAGATAAAGATTACGTCTACATAAAATTCGTGGCCATTCTTCATTCAATCATGTCGACTATCTTGAATGAGGACAGTCGGTACCCTATCCTTTCAGGGTTAATGCAAGGAATGAAAAATAACTATAACTTAACAAGTTCGACACAAACTACTTTCAACTATTGGCAGAAAGGGTACACGCTTGATGAAATAGCTACTGTTCGCGAATTGAAAGCGAGCACGATTGAAGATCATATCGTCGAAATTGCATTGAATGTACCGGATTTTGATTTATCGCCATTTTTAAAGGTACAGGATTTGGAGCGCATACATGACACAATGACTCGTTTAAATACACATAAATTAAAGCGAATAAAAGAAGCGCTGCATGATGAATACAGTTATTTTCAAATTCGTTTGGCACTTGCGCTAAGCAAGGAGAGGGTATGATGAATATTTTAGAAAACGAGCTGCAAAAGCGATTTGGTTACTCTACTTTTCGTACAGGTCAAAAGGAAATTATTGAGGATTTATTAAATGGCAATGATTGCATCGGACTTTTACCAACTGGTGCAGGAAAATCTCTTTGTTATCAATTGCCAGCCTACCTCGTCGAAGGTACAGTTATCATTGTGTCTCCTCTCTTATCTCTTATGCAAGATCAAGTACAGCAATTACAACATATAGGGGAGAAGCGTGTTGTCGCTTTAAATAGCATGTTACGCCAAGAAGAGAAACGAAACATTTTAAAAAACATTCATCAGTTTAAGTTTATTTTTATTTCTCCTGAAATGTTACAACTGAACTATTGTATTAAAAGGCTAATGTCCCTTTCGATCTCATTGTTTGTCGTAGACGAAGCCCATTGTATTTCACAATGGGGCCATGATTTTCGTCCTGATTATTCAAAGCTCGGTGACATTAGAGAAAGATTTGGGAATCCACCTTGTTTAGCGTTAACGGCAACAGCGACAGATGAAGTAATACAAGATATTGAGACGTTTTTGAATATGGTCAATACGAAGTTTCATTTACATTCAATGGATCGTTCAAACATTGCGATTGACATTGAGGAATTTGAGTTACTAGATGATAAGATTGAGCGTCTATTTCAACTTGTAAAACAGCTGAGTGGTTCAGGAATTATTTATTGTTCAAGCAGGCAATGGACAGAACACCTTACAAGTCTCCTGATGGAAAAAGGGGTAAGACAAGTAGGGTATTATCATGGTGGAATGAGTAATGAAGATCGGAATTTGATCCAACAACAATTTTTAAACAATGAGCTCCGGTTAATGGTCGCTACAAATGCATTTGGGATGGGGGTAAACAAACCGAATGTCCGATATGTCATCCATTTTCAACCACCTCAAAATTTAGAATCGTATGTTCAGGAAATTGGTCGAGCAGGAAGAGATGGAGAAAAAAGCGTTGCTATATTACTTTGGGCAAATGGAGACGAAAGAATTCCCCAAACCCTCATTGAGAATGAAGTGGTACCAGATCAGCAGGTAACCCAAATAATTGGACTATTAGCTTCTGAAAACCGAATCTCACCTCAAATTCAATTGACTGAAGCGGATTTAATCCAGTTTGGGATATCAGAAACACAAAGTCGTTATATTGAACATTTAATTAGACAAGAAGCCCACCTACCAAAGCAGGAGTTGCAAATGTCGATTGTCAATAAAATGGTGAAACGTGCCGATATTAAACACGTGAAGTTTCGACAATTTTATCAATGGGTCAGATCAAAAGAATGTAGAAGAGCATCTCTATTAAGGCAATTTAAGCAAATGCCAAAGAAGAGGGTTTTTCCGTGTTGCGATATATGCCAATTTGATTTGGCATATTATGATCAAAATGAACGACAGATCGATCAAAAAAACAAGTTACATTGGCAATCTGAACTAAAACGAATGTTTAATCAAAGCGAGTGATTATTTTGTTTAAAAAGCAGCAAGAACTTTTGAATCACATGACCGATCGTCAAATTCTTCTAAATTTAATTTTTACACAATGTTTATTGCTTGTATTATCCGTTTTATTTCTTTTCATTTTTTATCCTAGCATTGCAGTTGTTTACGAATGGTTTAATTGGAATTTGCGACAAATACTTCTTTTAGGTGGGGGCTTAGCCGTTGTCGTTTTAGGACTTGATTTTATACTAATGAAAATTCTACCAGACCATATGTTCGATGATGGAGGCATAAATGAAAAGTTATTTCAAAAACGGACCATTACGGAGATATTCTTTTTAACAGCCTTCATTGCTATTGCCGAGGAATTGTTTTTTAGAGGTGTTTTGCAATCGACATTCGGTCTATTGTTGGCAAGCGTTGTATTTACTCTTTTACATATTCGTTATTTATCTAAATGGCTTTTGTTTTTATTGGTCACAATCGTAAGCTTTTGTCTTGGAATTGTTTATGAATGGACAGGAAATTTATGGGTAACTATTTTCAGTCATTTTCTCATTGATTTTATCTTCGGTTTGCAAATTCGCTATCAATATATAAGAACAATAAAAGGGAATCAAGGGGAGACAACTTATTATGACGAAAAAGAATGAAACATATGATCAAGCTCAATCTCTTCGTGAACAAGTCATTGATGAAGAGAAGGAACAAACGGGAAGTTATCCACCTAGAAGTGAAGTTCATCGGCAAAAAAAGGCGAAGAAAAAAGTGAAAGTGAAATATCCTATTATTCGCTTTTTGGTCATCTTTTTTATCTTTTTTCCGATTATGGTACTTTCTATTATGTACCACCTAGAGAAAAGAAGTACTCTAACCAATTCATCGAAGGAATCTGAACAAACTGTTACTGTTGAGTATAGTTCGATTCTTCCAAATCCGGATATTGAGAAAGCTGAAGATGGAATGGACGAAAAAGAAGTGGAGTCTACTGATGCTGAGGAAGAAAAGGTGGACGAAATGGCTAGAGAGAGGGAAGAAGAAATTCAAAAGCCGAAGGAACAAGACGTGACATCGGGAGATAAGGTGAAGGGAATAGATAAAAATGATGTTAGTACTAGTAATCCTTCACCAGAAAAAAAAGAGCCAGCCCCTCCAAAAGAAGAAGTGAAGGTGGTTACACATATTGTACAGCCTGAAGAAACTTTATATCGCATTGCGATGAAGTATTATGGAAGTAGAGATGGAGAAGAGACCATCCGACAATATAACGGATTAAATGGAAATGAAATCTTTGTGGGGCAAGAATTGAAAATCCCATTAACACAATAATCAATTATCATAACATCACCCATTCCGACATAGTTTGTACTAAAAACGATTAGGAATGGGGACAAGTTAATGGATAAAGAAATTGAAAAGCTTCCTTTTACGGATAAACCAACGAAAAGCATGTTATTTGAATTGGTGAAACGAAAGAGAAAATATGAGGCCTTTAAAGCGAAGTGCTTACTGTGGCAAGTACTAACCTTCATACTATGCGGAGTATTCTTCGTCTATTTGTATACTATTTTATATTTACCTTTCAACGGACAAATTGCTTACATGTTAAAGCAATTTATTAATGATGGAAGAAATGGCTTATTTGTTCTTGTCATTGGGGCCAGTTATGCAACGGCACTTTACTTCAAAAAGAAGGAAGATAAAAAAGAAAAGGAATTTCACGCGCTTCGATGCGAAATTATTGATAAAAGTACCGACTTATGGAAGTCCGAAGAAGCATGGAAAGAGAGAGATCAAATTTTTGCTTTTATGAAAAAAAAATTTGATATCAATTTATACTTTGAGAGTAAATAATGTCGTTACATCATGAACTCCCTATCCATACATATAGTGTAATTGGAGGGGAGTTTATGTTTGGAAAAATATTGTCCATAATTTTAGGTTTCTTTTGTGGAATGATGTTTATAAGGAACCTGTCGATTGAGCATCCTTTCAGTGTACCGGAGTTTTTATTGGATTTAATTTTAGATCCAATACAATTTTTTATGGCAATGTTCTTTTTTTTCGTTAGTTTTTTGGCCAATGCACATCTGCTTAAAAATGCTATTGAAGAAACGTATGCACTCATAAAAGAACGAAAAGGTAACGGAGCAGATTTGATTGTCAGTTATTTTGTCTTTTTCGTATTTTGGGGACTTATGTTTATGGGGTTCTGGGAAACATTCACTTTACTTTGTTTTACAATTATTTATAGCTTACTATCAGTAAACGTAACCTCCTTGAAGGAAACAGAAACAGAAAGTTAATCTCTTAGCTTGTCTTCCTGTCTTTCTAGATGTAAACTGTTTACTAACTAACGAACCATCTTCAGACACTCTCATACAATATCAGTAAATGAAGCTTGAAGGAGACGGCAGGAGGGAAAAGGATGCGACTTGAGCGTCTGAATTACAATAAAATTAAAATTTTTTTAACACAAGATGATTTATCGGATCGTGGTTTAACGAAGGAAGATCTTTGGAAAGACTCGCTCAAGGTTCACCAGCTTTTCCGAGAAATGATGGATGAGGCGAGCGAGGAATTAGGATTTGAAGCGAATGGACCCATTGCTGTAGAAGTGTATTCGCTTCAAGCGCAAGGGATGGTCATCATTGTGACAAAACATCAAGAGGATGAAGAAGACGAATATTCAGACTTTCTTGAGATGGATGTCAAACTAGATGAAAGTGAAGATATTTTATTTGAATTTCACGATTTAGATGATTGTATAAATGTTGCCAAAGTGTTATATAGACTTGGAATTCGAACGGGTACTTTGTATTCATATGGTAGTGCCTATTACTTATTATTTGACCAGTGGCAAAAAATCCCGATAGAGCAACTCGTAGCAATCTTAGCTGAGTTCGGACATTCTACTCCTCTCACAGTATACAGAATAGAGGAATATGGGAAAAAATTGATGGAAGAAAACGCCATTGAACAACTAAATATTTATTTTTAAGGCTATTTCTATTGTATTGTATAAAATCATTGTTGAGGATCGTTTTTCCCTATTTATCAGAGCGGAGGGTACTGGACTCCTGGAGGATGTAGAGGGAAGCAAGTGTCCGTAGCACATTGGAAAATTTATTTTAAAACATGGATAAAAGCAATCTATACGAAACAGCCCTTTTTAAAAAATCAAAATGGAAAAAGTACCAATTGTTTTGGTGCTTTTTTAATTTTTTTCGTGAAAGGAAGTCGTGGGTTAAATGAATGAATGGATAGCTGCTTCATTAGAAATCTTGTTTAATTTCAAATTATAGAATGTTCAACCTCCATTTTAGAGATACTAAAGAAATGTAATGGTGTTTGAAAACGCTTTCTGATTCATTCTGAAAAATTATATAAATCAAAGAAATTAATCTTTGCATATATTAATGGAAGGTGTATACTATGTCATGAAAGGTGGAGATATGGAAACACCTTTCGCATTGAATGATTAAAGTAGGAGGTTTACATAGTATGGTAGCCGAAAGTAATGAGAAAAACGACGTGCTAAAATCTACCCAAACGGTGATACATAGAGCATTAGAAAAATTAGGGTATCCCGATGAGGTGTATGAGCTATTAAAAGAACCGATGAGAATGCTAACAGTAAAAATTCCTGTTCGCATGGATGACGGTTCTGTCAAAATTTTCACTGGCTACCGGGCACAGCATAACGATTCTGTTGGACCAACAAAGGGAGGAATACGATTCCATCCAAGTGTAACAGAAAAGGAAGTTAAAGCGCTTTCTATTTGGATGAGTCTTAAATGTGGAATCGTTGATTTGCCATACGGTGGGGGAAAAGGCGGAATTGTTTGTGATCCGCGTGACATGTCATTTAGAGAATTAGAAAGGTTAAGTCGGGGGTATGTAAGAGCAATCAGCCAAATTGTAGGTCCTACTAAGGACATTCCGGCACCAGATGTATTCACCAATTCACAAATTATGGCGTGGATGATGGATGAATACAGCCGCATTGATGAATTTAATTCACCAGGGTTCATCACGGGTAAGCCGCTCGTTCTTGGAGGTTCTCACGGACGTGAATCTGCAACGGCAAAAGGTGTAACGATTTGTATTCGTGAAGCAGCACGCAAAAAAGGCATTGACCTTGAAGGTGCTCGTGTTGTCGTTCAAGGATTCGGAAATGCTGGGAGCTATTTAGCGAAGTTCATGCATGATGCGGGCGCAAAAGTAATTGGGATTTCGGATGCTTATGGTGCCTTACATGATCCAAACGGGCTTGATATTGATTATTTATTAGATCGTCGTGACAGCTTTGGAACAGTAACCAAGTTGTTTAAAGATACAATTTCCAATAAAGAATTGTTAGAACTGGATTGCGACATTTTAGTGCCTGCTGCAATTGAAAATCAAATTACAGAAGAAAATGCACATAACATTCAGGCTAGCATTGTTGTCGAAGCAGCAAATGGACCAACTACTTTAGAAGCGACACAAATTTTAACTGATCGAGGCATTCTTCTCGTTCCAGATGTTTTAGCAAGTGCAGGAGGAGTAACTGTTTCGTATTTTGAATGGGTACAGAACAACCAAGGGTACTATTGGACGGAAGAAGAAGTAGAAGAAAAATTAGAAAAAGTAATGGTAAAAGCCTTTAATAATGTTTACGAAACATCCAACAATCGCAGAGTCGATATGCGCCTTGCTGCGTATATGGTTGGCGTTCGTAAAATGGCAGAAGCATCTCGTTTTAGAGGCTGGATTTAATATTTGCAAGGACTTAAAAAATCTCCTATCATTAGATAGGAGATTTTTGTTTGTCAAGGGATAATTTTTACGTATGTCCTATTGGGGATTAAGAGGAGTGCTAAGCCCTTAATATATGTTTACTCAGGACTTTTGGCTAGATAGGAGTGTAATAGATGATGAGGTGTGAAGAAGTCATTATTGTTGGAGGAGGGCCATGTGGGCTTTCAGCAGCCATTGAGTTACAAGCAATTGGCATAAACCCCCTTGTTATAGAAAAAGGAAACATTGTCAATGCCATTTATCATTATCCAACGCATCAAACATTTTTTAGTTCGAGTGAAAAGTTAGAGATTGGTGGTGTACCTTTTATTACGGAAAATCGAAAGCCTGTACGTAATCAAGCACTATCGTATTACAGAGAGGTGGTAAGACGCAAACAATTACGTATTCATGCTTTTGAGAAAGTAACCCTAGTTGAAAAACAGCAAAATGGACAGTTTTTCGTGCAAACATCAAAAGGGCAGTATGAAGCAAAATATGTGATCATTGCAACAGGGTATTATGATAATCCAAATTATATGGATGTCCCAGGCGAAGATTTACCGAAAGTCTCTCATTATTTTAAAGAAGCCCATCCCTACTTCGATAAAAAAGTAGCGGTTATAGGTGGGAAAAATTCAAGTGTGGATGCCACTTTAGAATTGGTGAAAGCTGGAGCTCACGTCACTGTGTTATATCGTGGTACAGCTTATTCACCAAGCATTAAACCTTGGATTTTACCCGAATTTGATTCATTAGTACAAAAAGGGATTATAAACATGGAGTTTGAAGCACATGTGAAAGAAATAACAGAAACGACCCTCACATACGAAGTAGCAGGAGGCACAATGAAGACAATTGAGAACGATTTTGTCTTTGCCATGACTGGCTATCATCCCGACCATGATTTTCTACAGAAAATGGGCGTTCAAATTGATGAAGAGACTGGCCGACCATCCTTTTCTGAAGAAACAATGGAAACCAATGTACAAGGGATATTTATTGCGGGAGTTATTGCTGCAGGAAATAATGCCAATGAGATTTTTATTGAAAATGGACGATTTCATGGAGGGTTGATTGCAAAAGCAATAGAAGCGCGACGATAAAATCTTTTAGCCTGGTATAACAAGCCGACCATCCTATGTTATGACCAGGCTAACTTTCATTACATGCCTTTTTGGAAATCTTGTCCATTTATCTTAAAAAAATCGATAACGGTAGAGACAAAGTTTCTTTCTTTTTTATTGTTACAGAAAGTTTAAGTTCAATAAAGTGCTAAAGTATTCTCTTTACAGTTTTTTTTTGGTGTCTAGCTCCAAGCGCCATCAGATCGGGTCGCTTCGGCCCTGCTGTGGCGACGGAAGGCTCCTCGCAGGTCCTCCAGCGCCCTTCGCCTAAGGACTTGCGCTTTGCGTTTTTTCTTATTTCCTCCCCATTCTCCTAGAACGTTGAGATTTACTTTCTGGACACCTTTTCCTCTTCATGCTCTGCAGTTCGAACCAATCTTTATGAAAACATTCGTTCCATTTGTTCAAACGTGTAATTCGCTTCTAAAAGAATTTGAAGTTTAATTCTTGCTTTTTGTCCATTTAATCCATTACTCAAGATTACTCCCATTGATTTCAAATGCCTACCTCCACCTTCATACGCGTATACGTCTTGAACAATTCCGTTAAAACATCTAGACACTATAACAACAGGAATCTTTCGTTTTATCAAGGCTTCGATGGATGGAATGACAATTGGTGGAAGATTCCCTTGACCCAATGCTTCAATAACGAAACCATCCACAGGTAAAGAAGAAATAGCAGAGAATAAGTCAACATCCATTCCAGCATAGGCTTTCAATAAGATGACTTTTTTTGTAATACCTATTATTTTATAACTTTCTTGATTCAATGGTTTATGATGAATCGAGATTGATCTTTTATTGACAATTCCAATAGGTCCATATTGAGGGCTTTGAAATGTAGCGATATTACTCGTATGTGTTTTCGTAACGTTTTTTGCCGTATGAATTTCATCATTCATGACAACAAGCACCCCTAGAGAGGAAGCTTCAGGAGCGCAAGCCACTTTAATTGACGATAACAAGTTATAAAGACCGTCGGAACCAATTTCATTGCTTGATCTCATGGCACCAGTTATGACTATCGGAATTTGAGAATTGAGAGTTAAGTCAAGAAAATAGGCAGTTTCCTCTAATGTATCGGTACCGTGTGTGACAACAATTCCATCAAATATTTCTTCTGAAATAGCATGTTCGATTACTATCCTTAATTGGAGCATCTCTTTAAGTGTGATATGAGGAGAAGGTAAATGAAAAAGTTGTTTTACTTTAATGGATACATTTTCTAATGGGAGATGTTCAGTAGATAGCGGATGTGTTTTTCCTGGTTTAACCTCCCCAGATGTTGAATCTTCTTGCATGGAAATGGTGCCTCCCGTATGAATGACTAATATATTTTTCATAATACCTCCTTCAAGTTGTTGGATATGGGAATTTATTGTTATGAAACCAACACTCTTTGTTGAATATTGATTTTCATTTTTTCATTCTCGTGTTACCATTTAAACGAGATTATATTAGAAATGAGGCACGTGAATGTTCGGAATCATTTCGGCTGGAATTGCTCCTGGACTAGCCATCCTTTCATACTTCTACTTGAAAGACCAATATGAAATGGAACCACTTACAATGGTATTTCGATCATTTATTTTCGGTGCCCTATTAGTGTTTCCTATTATGTTTATTCAATATGTAATGGAAGTGGAAGGTCTGTTTCATTCCCCGGTTTTACAAGCATTTGTTGCTTCGGGTCTTTTAGAAGAGTTCTTTAAGTGGTTTATTTTTTATGTAACTATTTATTCTCATTTTCATTTTGATGAACACTATGATGGAATTGTATACGGAGTTTCCGTATCCCTTGGTTTTGCGACACTTGAAAATATTTTGTATTTAATTGCCAATGGTGTAGAATTTGCATTAGGGAGGGCGTTATTGCCGGTTTCGAGTCATGCTTTATTTGGTGTATTAATGGGCTATTACTTCGGAAAAGGAAAATTTTCACCCTCTCAGCGTTTAAAATGGCTCTCATTTTCATTATTTATTCCTTTTTTATTACATGGTTTATATGATTTCATTATCTTAACGAATGAGGATTGGAAATTTTGGGTCACCCCATTTATGATATTTCTGTGGGCTTTTGGTCTTCATAAAGCGAAAAAAGCTCGCATTATGAACAGACAAAGCTTTGAAACATTTTCAGGCTAACAAACAAAAAAGATGTTTTGGAAAGAAATCCAAAACATCTTTTTTATTTTGAGAAGAAGTTATTTTTAAATTTCTTTTCTAAGGCTGTTTTCGTATAAATTGTTACTTTTTCAGACATCTTTAAAATGAATTTTGGACAATGCGCTAATTCCACTTGCTTTCCTCAACATCCCTCGAGTCAGGTCGCTCAATTACAATGGGAAAAACGATTTTCAACAATATATTTTATACACACTAAAAGCAACAACCCTTTAGAAAAGAGCCTTTTTAAAAAAACAATTGATCACAATTTTCCTTCTGCTCATAATGGGATGCATTCAAATTTATTCCATGAATAATCGATTCACGAATCACTTTACGCACTTTTTAATGAGGACCAACATTTTCCATACAACTTTCTACTGTATAAAATACCAAACTCTACAAAAAATACGAATAACGAAGAATCAGTTAGGGGGCAACATGATGAATAGTTCGCGTAAATTCCTGTTTGTTTTGATCCTTTTTTTTGCGATAAGTTCCGCAATATCAGGATCCATATTTACTAATCCTGTTCAAGCTTTCTCAAATCAAGTGATTCAAAGGGGAGCAGTAGGAGATGATGTAATTGAATTGCAGGCAAGGCTTCAATACAACGGTTATTACCATGGGAGAATAGATGGTGTATTTGGGTGGGGAACCTATTGGTCTGTTCGCAACTTTCAACATGATTTTGGGTTAAAAGAAGTAGACGGTTTAGTAGGGGAAGAGACTAAAAATATGCTAGCTAGAGCGACAAAGTACTATAGAGACTTTGTTATTAACAATTTGAAAGAAGGAAAGGATTTTACTCATTATGGAGGCGTCCCATTAGATATTCAATCGGGTCCTTCTGAAGAAATGAAAGCCAAATTTAAAAAAGAAGCAGAAGCGAAAAGAGGAGCTCCTCCGAACCAAGCAAAATCGCCTCAGACAAAACAAAATGCACAAAATCAGAATCAACAGAATAATCAACAACCAAATGAATCGAATGAAAATGCACAAAACCAAGAACAAGAAGCAAAACAGGAACAATCGAAACAAGAACAACCAAAGCAAGAAGAAGTAACAGAAGAAAAAGCACAACCATCAGCAGTGAATATGCCGAGTGGTTTCTCACAAAACGACTTACAGTTAATGGCCAATGCTGTGTATGGTGAGGCCAGAGGAGAGCCTTATATTGGTCAGGTGGCTGTCGCTGCGGTCATTTTAAATCGTGTTGAGAGTCCTTCATTTCCGAACACTGCTTCCGGCGTTATCTTTGAGCCAGGTGCTTTTACAGCTGTAAGCGATGGTCAAATTTGGCTCACACCGAATGAAACAGCCAAGAAGGCTGTGTTAGATGCAATGAATGGGTGGGACCCAACAGAAAATGCTCTTTATTATTTCAATCCGAATACGGCAACAAGTGCTTGGATATGGTCACGACCACAAATTAAGCAAATCGGGAAACACATATTCTGTGAATAGAAAGGTGGTAAAGTGATGTTTAGAGGATTATTAATTGCGGTATTAACAGTTGCATTAGTCGGAACCGGCTACTGGGGGTATAAAGAGCATCAAGAGAAAAATGCAGTATTGATTCAAGCAGAAAACAATTACCAGCGTGCCTTTCACGATTTGACATACCAAATGGACCAATTACATGACAAAATTGGTGCTACTCTAGCGATGAACTCTCGTACTTCCTTATCACCTGCATTAGCTGAAGTTTGGAGAATTACTTCCGAAGCGCATAGCGATGTCGGACAATTGCCACTAACGCTTCTTCCGTTTAATAAAACTGAGGAATTTTTATCAAATATAGGTACATTTAGTTATCGAACAGCTGTAAGGGATCTATCAACGTCCCCGCTAACAGATGAAGAATATAAAACACTGCAATCGTTATATAAAGAAAGTACATTAATTCAGAATGAACTACGTAAGGTACAGCATTTAGTGTTGGAGAACAATTTGCGTTGGATGGATGTTGAGTTAGCTCTCGCCTCTGGACAAAAGCAAATGGATAATACGATTATAGACGGACTTCAAACAGTCGAAAAAAATGTGGAGGCCTATTCAGAATCAAATTTTGGACCAACGATGACTTCCATGCAAAAATCGAAATCTTCTTTTGACCATCTACAAGGAAAAGAGATTTCGAAAGAAGAAGCGGAAAAGATTGCAAAGTCATTTGCGCCGAACAATGTAACGAGAATGGATATAACGGAAAATGGATCGGATTCATCGTTCGGATTTTTCAGTGTAACAATGCATGATAAAGAGAATAAGCATGATTTGTATATGGATATTACGAAAAAAGGCGGATTTCCAATTTATTTACTTCATAATCGAGACATAAAGGATCAAAATATTAGTTTAAATGAGGCGTCTAATCAAGCGCTAAAGTTTCTACAAAAACAAGGGTTTCAGGATTTAGAGTTATTCGAAAGTGCTCAGTACGATAATATCGGTGTCTTTACATTTGTGTCTGTACAAGATGGTATTCGTCTCTATCCGAACTCAATTCGGATGAAGGTCGCTCTTGATAATGGAGAAGTAATTGGTTATTCAGGCAGAGACTATCTTGTTGCCAATAAAAAAAGAGAACTGCCGAAGCCTTCTATCTCAAAAGAGAAAGCTCTAGCTGAAATTAACCAAAATGTACAAATTCAAGATCAAGGGCTAGCAGTCATCACAAATGATCTTGGGAATGAAGTACTATGCTATGAGTTTCTCGGAACAATTAATGATGATACGTATAGGATTTTTATCAATGCGGAAGACGCGACAGAAGAAAAGGTAGAAAAATTAAAAAATGCTGAGCCGATTTATAATGATGTGTAAGATGAGAAAAAAGCAAGAAATTGCAAATAAGCTTTTGTTTGTTTAATAATCGAAACACGTAGATAACATGAAGAATATGAGAAACAATCTGAAAGGAAAAGCGAATCGTGCTTTTCCTTTTTTACATTCCATGATTAAATAGAAATAGGTACAAATTAGGATATTGAAAGTGTGGTTAACGATGTTGAAAATTGGGAGCGCACTAACGTTAGAAGTGTTGTCAGGTAAAAAAGAAATTTTACGGTGTAAACTTCATGACAAAGTAAATGGAGGGTTGTTAGTCGACTATCCGACAAGTGAGGATTCAGGACGTACCGTTTTTTTGCAGAATGGGACTGAACTGCTTGTTACATTTATAACTGAACAAGATGAAGTATACCGTTTTAAAACGGTTGTAAAAGGTAAAAGAAAAAACAACATACCAATGGTCGTTTTAGAAGAACCAAAACAAGAAAACATAACAAAAATTCAGCGAAGGCAATTTGTTCGCATTGATACGAGTAACGATATCGCGATTCACTCTCTTCAAGGTGAGTTCGATGCATTTGCTACGGTAACAGAAAATGTAAGTGGAGGAGGAGCAGCAATCGTTGTTCCAAATCATGTTCAAATCGTTCCTGGTCTTGAAGTGATGATCTGGCTTTCTCTCCCGTATCAAGATGGGTCTATTGAACATTTAAATCTTAATGCCGAGATTGTCCGAGTTGAGGAGCAGAAGAATAATAAAAAAATTGCTTCCTTAAAATTTGATAAGTTAGATGATATGAACCAACAAAAATTGATGCGATTCTGCTTTGAAGCTCAAATCCAACAAAAAAAGCAAGGGTTAATTGAATAGTGACGTATATTTTCCAACATAATAAGAAGTAAAAACGATTGGAAGATATACATGAAACGGTTTGAAAACATTTTAATGAAAATAGTGATTGCCCATATTGTCTTGTTATTTATCGGTCAACTATTCTTGCAGCATTCAGAAATGCGACCATATTTATCAAAAGTGGTACAATCAGAAGGTGTAGGGAAGATGTCAATTGATGAGTGGATTGAAACAATCACCAATCCGACCTTTGAGGAATGATTTGAACATTTAAACATTCTACCTTTTTATTGCCTTTCATAGGTAAACATATTAATATAGTCGATGCATGTGACAGTCCTAGCCTTTTGTCAAAGAGAGAGAACAGCTGTTTTAATGAGGAGGAACTATGGAACGAAAAATTTCTGTAGCTATTGATGGACCTGCTGCTGCTGGAAAAAGTACAGTAGCGAAGATCGTAGCGAAAAATAAGTCTTATGTATATATCGATACGGGCGCGATGTATCGTGCATTGACGTATATGTCGCTAAAAAAACAAATAGATATTGAAAATGAGAATGAAGTAGCAAATATTTTATCGGAGCTATCAATTGAATTGATTCCGACAGATAGTGGTCAAAAAGTGATGGTTAATGGCGAAGATGTTACGGAAATAATTCGATCAAATGAAGTAACAAAAAATGTCTCTATCGTTGCTAAGCATGCTTTAGTAAGGGAAGAAATGGTGAAACGTCAAAGAGACATGGCTCGTGGCGGTGGAGTTGTTATGGATGGACGTGATATTGGGACGCATGTTCTTCCAGATGCTGAGTTGAAAGTATTTTTAAAAGCCTCTGTCGAAGAGCGAGCAAAAAGACGTCACGAAGAGAATTTACAAAAAGGGTTCCCTTCTGATTTGGAACAATTAAAGGCCGATATCGCGCTTCGGGATAAATTAGATTCAGAGCGTGAAGTTGCACCATTAAAAAAAGCGGACGATGCAATTGAAATTGATACGACTTCGCTAACGATTGACGAGGTCGTAAGCAAAATTGAACAACTTGTGGAAGAAAGGTTCACTGCGTATGAATAAAGCGTTTTACCAATTTGCTAAATCGGTTGTATATGCTGTTTTTAAACCGCTTTACCGCTTAGAAATAAAGGGACGTGAACATTTTCCGAAAGATGGTGCTGTCTTATTATGCTCAAATCATATTGATAACTTCGATCCACCAACGGTTGGGATAACTTCACCTCGCCCTGTTCATTTTATGGCTAAAGAAGAGTTGTTTCGTGTACCGATAATTAAAAACTTAATTCCAGGTTTAGGGGCATTCCCTGTGAAGCGTGGATTAGCTGACCGCGACGCTATTCGAAAAGGATTGAAAGTACTAAAAGAAGGCGAAGTTCTAGGACTTTTCCCAGAAGGAACTCGCAGTAAAACGGGTGAATTAGGAAAAGGATTACAAGGTGCGGGTTTCTTTGCACTAAAATCAAATGCTCATGTCGTCCCTTGTGCCATCATCGGACCTTACAAGCCATTTAAAAAAGTGAAAGTCGTATATGGAAAGCCGATTGATTTTACTTCACATCGAGAAGAAAAAATCTCTGCAGAACAAGCGACGGAAATCATCATGAACGAAATTCGACTTTTATTAGAAAAACATCAATAATCATAACGCGTATGACTTGACAAAAGGTGATATTTGTTAGAAGTTATTAAAAAGAGGTATTTTTCATTCTATTTAGAACAAATAGTTTTAAATAGAATGTTACATAAACTTTTAATGTTGAGTTGTTAGGGCTTGACCAAGGAGGTAAATGGAATGGTAGAAGAAATGAATCAAATCGAAGTTTCGTCACCAGAAGTAGGTGACCTAGTAAAAGGGACTGTTGCAAAAGTCGAAGAAAAGCAGGTAATTGTAGAAATTGAAAACTGCAAATTGCCAGGAATTATTCCTATTAGCGAATTATCAAGCTTACATATTGAGAAAGCATCTGATGTTGTTCAAGAAAATGATGTATTAGAACTAAAAGTATTGAAAGTAGAAGAAGAAGCAATCATTGTTTCAAAAAGTAAAGTAGATGCAGATAAGGCTTGGGATGAGCTTGAAGCAAAATTTTCTTCAAAAGAAGTATTTGAAGCAGAAGTAAAAGATGTTGTGAAAGGCGGATTGGTCGTAGATTTAGGTGTACGCGGATTCATTCCAGCATCTTTAGTAGAAGCTCACTATGTAGAAGATTTTTCTGAATATCTAGGAAAATCACTTACGTTAATAGTTGTGGAATTAGATCGTGAGAAAAATCGGGTGATTTTATCACATCGCGCTGTGGTAGAACAAGAAGCTGCAAACAAACGTCAAGAGGTTTTAAATGGATTAAAAGAAGGCGACGTTCTTGAAGGAACAGTTCAACGTTTAGCAGACTTTGGCGCATTTGTTGATATTGGTGGAGTGGATGGTTTAGTCCATATCTCTCAACTTTCCCATGCTCACGTAGAAAAGCCTTCAGACGTAGTGGAAGAAGGACAAAAAGTACAAGTGAAAGTACTGTCAGTAGATCGTGATAATGAGCGAATCTCATTATCAATTAAAGAGACACTACCTGGCCCTTGGGCACAAGTTTCTGAGAAAGTAAAAGTTGGAGATGTATTAGAGGGAACTGTGAAACGTTTAGTATCCTTCGGTGCCTTTATCGAGGTTTTACCTGGTGTAGAAGGATTAGTACACATTTCTCAAATTTCACATAAACATATCGGTACACCACATGAAGTCTTATCTGAAGGTGATCAAGTTAATGTGAAGGTACTTGACGTCAATTTAGATGAAGAGCGCATTTCATTAAGTATGAAAGAGCTAGAAGAAACACCAAAAACTGAAGCAGAAGATTACCAACAGTATCAAGCAAAAGAAGATTCTTCTGGCTTCCAATTAGGTGAAATGATTGGTGACCAATTAAATAAATTAAAATAAAACGGTGATAAATTTGGATAGAGAACAGCGTAAGATTGACCATATAGAATATGCTTTACAAACGAGAAGAGCTGTCGATAATGGTCTTTCGGATATTCGCTTTGTGCACAATAGCCTTCCGAATACCGCTGTTTCAAATGTCAATTTAGCTGTGAAAATGGGCGAACTCTCGTTTAGTTCGCCCATTTTTATCAATGCGATGACAGGTGGAGGCGGTAACGAAACTTACAAAATAAATGAAGGGTTAGCGGAAGTTGCTAAAGAATTTGGCTTAGCAATGGCAGTCGGTTCTCAAATGGCAGCCATTAAAAATCCTTCTGAAAGAAGCACGTTTGAAATTGTTCGGAAAGTACATAAAGATGGAATTTTATTCGCAAATTTAGGAAGTGAAGCAACAGTAGATCAAGCTAAACATGCCGTTGAAATGATTGAAGCGAATGCTTTGCAAATCCATTTAAATCCTGTACAAGAATTAGTCATGCCAGAAGGGGACCGAGACTTTACGATGAGCCTAAGAAATATTGAAAGAATCGTAAAAAATGTCGAAGTACCTGTCATTGTAAAAGAAGTCGGATATGGTATGAGTAAAGAAACAGCTGAACAATTGACAAATGTCGGTGTATCAATTGTTGATGTTGGAGGTTTCGGTGGAACGAACTTTTCCTCAATTGAGAATAAACGAAGAAATAGGCGTCTAACTTATTTTGAGGACTGGGGAATTAGTACGTCCGCTTCTATTTGTGAAGTGTCTAGCATTCAGTCTCCACCATTTATTATTGCAACCGGTGGGATGAATGACGCACTTCAAACCGTTAAAGCATTATCGTTAGGGGCATCCCTTGTTGGAATGGCAGGCTTTGTTTTAAAGATATTCCGAGAACAGGGAATGGAAGCATTAAGGGCTGAAATGCGAGCGTTTCATGAAGATCTTGCATTCATCCTGACAGCTCTTGGTACGGAAACAATTTTAGACCTTCGACATGTCCCACTTGTGATTTCTGGAAAAACATATCATTGGCTACAAGAGCGAATGATTGATACGAAAACTTATGCAAATAGGCACAAAAAAAATCGTCCATTCAGGAATGTCTGAAAGGACGATTTTCTTATTGTTACAGAGAGTTTAAATACAATAAAGTGATAAAGTATTTTCTTTACAGGTTTTTTAGTGTCTAGCTCCAAGCGCCATCAGCTCGGGTCGCTTCGGCCCTACTGTGGCGACGGAAGCCTCCTCGCAGGTCCTAAAGCGCCCTTCGCCTAAGGACTTGCGCTTTTTCTGTGAAAATAAAAATTACCTATGAGCTGAATGATCGATCATGATAGGTAGATGGTAGAAAGGAAACCCCGGGGAGAATAAATTTTCATGTCCAGGGTGTGAGTGTAAAATCATGTATGTTTCTTATTGTATGTTAATAAAAAAAACGTTACTCATTTCGCTTCCTTGCATCTTTTGGACTTTCCATCCCAGTAGCCCCTTTATTTGAAATAGATTGGTTACGATCAGATTCGACTCGTCTTTCTTCTTTTAACTTTTTTTCTTGTCGGTCTCTACCCAAATGAATCATTCCTTCCAATTAGAGTTAAACATTCACATTATTCGTCAATGGCTGTGTAATTATTCGATGATTAATTTACATAAAACCTACCCATAATGGAAATTATAGGGGTGATTGGATGGAAGGAATTTTCTTTTACTGGATTTTTTGGTGTTATTGGATTATCGTCACTTTTTGGATGAAAAAAGAAACTAAACGAATGGTTTATGCGATATTTATTCTTCTTGTAATAATGGCTAGTTTGAAGCAAGTTTCTTTTTCTTTTGGGACTGTTGGGCTATCTTATCTTTTAATCGGGATTGTATTTCTCGGTCGTTTAGTATTGCATGGTTATCAAATCTATTCAACTTTTGCTGTTGTCATTATTGCGTTCGCCTATGCAGCCCTACAGCTTTTTTATGTTTATGACCCAATATGGTTTTTAGACAAACTCATATTCATTAGTAGCATGATGACAGGTATTTTAGCATTACTTTTAGGGAAGAACACTCAACATTGCATCACCATCTTAGTTTTAGGTCAGTCCATTGGAGAACTATTTTTTTGGATAGTTGCCTACCGAATTGTGCATGTGCAGGTTGAAATTGGCTATTTGGCTTATATGGAAACGTTAACTGTATCTTCGTTGTGTGTAGGTGTTTGGTTTGCTTTTAAATGGGTGACAAAATCATTAGAGCAGTTCGTGGATAAATCAGTGAAGGGGAAGGGACGAATTTTATGAATGAATATACGTACCCGATTTTATTAGGGGTTATCGCGGGAGTTGCATGTCGATTATATATGTTAAAAACTGATTATCGTCAATATCCCACCTATTTGCATGGGAAAATCATTCATGTTGCTTTAGGAGTGATTGCTGCTGGTTTAGGTACAGTGGCTGTTCCTGCCATTATGCAAAAGGAATTTACTGCTATCACTTTTTTAACAGTTGCAGCCTCACAGTTTCGTGAAGTACGAAACATGGAGCGCAATACCTTGTCTGAATTAGATAAATATGAGCTTGTTCCACGAGGGAAAACATATATAGAAGGGGTAGCAATTGCATTTGAAAGTCGCAATTATTTAGTTATTTTTACATCATTATTTGTTACGCTTGCTTATTTACTGACGAACGTTTGGGTTAGTATAGTTGTAGCGATAGTTTGTATTATTTTATCGAAAATATTGATGTCTGGCGGGAAGTTGGGAGATATTGTTGAGGTAGAATACGTAAAGCCACGGTTTGATGGAGCAGGTCTTTATGTAGACAATATTTACATCATGAATATCGGGATCCCAGAAAAACGTGAATTAGTATTAAAGTATGGGATGGGCTTTGTGTTAAAACCAAAGTCTTTTAATGCAAGAGCCACCATTGCAAACTTAGGACAGCGTCAGGCAGTGCTGCACGATGTTTCCACTGCGTTAGGAATTATTCGGGATAGCGGTGAGCCTTCGCTCGTACCGTTAGCAAAAAGGGATTTAGACGATGGTAGAATAGGGGTGTTCGTTTTGCCTCAAAAACAAGATCATGAATTTGGCATCCGAGTCATTCAAAATGTTCCAACATTAGAAAGTGCTATTCGAATGCCGTCGGAATCAGACGCCAATAAGAAGGGGCGGTTTTTTCGATTATGATATTAGAAAAGACGATTTTAGCAGTAATTACGACAGACAAGACAAAAATTCAAGGGTCTACCGCAGCATTCATTTGTAAAGATCGGGAGGAAATGGATTTGTTTGCCAAACATTTAGAAGCTATTCTAGATGGCATTGCACACGCCATAGGGGAAGATGTTTATGTCATCGTGAAGCATTTTTAAGCCTTGTTGTCGATTACATGAAACTACTATATAATATGATAGTTAGCCCTTCTCATAGTGGAAGGGTTTCTTTTCTGAAATCATTCATAATCATATCGTTTTATGAAAAAAAGAGAGATTGTTTGACTGCAATACACGTGAAGACGTTTGTAACGGTGAGCAGACAAGCTTTATCGATTTGAATATTAACAATGAAAATTAGAAAAGCCTTGGATTAATGTTTTAGGAAGGATGTTGTAAAGTGCCGAAACATGTAGTAGCCATTGTCGGTCGCCCTAATGTAGGGAAGTCGACAATTTTCAACCGAATTGTAGGAGATCGTGTATCCATTGTAGAAGATATCCCGGGAGTAACGCGTGATCGAATTTACTCTCGTGCCGAATGGTTAACGCATCAATTTAATATTATTGACACAGGTGGAATTGAAATAGGAGATGCTCCATTTCTAGCCCAAATTCGTCATCAAGCTGAACTTGCGATAGAAGAAGCGGACGTCATTTTGTTTATCGTTAATGGTCGTGAAGGTTTAACACCGGCTGATGAAGAAGTTGCCAAAATACTCTATCGTTCAAACAAGCCTGTTGTACTTGGAGTAAACAAAATTGATAATCCAAGTATGAGAGATGACATCTTTGACTTTTATTCTTTAGGATTCGGAGAGCCTTATCCAATTTCAGGGTCTCATGGGATTGGTTTAGGAGATTTATTAGACGAAGTAGTGAAGCATTTCGATGTCCGTGATGAAAAAGAATATGATGACGAAATCATTAAATTTTCGTTAATAGGCCGACCGAATGTTGGAAAATCTTCATTAGTTAACGCTATTTTAGGTGAAGAACGCGTGATTGTCAGCGATGTTGCTGGTACAACAAGAGATGCTATTGATACGACGTTTAAATACAATCAACAAGAATTTGTCATTATCGATACGGCAGGAATGAGAAAAAAAGGGAAAGTATACGAAACAACAGAAAAATATAGTGTATTACGTGCGTTAAAAGCGATTGAACGATCAGATGTCGTTTTAGTCGTAATCAATGGTGAGGAAGGGATTATTGAGCAGGACAAGCGAATTGCGGGGTACGCTCATGAAGCAGGTAAAGCGGTTGTTATTGTTGTGAACAAATGGGACGTAGTAGAAAAAGATGACAAGACAATGAAGCAGTTTGAGCAGAAAATTCGCGACCATTTCTTATTCTTAGATTATGCCCCAATCGTCTTTTTATCAGCAAAAACGAAACAGCGTTTGCACACATTAATGCCGAACATTATTGAAGCAAGTGAAAACCATGCTCGTCGAATTCAAACAAACGTATTGAACGATGTTATTATGGACGCTGTCGCAATGAATCCTACACCAACAGACAAAGGGACAAGACTAAAAATTTATTATGCTACACAAGTTGCGGTGAAGCCACCGACATTCGTTATTTTCGTTAACGATCCTGAATTGTTACACTTCTCTTATGAGCGCTTTTTAGAGAACCGAATTCGAGATGCCTTCGGATTTGAAGGGACTCCAATTCGAATCATCGCTCGTGCAAGAAAATAATCGATGTGCGTGAAATCGTCATGTAGATAAGATGTGGAGTAGTAGTAGGAAATCTACTCTACTCTTTTTTATCAGGTATTGATTCCACTTCCCTTCTTCATGATAGATAAGTGAAAGGTGAAAGGATAAAGATGCTTTCCAAATGCATTAAGCATCCGCAAAGAAAGGGTGAGCGTATTGAAGGAAAAAGTTACGGTTTTAGGTGCAGGGAGTTGGGGAACTGCCCTTGCAGTGGTTTTAAGTGACAATGGTCACCATGTGCAGTTGTGGGGACACAGAAAAGAACATATTGAAGAAATGGAACAAAAGCGCGTAAATGAAAAATATTTACCTGACGTAAAGCTAGCCGCTAATATTTCATTAACTTATAAGTTAGAAGAGGCGGTTAAAGATGCTGAAACAATCGTTTTAGCTGTGCCGACAAAAGCGATGAGAGACGTTTTAGGACAATTGAATTCCATCCTTTCAAAACCTGCATTGTTCGTTCATGTAAGTAAAGGAATAGAACCGGATTCATTAAAGAGGATTACGGAAATTATCGAAGAAGAAATACCACAAACGAAACGGAAGGATGTTGTCGTACTATCTGGACCGAGTCATGCAGAAGAGGTTAGCTTGCGACACCCGACAACTGTTACCTCCTCAAGTGAAAACATGCAAGCGGCCGAATACGTACAAGACTTATTTATTAATCAATATTTTCGCGTGTATACAAACCCTGATGTTGTAGGGGTGGAAATTGGCGGTGCATTAAAAAATATTATTGCTTTGGCAGCGGGTATTAGTGATGGCCTAGGTTTTGGAGATAATGCAAAAGCTGCCCTTATTACGAGAGGGTTAGCTGAAATCGCACGACTAGGAAGTAAAATGGGAGCAAATCCGTTAACGTTCTCCGGCCTTACAGGTATTGGGGATTTAATTGTAACGTGTACAAGTGTACATTCTCGTAATTGGCGAGCGGGAAATATGCTTGGAAAAGGGAAGACACTTGATGAGGTGCTGGATTCGATGGGAATGGTCGTAGAAGGAGTCCGGACAACGAAAGCAGCCTATCAACTTGCAGAAAAATATAACGTTAAAATGCCAATCACTCGTGCTTTATACGATGTCTTATTTAACGGACAAAATGCGAAGGAAGCGGTAGAATCGCTCATGGCTCGTGTAAAAACGCATGAAATGGAAGATTTGGTTAACATCATGGAATCACGATCTTGTGAAGATGAAAAGTAATTCGAAAAGGTAAATACGGCTGATCATGATTCAATCTTTTAGATGGTGGATAAACGCTACTGTTTAAAGCTTCATTCCGAGCGGTGAGTAAAAAGAAGTTTCTCACATTAAATGAAGAGTATATGGCGATTGTCACCTTTCTATGAGGATTGAGGCATGTATCAGTCTTTTCATGTACACAGAATAAATGGTATTGAATAAGGAGCAAAGGATGAGGGTTTAAGTGCCCCAATGATTTTGTAATTTGTTCTTCATTCATTGAACTGATTCATTTGTATGATATAATGTTTTTCGTAAAAAGGAGGGAAAAGAATGACACCTGCTTTAATGAAAATGTGGATTGCCCTTGCGTCAATGGGCTTTATGTTTATTTCCGTTTTTTCAATTTATTTGAGTAGATTTAAATTAAAGGGATTTTGGCGCATATTATTTTCAATCATTGCCTACATATTTATGATTTTAGCTGGAATCATTATCTTTTTTGTTGTATTTTCTGGACCAGTAAATGAATAACAAAGGAAGAGTAAAATGAGAAAACGACTATTCATTGTATTACCATTGTTACTTTTAGTGTTTTTAAGTGGTTGTTTATATCCAGAAGAAAAGCTTTCAAAAAATTCTGTACCTTATGAAACACAAATCACTTCTGTTCAAACAGCAGTTGATCGTTTTCAAGAAGATCAAAACGGACTATTGCCGATTAAGACGAGAGATATGGAGACTCCTATTTATCAAAAATACCCGGTTGATTTTAATCAGTTAATACCTCAATACATGTCAGAGCCTCCTGGAACAGCATTTGAAAATGGGGGAGTTTACTTATATGTGTTAGTAAATGTAGAGAATGACCCTACAGTAAAATTAATAGACTTAAGATTGGCAGAAGAAATAAGAGATATTAATATCCGGTTAAATGTATATCGCCAATCAAACGGATACCCACCATTTAAAGAGGAAATTACACGTGGTGTTTATACGTTAGATTTTGAAAAGCTTGGCTATAAGGAACCGCCTCAAGTTTTAAGTCCTTTTTCAAATGAATATTTACCATTCGTGATTGATAGTAATGGAGAAGTTTTCGTGGATTACTCATTAGACTTATATCAAGCATTAAAGAAGGAAGATGTAAATGTAAAAGCTGGTGAGGATATCCGGTATTTACTTGTTGAATCCTCTCCATTTGTACCAGCTTTTTCACTTCCGTATACTGTGGATGATCAATACGAGCCTATCTTTTTTATAAATTAAAGTCATGAACCTTTCTCTTGATTCATACATGTTAAGAGAAAGGTTTATTTTTTTATCTTTCTTTCATAAAGGGCCTGTTCAAAACGATGGTTGATTGGAGTGGATTTTGCAACGAAGAAGGGAACGGAGAACGTAAATGAATACTGTCTATTGAACATCGCAGAATATGTGAAACGAGAAGAAGGGAGCAAACCAAAAAATCAACATTAGTTGAACAGTTCCAAAAATTAATCTCGTATGTATGAGGATGGAGGGAATCATTTATTCTTAATTAAATGAAATTTTATGGCTTTAGTCATAAACTAGTCGGACAACATCATAAACATATATTGTCTACAAGCGATTTATCTTAACATAATTCATCCAATGACTAATGAGTCGGGAGGGGATCACTTGGAAAAGGTAGATATTTTCAAAGATATCGCGGAACGAACAGGCGGTGACATTTATCTAGGAGTGGTAGGGGCTGTTCGAACAGGAAAGTCCACATTTATTAAGAAATTTATGGAATTAGTTGTTCTCCCCAACATTGAAAATCAGTCAGATAAAGCTCGAGCACAAGATGAGCTCCCGCAGAGTGCTGCAGGTAGAACAATCATGACGACGGAGCCGAAATTTGTCCCTAATCAAGCAGTCACGGTACATGTAGATGAGGGGCTTGATGTCAATATACGTATGGTAGACTGTGTTGGCTATACTGTTCCAGGAGCAAAAGGATATGAAGATGAAAATGGACCGAGAATGATTAATACCCCATGGTATGAAGAACCGATTCCGTTTCATGAAGCAGCTGAAATTGGAACGAGAAAAGTGATTCAAGAGCATTCTACAATTGGTGTTGTGATAACAACAGATGGATCAATTGGAGAAATACCTCGATCAGATTATATTGAAGCTGAGGAAAGAGTGATTGATGAGTTAAAAGAAGTCGGTAAGCCGTTCATCATGATCGTAAACTCCGTTCATCCACACCATCCAGAAACAGAACGACTAAGAAGAGAATTAAATGAAAAATATGATATCCCCGTGCTTTGTATGAGTGTTGAAAGTATGAGAGAGAGCGATGTCATAAGCGTGTTAAGAGAAGCATTGTTTGAATTTCCAGTGCTTGAGGTAAATGTTAATCTACCAAGCTGGGTCATGGTGTTGCGTGAAGATCACTGGTTAAGGGAGTCTTATCAAGATACGGTGAAAGATACGGTAAAAGATATTAAGAGATTAAGAGATGTTAATCTAGTCGTAGACCATTTTAGTGAGTATGAATTCATTGAACGTGCTGGTTTGGCAGGCATTGAGATGGGGCAAGGAATAGCTGAGATTGATTTATATGCACCAGATGATCTATATGATCAAATATTAAAAGAGGTTGTCGGGGTTGAAATTCGTGGGAAAGATCATTTATTGCAGTTAATGCAAGATTTCGCACATGCTAAATCAGAATATGACCAAGTTGCAGATGCTCTAAAAATGGTGAAGCAAACGGGGTATGGGATTGCAGCACCTGCTCTGACAGATATGAGTTTAGATGAACCTGAAATTATCCGTCAAGGCTCACGGTTTGGAGTTCGATTAAAGGCTGTGGCACCATCTATTCATATGATTAAAGTAGATGTTGAAAGCGAGTTTTCACCGATTATCGGAACTGAAAAGCAAAGTGAAGAACTCGTAAGATATTTAATGCAAGATTTTGAAGATGATCCATTATCCATTTGGAATTCAGATATTTTTGGTAGAAGCTTAAGCTCCATCGTTCGCGAAGGGATTCAAGCAAAGCTGTCGTTAATGCCTGAAAATGCAAGGTATAAGCTGAAAGAAACACTTGAACGAATCATAAATGAAGGTTCAGGTGGACTTATCGCTATTATACTTTAACGATGTAGACCTCTTAAAAGGGGTCTTTTTTCTTTGGTTCGTTTCTAACAGATTGTTGTTTTATTGTGTTTAAAATACATTGTTGAGTATCGTTTTCCTATCGTAATGGAGCGACTTGACTCGTGGGATGTAGGGGGAAAGGGAAAATGTTTTATCTAAATAGAATGAAAAATGTTGAATTCTCAATGGTTTGTCGCTTAAATAGTCTTGAAACTTAAATAGGTGTTATGGTAATCTTTTATCAGAAAATCTTCTCTTTATTGGTCGTATATTCCTAGAAAGCCAATTCTTTTAAGAAAAATCATTGCAATCTACGTTTGAATCGATTAATATAAGCGTGTCAACACCTTGTTTATCAGGTAATGAGGTATAGAATATAAGAAAAATGTGAAGAAATGAATATAACAAGCCTTTTTGGGGCACTCCTTGGGAGGAGGTGAAAGAAATGAACAAGACAGAATTAATCAACCAAGTAGCTGAAATGAGCGAGTTATCTAAAAAAGATGCAACAAAAGCTGTTGATGCAGTTTTTGATACAATTTTAGAAGCTTTAAAAAACGGTGATAAAGTACAACTTATCGGTTTCGGTAACTTTGAAGTACGTGAGCGTGCAGCTCGTAAAGGTCGTAACCCACAAACAGGTGAAGAAATCGAAATCCCAGCTAGCAAAGTACCTGCATTCAAACCAGGTAAAGCTCTTAAAGACGCTGTTGCTGGAAAATAATTGTGTATGTGAAGATTTCTCATACATAAAACATCATTTCTTCACATTAAAGCCCCTTAATAGGGGCTTTTTCTATGAGGTAAAAAATGATTGGTATCGAGATGGACTACCTAATGAGTATTCGTATGATCCTTTTCGCTCCTCGATTAAGGTAGATATATAAAGGGTGTTATTCACTTCGCTTACTATATTTTGCTTTTACTTCATAAATTATGCTAGAATCGGGTTACATACGGAAAAGATGCAGGAGGAAAGCTGACATGGGAAATGTAAATAGAGAACAAATTGAACATGCTGTCCGATTAATTTTAGAAGCTATTGGGGAAGATCCAAACCGCGAAGGTCTACTCGACACACCGAAACGTGTAGCAAAAATGTATGAGGAAGTATTTGAAGGACTTAATCAAGACCCTAAAGAATATTTCAGTACTGTATTTGGAGAAGATCACGAAGAGTTAGTTTTAGTTAAAGATATCCCGTTCTATTCAATGTGTGAACATCACTTAGTACCGTTTTACGGAAAAGCTCATGTTGCATACATTCCAAAAGGTGGGAAAGTTACAGGGCTTAGTAAATTAGCACGAGCTGTTGAAGCAGTGGCGAAAAGACCTCAGTTACAAGAGCGTATAACTTCCACGATTGCAGATAGTATTGTTGAAACACTTGACCCACATGGCGTTATGGTTGTAGTCGAGGCAGAGCATATGTGCATGACGATGAGAGGAGTTAAAAAGCCTGGTTCAAAAACGGTCACTTCAGCAGTTAGAGGGTGCTTCTTAAACGATGAAGCGGCTAGAAGTGAAGTGCTGTCATTAATTAAATATTAAACCTGGAAGGTGAACAACGTGAATTCAGCAGGAAATGATTACGTGATTATTAAAGCAGTGGAAGATGGGGTAAACGTCATTGGATTAACGCGTGGTTCTGATACGCGCTTTCATCATTCGGAAAAGCTTGATAAAGGAGAAGTTATGATTGCCCAGTTTACTGAACACACGTCAGCGATTAAAGTACGTGGTAAAGCTTTAATACAGACAAGTCATGGAGAAATAGAGAGTGATTCACGAAAATAAGCAGGGTATCCTGCTTCTTTTATTTAATAAATGAAGAATAGTCTAATGAATGGTTGATTTATGTTATAATATAATTTGTTTATACTAAAAATGTGGATAAAAATGTATGCGACATGTTTACGGAAAGGGACAAGGGTGATTGGATTGATGGAATTGAAAAAAACAATAGCATCCATTAAGGAAGCAATTGAAAACAAACTTTCACATCCGTTTTTAGCAAGGTATGTTGTAAAGCCTTTTATCGATGAAGATAAATTGCTTTTGTTTTATACATTGTTTAAGGAAGCGGATATACCGGAGAGCGAAATTCACGAGTATTGCACAACGGCAATGCTAGTCCAAATAGCCCTTGATACCCATGACTTAGTAGGCAACGATAAATGTAATGAACGAGAAAAATTTGTCGAAAGACAGCTGACTGTTTTAGCCGGAGACTATTTTAGCGGTTTGTATTATGCTATATTAGCTGATTTAAAAGATGTCAAAATGATTCAAGTATTAGCAAATGCCATTAAGGAGATTAACGAAAGTAAAATTCAACTTTATCATTCCACTCACTCACTTGAGGAGCAGTTGGAGTGTTTGAAGAAAATTGAAGGTGCATTATCCTTCCAATTAGGTGTTCATATGAACCAATCCTCATTTGCCTCATTTGCTTGTCATTATTTAACTTATAAACGAATATGTGAGGAAGCTGATCGTTTGAATGAAGGAGACTCATCAATATTTATTGAAAGTTTAAAAAGAACGAAATACAACGAGCAACAAATGAAATCAAAATTATTCGATGTAAGTCAAAAATGGTATGAACAAGTTATAGCGTTTTTAAATTCAAATCGTGTTCATTCTCAAGCATTAATCGATTACTTATATGACCGCATTCATACGATGCAATACTCGCATCAACATATGCTAAACAAAATGGTGGAAGAAGGGTAAAGGATGGCTTCAAAAGAAGAACGAGTACATAAGGTGTTTGAAAAAATCTATCAAAATTATGATCAAATGAATTCAGTCATTAGTTTTCGGAGGCATATTGCTTGGCGAAAAGAAACGATGAAGCGAATGAATGTACCAAAAGGGGCAACTTGCCTAGATGTTTGCTGCGGTACAGCGGATTGGACCATATCGTTAGGTCATGCTGTCGGGGATACAGGAAAAGTAATTGGCTTAGATTTTAGCCAAAACATGTTAAGTATCGGGGAAAAGAAAGTCAAAGAAGAACAATTAAATCACGTTGAATTAATGTGGGGAAATGCAATGGAGCTTCCATTTGAAGACAATACGTTTGATTATGTGACTATCGGATTTGGATTGCGAAATGTTCCCGATTACATGCAAGTTTTAAAAGAAATGCATCGTGTGACAAAGCCAGGAGGCCAAGTCGTTTGTCTTGAAACATCTCAACCTACAATGCTTGGATTTAGACAATTATATTATTTTTATTTCCGTTTCGTAATGCCAATGTTCGGTAAATTGTTTGCGAAAAGCTATGAAGAGTATTCATGGTTACAAGAATCGGCGCGTGATTTTCCAGGAATGAAAGAACTAAAGTTAATGTTTGAAAAAGCGGGCCTAGAAAATGTACAAGTCAAACCTTTTACAGGTGGAGTGGCTGCTATGCATTTAGGATATAAGCCGAAATTGAAATGATAAGGTGAATTGAATGAAGTTTAAAGCGATATATTCCTTTTTGGAGCAAGATCTCAACATTGTAGAACGTGAATTAGAAAAAAGTGTTTGGTCGAATGATCCGCTTCTAAGTGATGCAGGCTTACATTTATTACAAGCTGGGGGGAAAAGAATTCGCCCCGTTTTTGTCTTGTTGTCAGCTATGTTTGGGCAATATGATATCGACAAAATAAAAAAAGTTGCTGTTGCGCTAGAACTAATCCATATGGCTTCTCTTGTCCATGATGATGTAATTGATGATGCCGAATTGAGGAGAGGAAAAGCTACGATAAAGTCCAAATGGGACAACCAAATTGCAATGTATACAGGAGACTATTTATTTGCCAGATCTCTTCAAATTATCACAGAAATTGAAAAACCGCTTGCTCATCAAATCCTAGCAAAGACTATTGTAGAAGTTGTTTTAGGTGAAATTGAGCAAATTAAAGACAAATATAATTATGAACAAAATTTCCGTACATATTTAAGGCGGATTAAAAGAAAAACGGCACTACTTATTGCAACGAGTTGTCAAATTGGTGCGGTCGCAGCTGACGTACAAGAAGAGTGGCATAAACGTCTTTTTTGGTTCGGATATTATGTAGGTGTATCGTATCAAATTATCGATGACATCTTAGATTTTACATCAACGGAAGAAGAGCTTGGAAAGCCTGTCGGAAGCGATTTACTACAAGGCAATATTACGTTGCCAGTCTTAATTGCCATGCGAGATCCATCCCTTAAAGAACAAATCATGAAGGTAAACGAACAGACAACTCCTACCGAAATTAAACCAATAATTGAAGCCGTTAAATCTTCTGGGGCCATTAAGGAGTCTATTGCATTAAGCGACCGTTACTTACAAAAAAGTTTAGAAGTGATCGCTCCCCTGCCGAAAAGTAAAATGAAAACAACTTTAATTCAAATCGCAAAGTATATTGGAAAAAGGAAATTTTAAGTTTGCGAAAACGCTTTAATGATGGTAAAATTTTGTTGGGCAGGATTTGTAAGCCCATACATAATACTTATGGGGTGGAAAAACATGGAGAAGACATTTTTAATGGTAAAGCCTGACGGGGTTCAGCGCCAATTAATCGGTGAAATTGTTGCAAGATTCGAACGAAAAGGGTTGCAACTTTCAGGTGCAAAGCTAATGCAAATTTCACAAGATTTAGCTGAGCAACACTATGGCGAACACAAGGGGAAACCATTCTTCGACGAGCTTGTTTCTTTTATTACTTCTGGACCGGTTTTTGCGATGGTATGGCAAGGAGAAAATGCCATTGAAATTTGCCGACAAATGATGGGTAAGACAAACCCGAAAGAAGCTCTACCAGGAACAATTCGCGGAGACTATGGAATGTTTGTTGGTAAAAATATCATTCACGGTTCTGATTCACCTGAGAGTGCAGAACGTGAAATTGGACTGTTCTTCAAAGAAGAGGAATTAGTTTCATACGACCGTCAAATTAATACTTGGGTTTATTAAAAGTCAGCCTTTTGGCTGGCTTTTCCATTTTGTTTTCCTACCTCCTTTTTTCTTTATGGCTCTACAATATTTGTTGGGGTATGAAGAAATTTTTAGCATAAAAAAAAACACGTAAGCTCCAAAATCCTTTACACTTGAATTGACGAGAAACAAGAATAAAGATTGGAGTTACGTGCATGAAGTATTCTACCATATCAATGCCTGGATTAGAAGAGTTGATTATCACAAAGATGGAGGAAATTGAGGGGGTAATCCACCTTCATGTTTCTGTCCCCCGAAGAAGACATCAATGTCCGGCATGTGGAGATTGGACCCATAAGGTTCATGATTATCGAATTCAGAAGGTAAAGCACTTAAAACTATTTGAACGAACGACCTATCTGTTCTATCGAAAACGTCGGTATGCATGTCCTTGTGGAAAGCGATTTGCGGAAAAGAAT